>NBMI01000014.1 GCA_002085445.1 Candidatus Parabeggiatoa sp. nov. 2
AAAACCAATTCAATGCTATCATTCAAATCCTTTTCCTCATTTTCTTATTAAACTCCACCCTAGCGGCAATGCCATATCGTACGGAAAAGGCCCGTTTGTAGTAGGCGATTTATCGCCCAAACGTTTGTACAACCACCCAAACTCAACGCATTCAACCCCTTTGGGGTTGACTTTACCACTACTACCACAGGTTTCACCTGTGGCTATTATCTCGCTCCGCTCGTTACTACGTTTCATATTCAACCCCTTTGGGGTTGGCGCGTCGGGGGCACATTTTCCACAGGTTTTCCTTAAGGCTATTATCTCGCTCCGCTCGTTACTGCGTTTCATATTCAACCCCTTTGGGGTTGACTTTACCACTACCACTACCACAGGTTGCACCTGTGGCTATTCATATTTAACCCCTTTGGGGTTGGCGCGTCGGGGGGCACATTTTCTAGTATTTGTAGTAGGCGATTTATCGCCTAAAACTAATAACAGCCTAAAACGCTAGTCGCTAAAGCGACTACTACAAACGTGGGATGAAAAGGCCCTTGACTGGCTTATATTTTTTAAGTATTAGGAGATTATCATAATGCCTTTCGCAACTGCTGAACGTCTCATCTCTTTTGAAGAATACCTAGACTATGATGATGGCACCGATAACCGCTACGAACTCGTTGATGGAGAAATCATACCCATGTCTTTGCCCACTTTTTTACATATATTAATTGCTGACTTCATCAATGACACCTTTAAAGCAGAAATTAAACGTCAAAATCGCCCTTATATCTCTTTGCGAGAAATTGGTGTTAGAACAGGTATCCGTCAATCACGAATAACAGATGTCTGCGTCGCCACCAAACAACAGGTGACAGAAATGTTGAAAGAATCGGCGGTTTTTGATAAGCCACCTTTATTAGCCGTAGAAGTCGTTAGTCCCGAATCAGTCAAACGTGATTATCGCTATAAACGTTCAGAATATACGGTACTGGGCATTCCAGAATATTGGATTGTCGATCCTTATGAGGCTAAAATAACGGTTTTGTTGTTAGAAGAAGGACTTTATGAAGAAACCGTATTCACGGCTCAACAACGCATCATCTCACCCACTTTTCCAGAACTCTCTATCACAGTTGAGCAAGTATTCGCTTATGGCAACCTTGATTCTTGAATTGTTTCCTGGGGCGTTGCCCCTGGCTTTAATAAGCCCAGGGGCGTTGCCCCTAGCTTTCTGAAAACTCCGGAAAACTCTGTAATTCATTGATTTTAGGTGGTGCATATCCATGTAACTCATTGAATTTATTAGATGCCAAAAAGTTCTCCGGAGTTTTCAGTAGCTTTAATAAGCCCAGGGGCGTTGCCCCTAGCTTTAATAATACGCCCCTTTGGGGCTAGTGCAGGAAAGCATAAATTCCCGTACCACCAAGAAATCCTATTTTTCCAAAAAATCGGATTTCTTGGCACAGAGTGATGTCCTAAAAGAAGTTGTACTAACGGGTGGTATGAGGATTTCCGCTCTCCTGCACTAGTAGTTATCACGAACCGAAGGATCGCAAAGCTAATCCTTGTAGTTGCGTTAAAAACATTTATATAATCACTAACAACCGAATCAATCATAATCAAAATGGAAACTCAAATAGCTGGCCGTTATATTATCACTGATCCTAACATTTGCCACGGCAAACCTATTTTTCGAGGAACACGCATCTTTGTAGAAGATGTGCTAGAACAAGTGGCAAGTGGCATGGCTTGGGAAACCATTCTTGAAGAATGGCACGGCAGTATTACAACCGAAGCCATTAAAGAAGCCGTGCAACTAGCGAGTCGGGCATTGATTGAACATATTGATGAATATATTTTGGAACCGGTGGCAACGTGAATATTTTCGATGAAAACATCCCAGACACACAACGTCAACTTATCAAAAGCTGGCGTATTCGCATTTATCAAATGGGTAACGATGTTGGTCAAAAAGGCATCAAAGATCAGGAATTCTTATATTTTTTACTGACAAAGCATAAGCCGGTATTTTTTACTCGTGACTTAGGTTTTTATAAACATCACTTATGCCATCCTCATTATTGTCTTGTTTGCTTAGCGGTGACACGGGATGAGACAGCTATTTTCATACGCCGTTTATTCAATCATCCTGAGTTCGAGACATTCACCAAACAAATGGGAACAATCATTCGCGTCTCTCATCAAGGACTTTACGTATGGCAACGAAATGTAGAACAAGAGAATTTCTTGTCATGGAGTCCAAACTTGAGTTTGGCAGGACTCTAAACTTTACTTTGGCAGTCGTCCAAACTAACTAATGGCCGAGTTTGGCAGGAGTCCAAACTTGGAGCCGTCTGGTTTGAGGGCCATAAAATACTTACGTCGGCAAAAGTACAGCGAAGCGAAACTTTTGCCGACGTTGGAGGTTTTCAAATTAACTTAGGCGCTAAAGCGCCTACTACAAACTTAGGCGCTGAAGTCTAGTGTTTTTACAATGATTTTTGTACGGTTATTTGGCGCAGTCTTGTTTGAGGGCCATTAAATAGTTTGGATGTTTTCAAATTAAAGTATGGCCCTAAGTCGCGCTACTTGGATTGTGGCTGCCAAACTAAAATTTGGACTCCTAGTGATAAACGGGCGAAAAAGGTACTAACCAGATGAAAATACTCATTGTTATTTTGTCATTATTGCTGATTAATTTACAATATCATTTTTGGATTGGTAAAGGCAGTTACCAAGAATATAATAGTCTAAAAAAAATGATAGAACAGCAGCAGCAAAAAAATGCTGTCCTTAAAATTCGCAATGATGCGCTCGTTGCCGAGGTGGCCGATCTCAAAAGCGGTTTGGAGGCGATTGAGGAGCGAGCGCGTTTGGAATTAGGTATGATTAAACGAGGCGAGGTTTTTTATCAAATTGTCGAATAATATTCCTAACTATTGGGCGATTGTGCCGGCGGCCGGGATTGGCTCGCGTATGGGTAGTAGCCGCCCAAAACAATATTTACGCTTGCGCGACAAACCGATTCTCCAACATACTTTGGAGCGGCTTAATTTAGCACAGATTGCTGGCATTGTTGTCTGTGTGGCCGAAGATGATCCTTATTGGGAAACGCTCACGTTGCCGAGGCCGGTGATTCGTGTCAGCGGTGGGGCGGAGCGTTGCCATTCCGTGTTAAATGGCTTGCAAGCGTTGCAACCACACGCTGAGCCGGATGATTGGGTATTAGTGCATGATGCCGCAAGGCCTTGTGTGCGACAAGCGGATATTGAAACGCTCATGACACAATTGGCTCACCATCCGGTTGGTGGACTATTAGCGGTGCCGGTGCGCGATACGATGAAGCGAACTCATATTAATATCTCTAACACTCAGTCCGTTCGGGAAGCAATGGCATGCATTGACACCGCAGATGTTTCGTTTAGAAGCGTTGTCCAACGCGTTGCAGAGCGTTTTGAGTGGTGGAGAATTAGTGACTGATGATGCACAGGCGATGGAAAAATTGGGACATCGTCCCGTATTAATTGAAGGGCATGCGGACAATATTAAAATCACTCATCCACAAGATTTGAATTTGGCAGAACTCTATTTGCAACAACAACAGGGTTAGGGAAAGGAACAACGGGAACGGAGAAGTGGGAAATGATAAAGTTTGGACTCCTGCCTTATTACTTATTACCGATTATCAATGACGAATGCGTATTAAAACTGGATTAGGACAAGATAGTCATCGTTTTGATTTTGAAAATAAACAGAAAAAACTTCTACTCGGTGGCGTAGAATTTGATGGCGAACCGCCTTTGCAAGGCAATAGTGATGCTGACGTGGTATTGCATGCGCTGTGTAATGCCATTTCGGGTGTGACTGGCGTGAATATCCTTGGTGCTGTCACCGATGCGTTGTGTTTAAAACAGGGTATTCGTGATAGCCGCGTCTATGTGCAAGAAGCACTTAAGTATTTAAGAGATTGGCGTATTTGTCATGTTTCATGCAGCATTGAATGCAAAACACCAAAAATTACGCCCAAAATTCCTGAACTGAAAGCAAGTATCGGTGAACTGTTGGAGCTGGAAACACAAGATATAGGCATTACTGCGACAACTGGGGAAGGCTTAACCGCTTTTGGGCGCGGAGAAGGTATACAAGTATTGTGTATCGTCACCGCGGTGAATGATGTTTGAGGTGTGTATTTGGATTTGAGGCTTACTTCATATTATTTACATATTGAGTCAATATCCATTTTTTCAAAAAATCCGATGTCTTAAAGACATCGGATTTTTAGCACAAGCTAAGGCAAAGGAGAAACGTATGACACGCCGTATTAGCATGACAAAGGGAATGCAAGTTGCCCGGCAGGCGACGGCTGATATTGACGCTTGGTTGCGTCGTTTGCCACAAACCCTGCGTATTCAAAATGTTGAAGACAATCCCGCTTATCAACAAATTGATGTTGATTTATTGTGGACGACTGACAAACGCAGCTACCAAGTAGAAATTAAAGGTGATCGTTGGCATCAAACCGGCAATTTTTTCTTTGAAACTCATAGCAATAAGGAAAAAGGCACTCCTGGCTGTTTTCTCTACACGCAAGCCGATTTGCTATTTTATTATTTCGTCGTTCCCCACCATTTATATATTTTACCCATGCCAGCCACCCGCGACTGGTTTTTAGCCAACATTCAGCGATTTAACGAACGCGCCACCACGACACCGATAGGCTATGACTACTACACCACCGTTGGGCGGTTGGTGCCGATAGCAATCGTTTCTGAGGAAGTTACTGACGTGATTAAACAGCAGCTATAAGTCGTAGGAGTCGTTAGCGATCCTGCGCTTTTGTCATTTCAAGTGAAACCAGAAATCAGGCGCCACGAGCTTTTGTCTCGATGATCACGTTTTTTCGTGCGCCCAATAACTACAAGGATTGTATATAAAAAAGGATTTCTTTGCTAATTTATCGCAATGAACGAATTCGATAAAATCGAAGCTTTTGCGATGAAATCAAATTTCCATTAATTAGCTATTCCCTTATCATTGCTGTATTGATAACAAGTTGACTGAGATGATTTTGGCTAAAGCGAATAAAATCCCTTATTATATACAATCCTTGTAGTTATTATTAAAGCCTGAAATCAAATCTCCATTAATTAGCTATTCCCTTATCATTTTACATTCTACATTAGTACACAGGCATGAAAAATTCTTTGAGCGAGCAACTTTTAACCCTACCGCAATATCTTATTCCACAACACTTATTGTCGCGGCTGATATTAAAACTCACCCGCTTGCAAATGGGGGCCGTTACTCACTGGGCGATTAGACGCTTTATCAAACACTATAGCGTAGACATGAATGTTGCACAGTCACCAGAGGTGCGTGACTATGCCAGTTTTAACCAATTTTTCACTCGCGTCCTTAAACCGACAGCACGCCCACTCGCAGAAGCGGAAATTATCAGTCCCGTTGATGCTGTCATCAGCCAAATAGGTCAAATTGATAATGGCAGTTTATTGCAAGCCAAGGGCCGTTATTTTCAATTGAATGAGTTATTGGGTGGACATGCAAAAATGGTCAATTTATTTAAACAAGGCTTATTTTGCACCTTATATCTGTCGCCCAAGGATTATCATCGCATCCATACGCCGGCGACAGGGCGATTGACAGATATGATCTATGTGCCGGGGCGCTTGTTTAGCGTTAATCAACGGACTAGCCGTGTCGTCCCCAATTTGTTTGCGCGTAATGAGCGGGTGATTTGTCTATTCGAGACAGAATTTGGGCCAATGGCCTTAATTTTAGTGGGGGCACTTTTTGTAGGCAGCATAGAAACCGTGTGGGCTGGCACCGTGGCACCCAATCGCTTATCTCAGATTGAACATTGGCGCTATTCTGAAGAAATGGCCCAAATTTTGCATAGAGGTGCTGAAATGGGGCGTTTCAATATGGGCTCCACGGTAATTGTACTGCTGGATGCCAACCATCTGGCATGGTTGTCATCGCTCCCAGCGCAAACTAAAGTCTTGATGGGACAAGGCTTAGCGCGACGGCGGTAACGGATAAAGTGTAAAGGCGAATTGTGTGAATTGTGAATTGTGAAGCGTCAAAGCGCGTTTATTTTATAGCCCATTCAATCGAGATGCTATAAGGACTCGTTGTAATAAAACACATACAAAAAGTCTGGCTAATGAGGCGCAATTGGGGGCAATTGATAACTGAATTTGAAACCATTCAAAACATTTTATGGCCCCTAAATCAGGTAGTCTAAATAACCATAAGATATCAAAGCGCGTCAAAGCGCGTTTTTGAAAATAACGCACGCAAGTGACGCAAAAGGCTGGTTATATTATCTCGTACCAAAGGGGCTGACTTTAAAACCTCTATGAGATCGATCGGGGCGTATTATTAAAGCCAGGGGCAACGCCCCTAGCAGTACCGGACAAACGTTTGTTACCTGTTTTTCTAGCCCCTAACCCTTTTTCCTCATTATTATCACTAAATCCTAACCCCTTACCCATTTACCGAGTGTCTCCCGTTGCCCCTTGCCCCTTGCCCTTATTACCAAGGCTTGATTTTTTTTGCTAATTTGCCTAGCATTGCGCCCCTATGAAAACATATACCACATTTTTACTCTTGTTAACTGTCAGCCTGGTTGGCTGCAACAGCGTCGTTACTAAACCCAATTATGGCAACACTGGCGTTTTGAAAACGTCGGTAGGTAACGCGGCGTATGATAATCGGGAAATTGACTCATACGTTGACTCATATCGGATTGATGACTCGCCAAAGCCGTTGGCTTCTTCGTTTTTTGATCAACACTCAAGCGTTTTTTCGACCGCGTGGGCAGTCCCCGCAAAGAGCGCAACGCCAACTAAAACCCGAAGTTCGGTTACCCGTCGGCACCTTGAAAAAGGCCGCCTAGCGAGTCGCTTAACCACGCCGCTGCCAACGGAAACAATCCGTTTGGAGATAAACCCACCTGCCAGTCTGTCAATTACCGGTGAGGCAAGTCAACCCACTGCCAAGGCGCTCGCTGAACAACCCGCTTACAAGAACGCATTCTCGGCTTCGAGGCGCACTACGGGCAAAGTAGGCAAAACCACTACCAAACGGCTCACAGCCCAACGCAAGGCGAGCAAACCTCGCACGAGAAAAACTCGTGGGGCGAGCAAACTCGCTGCCAAACGGCCTACTCGTGGGGCGAGCAAACTCGCTGCCAAACGGCCTACTCGTGGGGCAAGCAAACTTGCCGCCAAACGGCCTAAAAACACGCGCAAGAGTACCAAACGGCGCACGCGCAAGACAGCCAGCACCAAACGGGGTGCCAAAAACACACGCCGGGTGAATCGCGCCCGTGCCAAAACGAAAAACACGCGCTGGGTGGCAAAATCCGTCGCCAAACGCACTACGCTCACTGCCAACCAAATCGTTGCCCAAGTCGTCGCAGAAACGAGGCTAAAAGCGAACCGGCGGGCGGCCAAAAAGAATAAGCGACCGATTTCCGGAAAGAATGACTTATGGAATCGGATTAGCAAGGGTTACGGACTAGGGGAATTTGACAACCCCCAAATCCAAAGTGCGATTGATAAATATGTCCAATACCCATCGTACTTTAGAAGAATTGCCACTAAAGCGACTCCCTATCTTTATCATATCGTTGAAGAAATTGAAAGACGGGAGATGCCTTTAGAGATTGCGCTATTACCGGCCATTGAAAGTGCTTATGAAACCATGGCACTTTCACATAAGAGCGCGGCCGGCCTTTGGCAATTCATCCCAGCGACGGGAAAAGCGTATGGGCTGACACAAAACAAGTGGTATGATGGACGACGCGACATCATCGCGTCAACTCGCGCCGCGTTAACGTATCTGCAAAGACTCCATCGGATGTTTGATGGCGATTGGTTGCTGGCGCTGGCCGCCTATAACTATGGGCCGGGCAATATAAGAAAAGCGATTAAGAAAAATCGGGCGCAACAGGAACTCTTGGCGCAACAGGAACTCTTGGCGCAACAGGAACTCTTGGCACAACAGGAACTCTTGGCGCAACAGGAACTCTTGGCGCAAGAGAACCCCACGGCGCAAGAGGAACTCACTTCCATCCCAAAAACCACGGTGCCAGAAGAACTCACTTCGCTCGATGAATTTATTGCGGATTTTTGGTCGCTAGAATTGCCCAAAGAAACTCGCGAATATGTGCCCAAATTGCTGGCACTCTCAAAGATTGTGGCTAATCCTCAAGAATATGGGATTAGACTGCAACCCATTGCCAACCAACCCTATTTGAAACGAGTGCATGTTGGTCGTCAAATTGACTTGTCCTTGGCAGCTCAGTTAGCCGGACTCCCAAAGGCCGAATTCAAACGCTTAAACGCCGGCTATAGACGTGAGACGACGGCCCCAACAGGGCCACATTATGTCACCCTCCCTATCCACAAAGCTCGCCTCTTTAAGCAGCGTCTTGCGAAAATTCCAGCCGAAGTGATGTTAGTGCAAACGACTGTACCAAAGGAAGAAAACACTCAACCGGCACCACAACCGGCAAACACTCAACCGGCTGAGAAAGTTACCACTTCCTCCAAAACGGCCGCTCCCCCCAAAACAGACATCGCCCAAGCAAAGCGCAATTCAGTCAGTACCAAAGTGCAAAAGCATAGAGTCCGCAAAGGCGAAAGTTTATGGACTATTGCCAAACGCTATGGTACGACGGTAACGCGGCTACGCCAGATGAACCCGGTTGAGAGTCAATTTTTGAAAGTGGGGAGTTTATTGAAATTGTCCACCACCGTTGTAACGACACGCAAATCGGTAAAGAAACCTGACAAGAAAATGCCCACCACCGTTGCAACGACAGCAAAATCGGTGAAGGAACCTGACAAGAAAAAAGTCGTTCACACGGTAAAATATGGTGAAAGTTTGTGGAAGATCGCCCGCAGTTATCAAGTGAGTGTCGATAAACTCAGTCGATGGAACGACCTACAAAAGGGTAAATTTATAAGAAAAGGTCAGAAATTGACCGTTTGGTTGGAAGGGTAATTTCGAGTTAAAGCTTATGGCTAGAGCTTATAAGCATAGAGAACAAAGCCCTGGCTAAAAACGTTGTAGATGCGAATTAAGGGTTGAATTAATTATTATGAAATCAAGGATTTATAAAAACTTCTGATTGAGAAGTTATAGAAAAAATATAACGCACGCAAATGACGCTTACATGCGCAAGCTTATGTTAATATCTCTTGCGTCTTTAGCGCCAAAGCGCGTTTATTTTATAGCCCATTCAATCGAGATGCTCTCGTTGTAATAAAACACCTACAAAAAGTCTGGCTAATGAGGCGCAATTGGGGGCCATAACTCAATTTGAAACATTTTATGGCCCCTAAATCAGGTAGTCCAAATAACCCTAAAATATCTCTTGCGTCAAAGCGCGTCAAAGCGCGTTTTCCACTTCAGTTGAATTTATAAGATTCAATTTAACCCTTAATTCGCATTATTCACCTCTTTCAGAGAAAAAAGTATGTCACAAAAATATCGCTTGGTAACACGGAGTGATTTTGACGGTTTGATTTGCGCGGTGTTGCTAAAAGAACTCGAATTGATTGATAACATCAAATTTGTTCACCCCAAGGACATACAAGACCGAAAAATTGAGATTAACTCCAATGATATTACCACCAATTTGCCGTATGTCCCTGGTGCCCATCTGGTTTTTGACCATCATGAGAGTGAAATCCACCGACTCCTAGGGAAAAAACTGCCCGACAGCTATATTATTGACCCTGATGCGCCATCCGCTTCTCGCGTGGTTTACAATTATTACGGTGGAGCGAGCGCGTTTCCCAACGTCAGCGAAGAAATGATCCTGGCGGTAGATAAGGCCGATTCGGCACAGTTTACTCGTGAGGAAATTCTGTCTCCAAAAGATTGGGTGCTGCTCAATTATCTGATGGATCCCCGTACTGGCTTAGGGCGTTTTAAACATTTTCGCATTTCTAATTATGATTTGATGATGGTGTTGATTGATTACTGTAAAAAGCACACCATTGAAGAGATATTAGAGTTGCCCGATGTCAAAGAGCGTGTTGACTTGTACTTTGAACACCAAAGAGCTTCCATGGAGCAAATTGAAAAATGTTCCACCGTGCAGAAAAATGTGGTGGCACTGGATTTGCGTCATGAAGAAGAAATTTTTACAGCCAATCGCTTCGTTATTTACGCGCTGTATCCAGAGTGCAATATTTCCATTCATATCTTGTGGGGATTGCAAAAGCAGAACACGGTAATGGCGGTGGGTAAGTCGATTCTTGACCGTTCTTCCAAAACCAACGTTGGCGTATTGATGTTGAAATACGGTGGCGGTGGTCATAAAGATGCTGGGACTTGCCAAGTTCCTAATGAGGAAGCTGACCAAGTCTTGCCAGAAATTGTCAAGCAACTCAATGAGTAATTGGTAATTTATCAGTTATCCGTTATCAGTTATCAGTTATCAGTTATCAGTTATCAGCGATCTGTGATCAGTGTAAAGGAGTCCAAACTTTAGTTTGGCAGGAGTACTAGGCCGGGTGGTGTGGGTATTTCCGCTCTCCGGCACTTATAGTTTGTAGTAGTGGCTTTAGCCACTAGGCGGCATTGGATGAATCGCCTACTACAAACTCCGGCCTTTTTTTATACCATTTCTGTTTTGAACTTTATCAATTGACGGTTGTAGGGTGGATATTGCGTCGCTTTCCACTCAATTTGGTGGAAAATGGGTCTTAAATTTTAAGAGGAAAAAAAATGTCGAAGCAAATAGTCAGTTTGTTATTAATTTCGTTGCTCAGTCTCCCCGCCAGCGCGGGACAGACATTGGTACTTATTCACGGTTATTTAGGCGATGGCAGTACTTGGCGATCTACCGGTATTGTCCAGACTTTACATGGGGCCGGTTGGCAAGATGCCGGGCATCTATTTCCTAACGGCCCATTGCCCGGTCGGGTTATGCCAAGCCCTACAAAACGCCATCTTTACACGGTAACGTTACCATCAGAAGCACCGTTAGTGGTGCAAGCACAGTGGCTAGAGTTTTATTTGCGAACCCTGCAACGGAAGCATCCAGATAACTCACTCATTTTAGTGGGATTCTCGGCCGGTGGCGTGGTGGCGCGTCTAGTCATGGTGGTGAGTAAAATCCCGATACTTGGACTAATCACTATCGCCAGCCCTCATTTAGGTACCGAGAAAGCGGAATGGGGAACAATGCTGAGTAACAGTCCTTTCAGTTGGGTGGCACCCTTTTTGGGCTTAAACACGATTAACCGTTCAAAAGGACTGTATAAGGACTTAAGCAGAGAATCTCCGGCAACACTTTTATTTTGGCTCAATCGCCAACCCCATCCAAAGGCCTTTTATGCGTCTGTTGTCAGGCTGGGGGGAGACGAATGGGTGCCCCCTTATAGTCAAGATATGAACGATGTGCCAGCCTTACACGGCTTGGCGATGACTGTAACAACCGCAACTACGCATAGCTTGCTTCCCGCTGATGGCCCCCTGTTGATTTCCTTACTAGACAAACTCTTATAGTTTGTAGTAGTGGCTTTAGCCACTAGGCGGTAGGCGATGAATCGCCTACTACAAACGGAAAGGCGATGAATCGCCTACTACAAACTACAAACTACAAACTACAAACTACAAACTCCGAGGCCAATTACCTAATTACCATGGCCTATACGAAGTTTTTTTCTTTAGGCCCAAAGCATCAGCAATCTGTTCCCAAGGCACCAATTTGAAGTTTTGGTTTTCATCTGGGTCAATATTCTCACCATCTTGGGCGACAAAAACACCGTAGGGAAAGGCTTTACCCAGCGGCACATTCACCACATCAATGCCATCCGTATCATTCACGTCGTCGAGACTCAAAGTTTCGTTAGCAACGATTTGAAATTTGCCAAGATACTCATTGTCGCCAGCGCGATTGTAAACCGTATAAGTATCATTACCTTGGTTGGAAGCAATCAGATAACCCTCGGTTTTGCTGGCGTAATAGATTGTTAACCCTTCAACTTCTGGAGTAATATTGCCACCTTTGCCAGTCATCTTATCAATGAGATGCTTCAGATTTCCGTTATCGGGTTCCGCACTGAATTTCCAGATACCGACTCGTTCTTCCCCAAGATAAAAATGACCTAACACGTCGTCTGCTACACAGCCCTCTACTTGCGAATTGACTTTGAAACGGCGCACGATAACCGCATCGACAAGTCCGTTACCATTATCAAAAATTTCCCATTGCTCGACAGCCCCGCTTTTGTCATTGATAAATACATAGTATTTACCAGATGAGTGGCTACGGTACATGCACAAGCCATAAGCGGTGTGTTTAAGTCCAACAGAAATGGTGCGGGCTGCGACATTCTCTAGTTGGCGAGATTTTGGATTGACTTTATAAAGGGCAATACTATCGTCACTGCGGTTACTGGCCGCGACGATTGCCACCTTTTTAGTGCCAAGCGGGAAATCATACCGAAGGTCAACATTGTTCATGTTACCGTAGGAAAAATACTGGATTTCTTGGCCGGCTAAATCATAAACCCCCAATCCTCCCTGTTTTTGCGTACCAATAATGGTACTTCTCGCCGGATCGCTTGGATGAATCCAGATGGCCGGATCGTCGGCCGCATCACCACTGGCCGGAACCGGCATGGTTTCCACCGTAGCCTGTACTTGATGGGTAGCATTTCGGTCAATTTCGGAGGCCAGCATACGAAAACGTATGGGATCTGCTCCTGTTTTGCGTGCGATTAACTCAAATTGTACTTGTTTGTAGGTTTCACCTCCTATCGTGAGATTTGGAATATGGAGGATTTTGGTGTTGGGATTATAGTAAATAAAAGAACTCCCAATCGGTGTGAGCGTGTCAAGCTCAAGGATGAACTCACTACTATCAACTTTACGCAAGATGGCTGAAAACGTGGATTTTTCGGGTATCATTACCACTTCCGATAAATTTAAGACACCCTGCTTGTCGTCAATACTCAGCACCAACTTGTTAAAAATCCGATGTCTTTGAGACATCGGATTTTTGCGACAGAGGGCCATCACTTAATTTGAACACATCCAAAGTATTTTATGGCCCTCAAACTAGCCCAAATAACCCTAAACAGTTATGCAAATAACAGGCCAGCGTATCACTACTCGGCCATTAGTTAGTTTGGACGACAGCGGCGGCTGAGGCGATAAATCGCCTACTACAAACGACTCCCGCGGCGATTAAGTTAAGCTTGGGCGAACACTAGAGAGAGCCCCTACGCGAGGTTTGGTAGGGGCAGACCATCGCTCAATGGCATTGGGTTTCGTCAAGGTATTTCCCAAAAACGTCTTTTTATTCAAAGCGATAGCCCGTTTTACTTTGGCGTTTTGGAGTCCAAAGCTTCAGCTTTGGCGCTTTGGAGTCCAAGGCTTCAGCTTTGGCGCTTTTTTTTTGCAAATCAAAACGACAAGTTTGGAGTCCTACCAAACGTTAGTTTGGACTCCTGTTGACGGCCATTAGTTAGTTTGGACGACTGACTCCTGAAGGGAGGAATTGGCGGATAACTCCTTTGACTGTCTACCGATTGATGAGGATTGTTATGATCCTATGATCCTTTTGAGACGGCCGCTATTAATCCTGCTTTGTTGCCGCAAGGCATTGTTTATGGTGGAGGTATTGGGCAATTATACGCCCCTTTCTTGCTCATAGAAAAGCCCCAATGGGGCGACATTAATATAGCCAGTGTATCTACTTGGAGGGAAGAAGGGAAGCTAATAAAACCCTTATTTTCGGACAACTATAATATAAAAACCAATCCCATTGCTTCCAGGGCTAGGTGGGTGAGGTGGCAATGCCATTAATTAAGTTAAGGGCAGAGACACAGGTTTGCCCCTACAAAATCCGGCGTTATGAATGGACTGTAGGGGCGAACTTGCGTGTTCGCCCTGGCTTTCAGGCAAAAGTTTCGCTTCGCTGTACTTTTGCCTGAAAAACTTAATGGCATTGGGGTGACGTGGGGGAAGAAAGTCGTGAACTATTGAGGAATGAGCTCAAGAACGGTTGGCCCGGCGATTACACCAACCAGCAGTAGTACAGTGAGCCGAGAAGCTTCCGTGAGCCGTGTCAATTTAATTTAATTCACACGATTGAGAAGTGCGAGCTTCTTGCTCGCTAACTAAGTACGATAACGATTAACGCATCCATTCTTTAATTTCTGTTCTGAACCCAGTTTCTTTTCTGGGCATCCCTCGTAGGTAGTTGATTTTCAATACCTCTAAATAATCTACCGTATTCCGAGTACTTTTCTGATCAGATCAAGGTAGCGAACGATAATGCCTTTTATAGCTAGCGTCATAGCCTAAATTCTCTTTGAGAATAACCTCTGCCGCTGCACTATTGGTTAATTCCAAAACTTTCACCTCAGTAATAGTCATCTGGTTTTGATCCTCACTCATTAGGCACCAATGAGTTATTTATCCTTTTACCACTAACACTGCACACTGCGCTAAACCAATTACCCGCTCAGAGACGCTACCGAGCAAGAGTTTTTTCAAGCCGGTACGTCCGTGATTACCTACTAGAATCAGATCACAACCGATATTTTGCGCGGTTTCAACAATGCTTTCAGCGTATCTACCCGTCACTATCCGACTTTCTACACGAGTACCTTCAGCTTCCAAGAGTTTGTTGGTACGCTCAACCACCATTTCTGCGTCTCGGCGACGGCTTTCTTTATGCTCGCTGTAGATGACCGATAGCAGCGTAATCGGCGCGTTTAAGCGTTTAGCCAAACTAATCGCAGCGGTGGTTGCCCTATCACTGCAAGGCGAGCCATCCACTGCCAGTAAGATGTTCTTACTCTCAATTTGGCTATCTCTAGGAGTGACCAATACGCTACAATGGGCATTGCCGATGACTTCGGCTGTGCTCGCACCAACCAGAAGCCGCATCATGTTCCTTTTACCATGTCTACCCATGATAATCAGATCGACTTGTTGCTCTTCTGCGGTCTCCACGATTTCCTGGTAGGGAGTTTGGCCATTACGTAGTATCTTTTCACATTTCACACCTGCCTCAACCGCTTTGGATTTGACAACGTCCATGTAGCTATTGGCTTTTTCTTCTTCCCTTTTTATTAGGTGCTGAAAGGCGACAGGGTCTTCTTCGGGGAAGCCATGCACCACCGACATGATATACAAATGACTACCCAATAGACTGGCCAGATTAATGGCTTCTCGTTCCGCACCTGCGCTAAACTCTGAGCCGTCAGTTGCTAAAAGGATTTTATCAAGCTGCCCTAAAGGCGACGATTGTGTTGTTGTCATCTTTTTCCTACCTTACCTGAATTTGCCGTATTCTGTCACGTCGAAACCGTCGAAATATTTTCTGCCCGCCGACCCTTCCACATGGCACCTAATATAATCGCCGCTCCCATGAATAAAGCGAATACCATAATAACAAAACTGGTAGTGCTCAAAATCTTTACAAGGCTCTTCTCTATGGGTGCAATCATCTCAAGCTGGGCCAAGTAAACAGGCACCATCAGGGCACGGCTGAATAGCACGATAACCATGATCGATCCCATCACGAGCTTGATCATGTAAGGTTTAACATAAGTTGTACCTATCGCTCCTAACTGGATACCAAACAGTGAGCCGGCCAAAATAATCATCGCTAAACGAATATCTACCAAACCACTCCAAGCGAATTTAATAGTACCGCCCATACCCATAACAAAGGCAACCACTAATTCCGTCGCTGAAGCCATCAAGCTAGGTGCTCCCAAGACATAGATCATGGCGGGCACGCCGATAAAACCGCCTACCGCGATGGTGGCAGCCAACATCCCCGTCGCAATGCCCAACGGTATAATGAACAGGATCGAAACTTCGGCCTTCAAGCTTTTGAAATACACCATAGTGCCAGGAATCTTGATGGATTGCACCCAGCGGGCTAATTTACCCGTCTTTTCCTCAGAACCGGAGGAACTATCATTCCGAGACTTCCAAGCATCATATAAGACATAGGTGCCCACGGTGCCTAATATCAACACAAAAGCTAAACTCACATAAAGGTCAGAACCGGCATCACCGAAGCTGTTTTTGATATACAGTTGCATATCTGCGCCTATCAGCACGCCTACTTCTGCAAAAAGACCAAAAATAAGTCCAAGTTTGAAATCTACTTGCCCAAATTTTGCGCGTTTAAGGGAACCCACTAGGGCTTTGGGAAACTTGTGGCACATATTGCTCGCCACGGCTACTATGCCCGGTACACCCAGACTCATCATCGCCGGCGTGAGTACGAAGGCTCCGCCAGAGCCAATAAATCCGCTGACTAATCCTCCAACAAAACCGACGAAAAGCAGGTAAAGAACGTTAATTAATTCTAAGTCAATGAAATTTCCTGGTAATGATTCCACTTATTTTTTGTCTCCCGAAAGTGTTGAAAGTTTTGGTTTGATGCCTAAGAAATCCCAGAATTCACCCGTAAAGTGGCCGTGCGCGAAGGAAAACAGAAAAGCGATGGCAATCGGCACGATAAAAGTCCATTTTCCCTGTGCTGTCCATTGAACCAATTGGGTTTCGCTAACATAGAGGCCTGTGTAGAGTCCCACTACCAAAATGCCCCAGAAAAGGACCTTGATGAACTTAGTTTTACGTTTTTGTTTTGCGGTAAGCATTGATATTTCCTAAAACGGATTCTTTTACTATAATGAGTGGACAACCGGTTATTGGCCATTTGTTAGTCATATCCAAGCCATCGACACTACTCATCACAGTACAGATGATGGCGGTTTGTTTTTTAACATAATGCACCAACGCCTCAAAGCATTGCCGTGCGGCGATTTGGGGACTTGACAAGTAGAGAACGTCCAAAGTCGCGCCGATCCTTTGGCAAAGATTCAGGGCATAATGCAAGGTTTTTTCTTGTAGACACTCTTCCCAGCACACAAGTAGGACTTGCTTAGGTTCCGTTAAAAAACGGCGAGCGGTATCGAATTCTCCAACTTCGGCAAAGGTCACCATTACTATGAGTTTGTCAAAAAGTTTTTATATTAGGGAGTGTAGTAACCCTAACCAATTAAACTCAATGTTGAAGTTTTTGTCGCAGTGGTGAGTACAACTAATGTTAAACAACGAATAATTGACGACAAGATTGATCATCAGTGCTATCAAGTCCGTCGCGATTGATCGAACAATGCGCGATTTTTTGCCGTCCTGCTCCGCAGGATAAGACTTGAGAGTACTGAATATCTTGAATATTAAAGGTTTTTATTCGTTGTCAGACAGAAGCTGTCCTCACCACCGTGACCAAAAACGTCGAACTAAGAGTTAAAGGGCATTACTGTCCGGTCTAAAAAGCATTTTGTTACCAATAGCGTGTCAAGGTTACAGTCGCTCTTAATATATGCAGGTTTCGTGCCAAAGCCGAAAAATAGAGATAACAGATTGTTTCTATTAAATTTTATACAATCAGTCCGAGCAAAATAAGTGACCGGCAATGTTGCAAAATGTTACACTCTCACAGCGGCATGGCAGAGTGAGGATATATTAACCTTTTAATATCAACAAGTTGAAACTAATTTGTTACAATTATTAACGTGACGTTGCATTATGAAATAGCCCTTTTTTATAATACCCATTAAATTTTACCGACCGAGTCTGCGCCAAAAACGGTTTTTAGAGAACAAACTGATTGCTGGGGAAAAATTGCCGAATTTGTCAATGCGATTCTAGAACTGAGGCGTTTTGAAAAAAACGATTTTCTTTATAGTCAGCATTTGGACTCTCAAGAAAACAAAATTTATCTCAATAAAATTCAAATGCTTATTAAAAATAATCACAACGAGATGGTCAGAGTCCTCACACCGGTACAACCCCCCCTCTGTCACAAGAAATCCGGCATTTTGGTAACAGCATCGTGACGCTGGCTGAAGAACTCACTAAAACAGAACGCCGATTTATGAATGATAGCCTTTTGATTCGGCTACTGACCGGAAAATGAATAACACGAAAAAAATATGGATAATATAGGCAAAATCTTGATTATAGATAACGAGCTAGTTGCCCTGAAAAACCTCAAACAGGTTATGAAAAATGAGGGCTACGCGGTGACCGGTACCCAAAGTGGTCAAAAAGCACTTAAGTACCTTGAAGAACAACATTTTGATGTGGTACTCACCGATTTACGCCTGGAGAAGATAGATGGCATGCAGATTCTTGAAAAATGTCGGAGCCACTACCCGGACACCGAGGTGATCCTAATCACCGGCTATGCCACCCTGGAATCGGCGGTAGAGGCCATGAAACAAGGGGCTTTTTATTACATCGGCAAACCTTTCCGTTTGGATGATGTGCGAAAAGTGGTGCGAGAAGCACTGGCAAAGGTAGAGATCAAAAATGAAAACCGCCATTTGCGTGAGCAATTGGCAAGCTATGAGAGCAAGGTGCAGATCATCACCCAAGCACCACAGATGCTGAAATTGCTGAAAACCGCCCGACAGGTTGCGCCAACTGATTGTAATATTATCATCAGTGGGGAAAGTGGTACCGGCAAGGAATTGCTGGCTCGTTATCTACATCAGTACAGTGAGCGTGTCAAAGGGCCTTTTATTGCGGTCAACTGCGGGGCCTTTACCGAGGAACTGCTGGCTAATGAGTTATTTGGCCACGAGAAGGGGGCCTTCACTGGCGCAACGGCGCAGAAACAGGGCCTTGTTGAGGTTGCCAACGGTGGCACTCTATTTTTGGATGAAGTCACTGAAATGCCACCTTCCATGCAGGTAAAGCTACTGCGCGTGGTGCAAGAACGGGAAGTGCAACGTCTCGGTAGTACCACCCCTATTGCGGTGAATGTGCGTTTCCTGGCAGCCACCAATCGCAATCTCCAAGAAATCGTGAAGAACGGCCAATTTCGCCAAGATTTGTTTTTCCGCCTCAACGTGGTTTCTCTGCACCTCCCACCATTAGCGCAGCGCAAAGGTGACATTAGCCTCCTCAGCCAATATTTCCTGCAACGCTACGCCAAGCAAATGAAAAGGGCGATCAGTGAAATTGCCCCAGCAGCGAGCGAGTGCCTGGCTGCCTATGGTTTTCCAGGCAACGTGCGGGAACTGGAAAATCTCATTGCGCACGGCGTAGCCTTAGCGAGAGGCTCTACTATCGAACTGGAAAACCTGCCTGAAGATATACGCACCCTGACTATCAATACCTTTCGCCGCAAGGAAGAGGGTAGTCTACCTTCCTTAGAGGAACAGGAAATAGCTTATATTCAGTGGGTACTTAAGGAAGTTAAGGGCAATAAGACTCTCGCTGCTCAAGTGTTGGGCATTGATCGAGTTTCGTTGTGGCGTAAGTTGAAAAAATCTAGGCTAGAAGCAGAGGATATCTAAGAATTTATGCGACTATCTGTTATCCAACGTATTTTAGGACAATTTTAGGACAACTGCTTATCTTATTTAGTCTCACTTTGTTGCCGCCTATCGGGGTGTCATTATGGTATCAAGATAATGAGTTAATTATTTTTTTCCTCGTCTTTTTGATGAGGTTTCTTATTGGCATCATAAGCTGGTTTCCAGCTAGACAGGCTAAACAAGAACTCTTGTTACACGACGGTTTTATGATTACGGCTGGGTTTTGGATTCTCTTAAGTTTGCTGAGTGCTCTGCCCTTTTTATTTAGCCCTCAGAGGCGATAAATCGCCTACTACAAACGACTCCCGCGGCGGCTGCGGCGATAAATCGCCTACTACAAACGACTCCCGCTGCTAATACCCCTTACAAAAAATGGGATATTATCTATCTGAAATCGATCTGGATTGATTTGATGAACCCAAAGAGTTTCCCAATTAAAGGGTGGGTAGCCATCTTCATCCGGTTCGAGATAAAATATCACTTTTTTTGGAGTGTTTCGTTTTGGTTCCCAACTGTCATATTTCACCACCTAAAAAGCCTAATGTCTTAAAAAGCCATGATGACAATTTGGAAAGCGTTATATGATAAAATTCAAAAAATAATCACGACTTATGAGGTAATACTAAAAGCTTTCTCAATTATCCCATTTAGCACGGTTGCATTTTCTGCACAACACTTGTCCATTTGATAACGAACCATCACCTCTTTTGGATTTTTGTATAATGTGATCCATATGCACTTCTCTAGGCTCCTGTGTCACACCTTTTTGACTTTTTTGAGCAGGTAAACGATCATCCCCAAATGCGTTATGCACCAACACCCCATCCCCACCCACAAAGTCGTTATGGGTATTGGCGACGGTGAAATTATACACCTTTTCAAGGCGCACGCTGGTATCAACTTCCTTGATAACCACCGTGGTGCCGTTGTGCAATTGCAACGCTTGCCCAACTTTCAGGCCGTTGGCAGGATTCCAGCCTTTGCCCTTGATATAGAAGGGGTGTTCGGCCGTGGCTTCGATGGATTCGCCGGAATCTAGCGTTATCAATATGAGTTGATACCGCTGCTCGCCTTGAATCACGGCCATCACGGGTTGGTAGCGGGTGGTTTCGGTTCTCTCGTCATAGGAGAGGACTTTGTCGCCCACTTTTACCTCAGAAATGGGTTTGAGGCCGTTTTCGGTGTGGACTAAGGTGTCGGCCGTGAAGCTGTTACAACCAAACCACTTTTTGAGCAATTTGGCGAGTTTGCTGGAACCCATCCCACCAACACAACCTTCTAAGGCCGACATAGCAACGCTTAACCAATCCACACACGCTAAGCTTTTGCCTTCAACCAGCATTTGCCAAGCAATTTCGATACCGCCACCAACAGCACATCCCACCAAAAAGTTTAAGAATAACCCTGATGGATCAACATTGTTGATAGGTCATTGTAAACGTAGGTGTACAGGTTGGTGTCTTGGCTCGCATGTCCAATCGGGTCTTGGGCCGTCCAGCGGCCCGTTTGTGGATCGTAGTCTCAGGCCCCAAAACGGGTTAAGCCCGTATCTGGGTCGTAGAAGCCGCCGGCAAAGCCAAACGGCTGGAACCCGGGGTTGGTATCCGTGAGAATATTACCCCAAGCGTCATAGTCCAGACGTTGGACAATTTCGCCGGTGTTGATATCAACGACCCGTCTGACGCTGCCAAGGTGGTCAGTGATTAGGCGATAAGTCGCGCTGTCCGTGATGAGATAGTCAGGAACATGGTCTTGACTGGCGTAGACATACTGGGCAATGACTTCGCCTAGGTTGTTAAGAGCAACGACGGGATTGGCATCACTTTGGCAAATGCCGAATGATTCGGTGCGTGGCCGAAAAAAAGGTGGGTTTAGCTTGAGCTAAAACCCACCCGACATTAATCCTTCATGAGCTTGCTTGTTCGTTAATTTGGCGTTCTACCTCCGGAACTGATAATCTTAAACGCTTCCCTAATGCTTTTAGAGCTAATCTGGTATTTTCCATTTCTTCTTCTAAATTCCAGTGACGTTCTAAACGCAACAAATGTAAGTGAGCATCAAAGGCTTTTTTGGGATCACCGTGCAGATACAAAAACGAGGCATATCCTCCTAATCGAATCAGATCATCAGGATCATATTTGATTGCGGCCAGATAATTTTCTTCGGCTTTTTTGAAATCACCAAGGTCTTCCAAACAATCGGCCAGATCATAAAAGCACATTCCATGTTCATAATTAGGTTGTCTGTTGATAATTTGAGCAAATATCTCGGCCGCTTTTTCTAGATAACCCTGATTACGTAAATTCAAAGCTTCCGTTTCTAATTCAGTCAGAAAGGTTTCCATCATCAATTTCTCAACGGGTTATAGACTTAAACCCTCACAGAGACTACCCCTTGAAGGGATAGCATCTGTTAAAAAGGTTTCGCCTTAAGTTGGCAAGCTATTTATCGGTTCATTTTTTGGGATAAGCATGTTTATTCCCGGTTTTTTTCCATTTTTTATCACCAGGATAAAGATTTCTCGGTTCAAAGCCTTCAATATTGACATGAGGCTCGTCTCCATGAGGATTTGAAATGTCAAATCTTATTTGTTTTCTCCCATCTTCGGAAGTGAGGATCTGATCCGAACCGTGGTCAGTTTTTTTGCTTTGAAACCCTCACCTAGATAATCCATTATTTTTTGGATTATGTCATCATAGCACTTGTCTGCATTATGCACCAACACCCCATCCACACCCACAAAGTAGTTATGGGTATTGGCAACGGTGATATTATACACCTTTTCAAGGCGCACGCTGGTATCAATTTCCTTGATAACCACCGTGGTGCCGTTGTGCAATTGCAGGGCTTGCCCAACTTTCAGGCTATTGGCGGGATTCCAGCCTTTGCCGTTGATGTAGAACGGGTGTTCGGCCGTGGCTTCGATGGATTCGCCGGAATCTAGCGTTATCAATATGAGTTGATACCGCTGTTCACCTTGAATCACGGCCATCACGGGTTGGTAGCGGGTGGTTTCGGTTCTCTCGTCATACGACAGGACTTTGTCACCGACTTTGATCTCAGAAATGGGTTTGAGGCCGTTTTCGGTGTGAACCAAGGTGTCGGCCGTAAAGCTGTTACAACCAAACCACTTTTTGAGTAATTTGGCGAGTTTGCTGGAACCCATCCCACCAACACAACCTTCTAAGGCCGACATAGCAACGTCCAACCAATCCACACACGCTAAGCTTTTGCCTTCAACCAGCATTTGCCAAGCAATTTCGATACCCGCACCAACACCACATCCCACCAAAAAGTTTAAGAATAACCCCGATGGGTCAACGTTGTTGATAGGGTCATTGTAAACGTAGGTGTACAGGTTGGTGTCTTGGCTCGCATGTCCAATCGGGTCTTGCGCTGTCCAGCGGCCGGTTTGTGGATCGTAGTCTCTGGCCCCAAAACGGGTTAGGCCCGTATCTGGGTCGTAGAGGCCGCCGGCAAAACCAAACGGTTGGAAACCGGGGTTGGTATCCGTGAGGAGATTGCCCAAGCGTCATAGTTCAGACGTTGGACAATTTCGCCGGTGTTGATATCAACAACCCGTCTGACGCTACCAAGATGGTCAGTTATCAGGCGATAAGTCGCGCTGTCCGTGATGATATAGTCAGGGACATGGTCTTGGCTGGCGTAGATATACTGGGCAATGACTTTGCCATCACTGTTGAGGGCCGCCACCGGGTTGATATCGCCTTGATAGAGATAGGCTTCTTTCAGAACACCATTGACTTTCTTCCCAACACGGCGATCTTTGCCATCAACCACGTATTCAATTTGGTCACCAGACGGCAATTCAACTTTGGTGAGGTTGGTCAAAACATCGTAACTGTAACGAGTTGTTTGAGCCGCCTTGGTTTTAGTCAGCAATTCTCCATTAGCTGTGTAAGTGTAGCTAATGTCGTCATATTGCCGCAAACGGTCTTGGTTGTCTAGCGTCGCAACTTGAGTCTCGTTGACATGGGTGCGATTGCCGTTGTCGTCATAACGGTATTTCGTGACCACGCCATCCACTTCTACCGACACCAAACGGCCAGTGAGGTCATACTGATAGGCCGATGTTGTGGTGAGGCCTTCGAGGGTTTCCGTTTTGGCGGTGAGACGTCCTAACTTGTCGCGTGTGTATTGGACGTGATAGAGGACATTACCGTCGTAACTCGCGGTTTCAGTTTGCAATTCACCAAACGAGTTGTGCGTCAATGTGGTATTGACTTTGCCCAACGTGGTGCCTTTGAGGAGGCCGTTGTCGGCATCACGGTTCAATGTCAAATCACCGGCCTTAATCATTAGGGCATCGGCATCATAGTCGTAGGCAATTGGCTTGAGCTTATTGACATTGTGCGACTTCATCCGAAAGTCAGCGTTGTACCCATAATTAACGCGACCGCTAAAATTACCGCTCCACTGTTCGGACTTAAGGAGCGAACCATCGTAGCTGTGGGAAAGAACGATGCCACTTTTCGAGTCCGTTACAGTGATGACTTGACCCGTGTTCGGATCATAAGTGTAAGTTTGTGGGCCTTTGGGCAACACAATTTCTGTCAGCCGTCCACCGCTATCATAGTTGAAATCAACAACCTGATTGTCCGGGCGCGTGATACGAGTGACTTGTTGGTCCAGATTATAACTGGACAACGTCTCATGATTCGACAAACCAATCTCAGGTGCTTGATACTCGGTTTGCAAGTCGACTTCATTGTAGACATAGTTATGCGCTGGACGACTTGGCGGTTTGAGGGCCGTGAGGTTGCCGTTTTGGTCGTACTCTTGATTTGCCGATTTAAAAGCCATGTCTGGGTGAACGGCAGGGTGGGTGATATTTTGCCGGACAAAAAAAAGGTGGGTTTCACGGAAGCGAAACCCACCCTATAACCCTTAGCGTAGCTCGCTATTTCTTACCCGTCTTTTGGGAACGAATAACGCTTGCTACTAAGTACCCGTCCATATATTATTCAAAAATAAAGTGAATAAAAACAATCGTTTTCGTCGTAAAAATACCGAAAAACTTTTGGACGGGTACTTATTTAATCCATGCAAAGCTTGCCACGCTCACTAACGTTAATTTCCAAAGCCTTTTTCATGTAAAAATCCTAGTATTTGTTCTTTTCGAGCATTACAGTCCGCTGCAACTATTTATTTGATGTTTATGACAACAAAACCATCATTTCGGCCATAATCATCTATTGACAAGATTTGAACGGTTTGAGAAGTAAGAGATTCTACATATCCAATAATTGAGTCATCCCTGTCTTCTGTCCAGAGTATAACGATAACCCTTTTATCCTTGGCTTCTCTCAAAGTCGAAAAAAGTATATCGCTATTTTCTGCGGGCTGAATCAACTCGGTTTCAGAAACGATTTGACCACGATTCTTATGGAGGAAGTCAATCTTTCTTAGATAGAAAGTATTCACATCCACACGATAGATTTCATTTAGCAGACGAATTTCATAACCCGCATTCTCACCTTCATGTGAGATGGCTCGTAAGCGTACTTTAGTGTTATCAATAGCATCAACATAGCCTACTGAGCATGATGACATATTTGAAGGATCCAAATGTATGCCTACCAACTGATGAGTTGGCATTGCTTCTTTTAAAACACCTTTGATGTCTTTCCGCATTTCAAACTTCTCCCCAAAAAAAGGGTATTTGACTATACTTTGCACCGACCGTCATAAATTGCGCTTTTGTCATTTCTCGATTCGCCCGAAATGATAGAAATGCTCAGTTTTTAAAGTGTTCTGTCTATAAGAAAATGAGGCACAAAATCCCTCTTTCCCTCCCGTTAAAAAATGGGAGATATTGTTCTTCATATTTTAGAGAGTTGTTAGGGGAAATATGTTAATATACTCGAAACGGTCACTAGATATAGAGAACCGTTCAAATTTTCCTAGCTTTATCTATGGTTTGTTCAATGCCTATTAAACCGTTTAAAACTGATTGAGCTTCCTGATAAGAAGGATTAATCTCTAGTGCTTGTTTTAGAGCTTCAATTGCTTCAGAATATTTACCCATAGCTCTAAGTACCAAAGCAATATTTAGAAAAGCTTCATCTCTTTCTTCAGATTTGAAGCTGGTTGCTTTTTGCAAACCGTTTAAACTGTTTTCATATTGTTCCAATACCGCTAAGTTAGAACCTCTTAGAATCCATAACCAAGCTACGGGCTTGGTTTCATTCTCTGTAGCAAGTTTATACCCTTTTTCACTTTCAACCGGTGAATTATGAGTTTGGCACAATAATCCTATTCTTCCATTAATGTAACTTTTCTCTGTTTCTGGAGCAAGTTCTAATGCGGTCAAAAGAGCATCCTTTGCCTGTCTATGTCTTCCTATAATCCGTAAAGCATCACCATATAAGAGCCATGCTGGACCATGTTTTGGACGTTTATTTAAGTATGGAGCAAGCAACTCTACAACATGGGTTTCACAATCGCCCTTATCAAATTGTTCTCGTGCTGATTGATAAATATCATCTAAGTATTGTTCACTCTGATTCATCAGATTTTTCCAATAAATCTTTATAAAAGATAAATTTTTATAAAGAGTTAACTCATAAATCAACTAAGATATACTTAGCACGGGCATAATCTGCACTTTTGTCATTTCGAGCAACGGGAGAAATCTTATTGAGCAGTCACAGATTTCTCGTTCCACTCGTGCCGGACAGAAAAATTTAGCGTGTGGCAAGGCGGGTTTCGTTACAGCAAAACCCACCTGACATTTAGCCCAAGCTACGTTCGCTTTGGCTATTCTGATGATTTATATTGATTATTTAACCTTGCTCAAGGCGTTCAAGTATCTCTTGGGCATCTACATTTCCCTGTTCAGCAGACCTACGAAACCACTTTTTGGCTTCAACAGAGTTTTGCTCTACCCCTTCACCTTTACTGTACATACATCCTACACTTAATTGAGCCTCTGCATCTCCTTGCTCTGCAGCCTTACGGTACCACTTCATTGCCTCAGCATAATTCTGTGAAACACATTGGCCTCCGTGGTATATTAACCCTAAATTATATTGGGCATTTACATGTCCTTGCTCAGCGGCCTTTTTGTATAATTTCACAGCCTCCGTATAGTTTTGTGGAATAGCTTCTCCTTTATCATACATGACACCTAAATTGTATTGAGCATATGCATGGCCTTGTTCCGCAGCCCTCATATACCATTTTATTGCCTCAACATCGCTCGAAGGAACTACTTGACCTTCTTGATACATCAATCCCAACTTGAATTGAGCCTCTGCGTCTCCCCTCTCAGCAACTTTATGAAACCATTGTGTATATTGGACAATTGATGGCATCTTAGCCGTTTTTTGCAATGTCTCTTCAATATCAAGCAAACCTTCCAAATTCCATTGCGCTTCTTGGTAGGTTGGATTAAGTTTGAGTGCTTCCTGAAATGCCAATATAGCTTCATTGTACCTTTTCATAGCCCGTAACACCAAACCTATGTTCAGAAAAACTTCGTCCCTATCAATTTCTTCAAGATTTAGTGCTTCTTGGTAACAGTCCAAAGCCCTTTCGTATTCACCCATAACGGCTAAGTTTGCGCCTCTTAATATCCATGCCCATCCAATAGGTTTTTGTGTGTTTTCGGTGGCCTGTTTAAACCATTTTTCCGCTTCCATGGGGGATATGTGTTGTCGACAAAGAAAACCGATTCGTCCAAAAATAGTGGATTTTATTTGTTCAGGAGCAAATTCTAGAGCCTTAAGTAAGGCATCCATTGCTTCCTGGCTTCGACCCACAATTCTTAAGCATTCCCCGTAAATAAACCAAGCTCGTCCATGATTTGGGCGTAACTGCAAGTACGGCTGTAGAAGTTCAACAACATGGGCCGCTTGATGATCATTATCAGCTTCTTTATCAGAAAGGCTAAATATTTCGTCGAGATATGTATTTAGATTAATATCAGCCATAAATTTCCCCTTAGATTAGGATAGTCAAAGAGACAATCAACTAAACGGACAGTGGGAATAGAAAATTTATGCTTGTTAATTTTCCATTCCCACTATGGTAAAAAAAGTTTAGTTTCTGCTGCAGGATATCTAGGTTAGGCACAATTTCCTGTTATCTTCTTCGCTCCTTCCTGACGGGTTATTGATAGTCCTTCTTCCAATTACGCTTCGTCGTTTTTTTGGTACTATCAATTCCACAACCTTTTGGTCTTGGCAATTCACCCCAGTCTTCGTCTGGATCCCAACCTCGGGTTTTATCCCTTTTTCGCTGTTTTTGTTGAGCTTTACTTATACTGTCTGCCGCGTCCTCGGGATGATGAACATTGTCCGGACGAGCTTCGCCTTCGGAACTACCCTCTTCCGCATCATCATCCCCAATCTCATTGGCCACGGCTTGGGCCGCTTGAGCGGCGGCTCTAGCCGCTCTATAAGCCCTATAAGCGTCATAAGCCGCTTTGCCAACCCTGACAATTCCAATGCCAACACCAGCAACACAAACACCACCACATGCGACTAAACCAGACGGATCCGCCGAATTAATCGGATCATTCCAAATGTACCCGTAGAGATTGGCATCACCACCGTCAAAGTCAATGGGGTCTTTCGCGGTCCACCGGCCCGTTTCTGGATCGTAATCTCTGGCCCCAAAACGGACTAAGCCGGTATCCGTGTCATAAATACCCCCAGCAAATCCAAACGGTTGGAAACCCGGGTTGGTATCTTCAATCACCTTCCCGAATTCATCGTAATCCATCCGTTGGACAATTTGTCCGGTGGTGACATTAACGACCAACCTTGGACTGCCTAAGAAGTCGGCAATGACACGGAAGGTTTGTCCATTCTTAATCAGATACGCTGGCACATTGCCGCGTCCACCATACACAAACCGCGTGACGAGATTGCCATTGGCGTCCAGTTCGGTAACCGGATTGAGGGAACCTTGGTATAGAAAACCTTGTACCAATTGTCCATTGACTTTTTTCCCGATTCGACGATCTCTACCGTCAATGAGGTATTCAATCTCGGTGCCGTCTGGAAGTTGGACACGAGTCAGGTTGGTAAAAACATCATACGTGTACGAGGTCGTTTCATGGGTAACCGTGTTTGTCTTGGTTTTGAGTTCCCCATTCTCGGTGTAGGTGTATTGGTTTTCTCCATACTGTACCAATCTATCCTGATTGTCATAATGGCCAATGATGACTCCACCCCGCGCCAGACGATTACCGTTGCTGTCATACTCGTAGCGATTGACGGTAACATCTTGCAGAACTTCGGCCAATTGCCCGGCGAGGCTATAGCGGTAGTGATAGGTTGTGGTTTCACCTTCTATGGTTTCAACCTTGTGAACAATGCGCCCCAATTTGTCACGGCCGTACTCAACTTGATACAGACTCTTTCCTTGATAGGTGGCTTCCTCGCTTTCCAATTCTCCAAACGGGTTCAAAGTCCGTTGAGTGGTCACCTCACCTAAAACCGTACCCGTCAGAAAGCCATTTTGTGCCTCTCGATTGAGTACCAAGTCACCCACTTTGGTAAGCAAGCTGTCATCGTCATATTGGTAATTGACGATGTAGCCACCATTAACACTGGCCGATTTGAGCCTAAAGTTGTTATCATAAGTGCGGCTCAGTATGCCGGTGATGCTACCATTGCTCCACGTTTCTGATAATGGTAGAGAGCCATCATAAGTATAGCTCAGCGTACTGCCATCGGGTGCGGTGAGGGTTTCAAGTTTGCTGGTGCTGTCGGAATAGACGTAGTGTACTGATTTATCATTAGGCAAGTCAATACGATTTAAACGGCCTTTGACTTCATCATAAACCAAATCAATCACTTGTCCATCCGGGCGACGAATTTGGATAAGTTGTTTATCCAGATTGTAGACGTATTGTGTCTGCGGTTGAGACACGTCACTGAGTATTGGTGGCGTGTATTGTTTTTGTAGGTCAACTTCGGTGTAATCGAAGCCATGTGCGGGCCGACTGGGTGGCGTAATGGATGCGACATTGCTGTTAGCATCGTAGCTGTAACGAATTTCCCGATTGTCTGGCAGTTTCTGCACCAACACGCGGCCCACTTTGTCGCGGCTGAATTCGACGCTGCGTTGCAACGCATCGGTGATTTGAGCAACGTAACCGCTATTGGAATCATAGCCTATAGTTAACGCGCGCGCGTCGTCGCCCTGGCCCTCAATCACCGTTGTCAGACGGCCGCGGTTGTCATAAACATAATACACGTCCGCCAAGCCGGGCACCGTTTCTCTGACAATTCGGCCTTTGTCGTCTAGGTACGAGACGCTTTGACGGCCCGCGGCGCTTTTCGAGCTCACCGTTTTGTTGCTCGCATCATAAACGCTCTGGCTGGCACGACTATTTGTCGTGACTTTGGTCGTCAGTTTTGCGACGCTTAACGGGTTATTGGCATCAGTGAGTTCGGCGGTTTTTTCTGTCGTCACCAAAGCACTTAGCCCGTTTGGCGTGGTGATGGTCATGCGCTTGGTCAATGGGGCTTGCATACCAAAACGCGGATCGGGGCCTTGTTCTGAAACAATAACCGTGCCATCCGTATGAGTCACAATGGTTTCGCCATTGGTTTTGATCCGCGTTTTGACCACCGTGCCATTAGGAGAGGTATTAACTCGTAATACATCACCATTGCTTTGCGGTTCCACCTTGTAACGGGTGACACGCCCTTCAGAGGTTGTCATGGTGGTGGTGTGACCCCCTTCAGGAGGGTCTGTGCGTGCTAATGTCCAACCACCGCCGGCCGCGTTGGTGTCTTGGACAAATAAGCCCAATTCATCGTATTGGTAAATGGACTTATGCCCGCGTGGGTTAATAAATTCCGTTAACAGGCCGTCGGCGGTGTAGTGCAGTTGATAGACTTCACCCGCCGGATTGGTCACGGAATTGAGATACCCATTGTCATCCAACGTCAAAGCGGTGCGTTGACCATCGGGAGCTACGAGAGCCAACGGCGTGTTACCGTCCCGTTCAATGCGCGTGAGATCGCCGTCAAGGTCTTCAATCTCGGCCAAATAACCATTCTCATTGTATGAGAATGTGTAGACCGCTTTGCCTGTGATGCTATCAAGGGTGCGTAAGTGGCGACCGTTGGAGGTAAATTCATAGAGCAGAGCACCACTTTCTGACGGAATAAAGAGATTTCCCACAGAAAATTGTGGTAAAGCAGGTCCCACACGGCGAATGCGGTGATTATCGGTATCTGCAATGTACAAACTGCCATCCGGGCCGATGGCGATGCCCTGAGGATAGTATAAACTGGCTTGGGTTGCCAATCCGCCATCACCCCGGAAACGTCCACGTCCATAGCCATCTTTATATCCATCACCAGCCACTGTGCTAATAATGCCATCTACACCCACTCTGCGAATTCTGAAATTCCCGTAGTCTGCAATATACCAACTTCCATCCGGGCCGAAGGCGATACCGGTTGGAAAGTCTAAACTGGCTTGGGTTGCCAATCCGCCATCACCATCGAAACCCTTATCTCCATTGCCAGCAACCGTATTAATAGTGCCATCGACACCTACTCGGCGAATGCTGTGATTCCAGGAATCGGCAATATACCAACTGCCATCAGGGCCAACGGCGATACCGCTTGGAAGGGATAAACTGGCTTGGGTTGCCAATCCACCATCACCACCGAAACCCCTATCTCCATTGCCAGCCACCGTATTTAGAATGCCATCGACACCCACTCTGCGAATGCTGTGATTCCGGTAATCTGCGATATACCCACTGCCATCAGGGCCGAACGCGAGACCCATTGGCTGTAAACTGGCTTGGGTTGCCAATCCGCCATCACCACCGAAACCCCCATTACCACTGCCAACCACCGTATTTAGAATGCCATCGACACCCACTCTGCGGATGCGGTCATTATAGAAATCGGCAATATACAAATTGTCATCAGGGCCGAACGCGATATCCTTTGGAGCGTATAAACGGGCTTGGGTTGCCAATCCGCCATCACCACCGAAACCCCCATTACCACTGCCAGCCACCGTATTTAGAATGCCATCGGCACCCACTCTGCGGATGCGGTTATTATAGGAATCTGCGATATACAAATTGCCATCCGGGCCGAAGGCGAGAGCAGATGGATATTTTAAATTGGCTTGGGTTGCCAATCCGCCATCACCACCGAAACCCTCATTTCCACTGCCAGCCACCGTGTTAATAACCGTATTGCTCAAAGCACTCGCACGCCGCTGTTTCCCATTTCCTTGAGACAAAATCTGAGTCATCGGGTTATAAACCTGATGGATATTTAAACCGAGACTGCCAAGCCCGGTTCCAACCGGATACCACGCACCAAGGCTTTTGGTGTATTCCTTCCATAATGTCACTTCCTGCCGTGCCCGACTACCAGTGATAGGCCCTGTTCCAACATTTCCGAAACTTTGAGCGAAATCGGAAGCTTTATAATAGATCGCGTCATAAACATAGCCAATACGCACTTTAGCGGTCTGAGGCCCTTGTACACGGCGGCCGAAAGCATCTTTCCCGGCCCAAACAAAAGTTGTACTTAGTGTCCCGACTGGAAAACGTTTTTGAAACCTTTGGCCGGCAATGGTGATTTCTAATTGAATGTGTTTGAGGCTAGCCGGCACAGAAATACCGCGCAACGAAATTTCTAACGTGTATAGGGTTTTGCGCCCCGGCACACGGTTGCTACGATAGTTCAAGCTAAACGGTGTACCCGTCACCGCGAGGCTTTCTCCCAAGACTTGACTTTCGGCCTCGATAATACAACCGGCTTGTTCGCAAGGATCATCGGGATTGTCATCGTCTTTGGTTTTTGGTTCTTTAGACGAAGGGTTCTCGGCATCTTCTGGCGGCCCATAAGCCCAATTATAATCCCAAGGCGTAAAATGGGTGAGACGGCCCCGCCACAGACTTTTGCCGGCCGTATAAAGGCTGGCAAGTTGTTGTCTTTCCGCTTCGCTGATGTCGAGTTCCGCTAAGGCCGACGCACTGGCCGCTTGACCACTGCCCTCCACATCTAATACCGCTAACCCATTGTTTATACGGATAATTTCAATCACGCGGCCATTCTCAGACGGTACCCACGCGGCCTTGCTGCGATCATACCAGCCGACCGGCACAATGCCGCCCACCGGGAAATTGAGGAAATTATCGACATAGAGGGGCACCGGTTGACTGAAATCCACTTGTGTGGCACCCACCGCAATCGCTTGATCCACGCTGAGTTCAACGGCGTAAGTGTAAGCACTGGCCGGTGGTAACGGCGCGGGCATGGCTTGGGGGCCATTGTCGCCGACGGTATATTCGGTAGCGCGTACATCCAATTGCGTCAACGGCTGCGTGCTGCCATCCGCTAACGTCATCAAAGCGGTCAAACCTTGGGGAAATAAAACCACGGCTTGGCGCGTGCCATCTTCATCAGTCACCGGACTGCCTTGGGCTACTTGCATCGGCTGATTAGCGGTTAAGTCAATGATGCTGACTTGCGGATCAAGGGCCGTCATCACCACATCATCAATCACCGCGTATTCTTGCCAACTCGGTTTGATTTGACGTTGCAGCGGCAAATAGCCCTCTAATTGATAATTAACGGTTAACGTGGCACCACCATTCACCGCCATGTTGAAAAAGCCGTCGCTAGTGGTAACAGTTTGCCCATATTCGGGATGATCTTTAAGGGTGATGATGACATTGGGTAATGGCTTACCGTCAGTCGTCGTGACTTTGCCGCGCAGTGTAGCCGCCCGTTCCAAATCAATCGTGCCCGGAGCGACACCCGTTTGAATCGGATTTTCGCCAGTATAAAGAAACTGAGTGACTAAAGCCGGAATGCTGATCACTGTTGGATCAATGGGTGGTACTTCCAAGATTCGGGAACCCGCTGGCGGTTCGTCAAGAATCCCATAATAATAAAGTACTTGCTGATCGCCACTGGGATAAGTGATTAAAAAATCACCACGACCATCGTTATTGGCATCAAAAATCGGCGTAAAAACCAGATTGCCATCCACTGGCGGCGTAACCGTCGTCAGAATTGATTCGGCAAGTTGTCCATAATGCGTTTCTTCGCCGTTGAGGGTGACTGTAATATTCCGTTCCTGAATGCGAACCGCATGTTCACCATATTCTTGTTCCAAATGGCTGATTAAGGCCGCCAGATTAGACGGCACACAAGGGTAATCCGGCCAGGCAATCCCTTCAATGTCATTAAAAGGCGTGTCAAGCCGAGCATCTGCCAATGTTTGACACCCACTGACATCGTAAGTATGAATGCCTAGTTGATTATCAGCATGAAAGCCATAGATAAATAAACCCTCTGGCAGGGTTTCCAAGGCTTCCACTTTTTGAGGCAAGCCCTCACAAGCCGTTTGCCAACGCTTGCCATCGTACACTAATAATGTACTGGTATTTGCGTTGTCGTTAGCCGCGGCGTAAAGCAAGGTGCCGGCTTGATTCCAAGTTAACGCTTGAATGGGGTGGATTTCCGAAGACATTAAAGTACCTGCCCCGGTTGCAATGTCAATTTGCAACAAACCCTGATCGCACCATGCCGATAAAGTCCCGTCAGGATGAAAAGCAAGGGCGACAACATTGTCATAACCAATATTGCCCACCACAGACAACGCCCCGGTTTGACTATCTACCGTAAACAACTGGGCATTCGTCTTGCCGGAACTGGCATATAAAATGTTAGTCTGCGGATGAACCTCAAGCCCTTCAATGTCCATCGCTTTTTGTAAGTTGCCTAGAGACTCAAATAGGGGGGTTCGCAAACTATAGGCAAAAATTTGGGTGTCGTTGAGACGTTTATCATGGACACCATAAGCGGTTTCGCATTGTACCGGGGCTTGCGCCTCAGCCAATGGACTTATGAAAGATAGCCAAATGAGCATGCTCAGCCATCCTATCCGTAAGGTCAATGCCATTAAGTTAAGGAACTCTTTGATGAAAGCTATATTTTTATTAAAAAACGCCCGGTCGTGTCATATTTTTATCGAGGGGTGGGGTCGTAAGTCATTGTTTTTATTGAAAGTAAAAACTCGGGTACCCCACCCTAACACACACAAAAAATGATTAAAAATCAATAGGTTATATCTTAACAATAGTTATGTGCGTCAAGTTAAGCTAAGCGTTAAGCCTGGTAGTTACACTGGCTTTAATAAGATGCCCCAAAGGGGGGTGCGTTTTAAGAGCAACTACGGGGCGAGATTAATATTCAACACAGAGAACACGGAGCTTTACTACGTTTCACAGAGATTTCAAATTCTACAAACGTTACTACGAAAAACGTTAAGTCGCTGAAGCGACTATTACAAACATTAAGTCGCTGAAGCGACTACTACAAACATTAGACAAACGTTAAGTCGCTGAAGCGACTACTACAAACATTAGACAAACATTAAGTCGCTGAAGCGACTACTATAAACGTTACTACGAAAAACGTTAAGTCGCTGAAGCGACTACTACAAACGTTACTACGAAAAACGTTAAGTCGCTGCCCACAATTGTGGTTATCCCTTACGTGGAGGCTTATCAATCCATTTGATGGGTTTTGGTTTTGGCAAAAGTTGCACTTAGCTAAGACGCCACAAAGGGGGGTGCGTTTTAAGAGCAACTACGGGGCGAGATTAATATAGTCAAGTGCAACGCCCTTTCCAATTAGCTTGTGTAATGATTAATTGTTAATAATTAATTCCTTATTTCCGTCAGTGTCGTGACGAAAATAACCAAAACTGCCCGGAGACTCTCTAGTTGTTTCAGACGGCGGTAAGTTTCAAAATTATCCAGTCCCGGCAATTGGATATCCAACAGGATAATATCTGGGAAAATGTTGTCAACCATTTGAAGTGCTTCTTCCCCACTCCGGGCAATAGCAATATTTAACGGGGCCTTTTTCAAAGGCTCAATTAAAATATCGGCATTTTCTGAGGTATCCTTAACAATAAGGATAGAAACGTTTGGTTCTATGGCATTCATAAGGCACCTGGTTAGTTAAATGTCAATCGTTAAAAATCAGTCATTTAAGAATAAACGTGGATGTTTATGCCTATTTTTGCGGCATTGCCAATAATCCAGGTTTTTCGTTCAAAACGACTGGGCATTTTGCTACCCAATTTACATTGAACCAATACAAACAACTACAAACGGGCCTCTTTCCTTTGCTTGGTGAGGCGATAAATCGCCTACTACAAACATAGAAACGGGCCTTTCTTCCTAATTTGGTGAGGCGATTACAAGCCTACTGCAAACAAATGGGCCTTTTTTCTTATACTGAGCATCGCCATAAACTGCGAGCATGGCCTCAAATAAAACTCTATAAAAAAATACGGCGTAGTAGATTATTTGTAGAATGCCCAAGTCAAGTCTTTGGGAAAAAAAACTTTTCAACGGGGTGTCGCAGATGGGTTTGGCCGGCGCATGGCCGCCCAAAGCCCGAATTCCTCACGAGGACGCGATAGCCACTTAAAATGGGAGGGCGGCACTGTGATGTTTTGACTTCGTATTTATCTCTTTGATGCCCTACATAATTGTTCATAGGTAACTCTGACGGTTATAAACTATTTTGGAGGTTTTCAAATGAAAGTATGGCCTTATATCGCAACGCTTGCCGCTTTGGATCGGCTAAAAAATAACTTACCAAAACTAAAAGCTAAAGTACCCTAAAGGGCACTGTACCTATTTTGGGGATACTGTTCGATCCTTTGGCGTTTTGGAGTCCTACTAAATTAACGTTTGGACTCCTGACTCCGGCCATTAGTTAGTTTGGACGACTTACGACTGCCAAACGTTAGTTTGGACGACGGTATATATAGACGACGGGCTATGTTAGTGTTACCTTGAATTCTTAGTTTTTTACTAAGGATTAACCGCCATGCTAGATTTACAAAAGTTATATGAGAGTGTACAAAAAAATTGTCATATCTCTGATGGATTACACGCTCAGGATTATGGACTATGTACTTATTTGCTGAAAATGCGGGAATTGTATCGGTGGGAAAAAGGCCTACCTTTGACGGCCCAATTGCCAAAAGAAGAGGTTGGCAATTGGCTCAGTGCTCGTGAGCAGTTATGGGACGAATTGGTGGATAACTCCTTTGAGTGTCTACCGATTGATGAGGAGTGTTATGATCCTTTTGAGACGGCCGCTATTAATCAGGCTTTGTTGCCGCAAGGCATTGTTTATGGTGGAGGTATTGGGCAATTTTGCAAGCCGTCATTTTTTATAGGCCGTTTATACCAGCAGAAATGGCGAGAAGGCCTTGAAATCCTGATGGTGGCCGATGAGTATGCCCGTGATTTGTCGGCACCGCCGGCAATGACGCTGGGCACAACAATATTTATTCGACGAGAATCGGTGCGACGGACGCTGTGGGAAAGAATTGAAGGGTGGAATTGGAAAAAACCAGAAAATCACTTTGCCCGACTTCTTTCAATATATAACGCTCATCAGGACATAGAAACGGCCTTAGATAAGATGACAGAAGATGAAATTGAGACGGTGATTCACCATGAAATCGGTGAAGTGCAGGCCGGCCGTTTGCTGGGAAACAATTGGGAAAAGATGTTAATGGCAATAGCGGGCAGTAAAGCGGAACTGATTGCCCGTGCAGTGCGTGATCATCTGGCCGATTGTTTGGTAACTTTGCCTAAGCTTTTGGAAAGGAGACAACCAGCAGCATTATTGCTTTATCTGGCTAACCTCACTGGAATGCGTCATGCGCTGTTTCCGGCACTGGTTGAAGCTTATCAGCCGTGGTTAGCGGATGAAAACCATTTGGAAGCGTTGACAGAGACAGTGAAGAAAGGGCAAACGCACTGGTTAAACACGGCGCAAACTTTGTTAGCTTGTTATGCCGAAAATCCGGCCGACAGTGCCACTTTGATAGCTAAGCAGATGGAAACTATTCCATTAGGATCGATGATAAAATAACACATCCCTTGCCTAAAGGAAAGGCATATAAGAGTACAACGAATTACGCGGATAAACGAATTAATATCAGAGCCTTCGTGACTTAGTTGTTTGATTTCAAACGGTCAAAATCCCCAATTATTAATTAAGGACGACATCTTGTGCGAGTCAAACCGGGATAAACGAATGCACGATTTCCTGTCCGTTAAAATCCATGCGTGTGGAGACAACTTTCTTGGATGTTTCAAATCAAGCTGCCCTCGTTCTCTTTTCGAGCATAACCAATTCGTTTATCGGCCCGTAATTCGTTGTACTTAATATTCAATGAGTTATAAAAAACTGATAGGTGGTATAAGCCGTTTTTGTACCAACCCTGAAGGGGTTGAATGTGAATAGCCACAGGTAAAACCTGTGGTTTTGTGGTTTTTGTGGGTTTTGTGCCAACCCCGAAGGGGTTGAATGTGAAACTTGGGCTGATGAAAATCAGGTTCTTTTTTAAGTCAAAAGTGATATCGCTTCGCTCGGAACGTAGTTTGATCCCGTTTTTGTTCCTCGTATAAAAAAAAATCACTTATTGATTAGTTTTTAATTAACAATTAACAATTAACAATTAACAATTAACAATTAACAATTAACAATTTTCATCACCCCAGGTTCAGGCTAATTCCTTTGCAAAACGTTTTTTAAGAAAGTAAACCACTACCTGACAATAAGGTTTATATTTGCCATCTGTTTGACTTTCATATTGTTGAATCTTTTTTTTGACTTCGGAAATAGGCCATGCCGCGGTTTTGCCTTTTATTCTGGTGATATCCTCTTTGATTTGATCGATTATTGCTTCTCTATTGTTCACCAGTGTTTGTGTGTTTAAAATCATAATTTTGTTTAATTCTTTGTCAATGACAGGATCATCAGAATATATCCTGCCATTATTTCTGTACTTTATTAATTTCTCGCAGTTTTTGAGCTTATCCACTGGATTAATGGTGATTTCTTGTTCACCTTTACTGGTATCACAATGTCGTGGTAAATGTTTTGGCTCTCCATCGTTTCCCTTACAAGCTCCCAGTAAATTGCAATAATTCAATTGCAACTCCGGATATTGACTTTGTGATTTCCTATGCTCGATTTTCATCTGATTGATACTGATGCGTTGCATACAGTAACAGCAAATATGTCCTTGTTCCTCCAGTAAAGAATCACGTAAATCATCTTTTTCAACGTAGTTGTCATAGTCAGCATGAATCTTTTTGCGATGTGCCAACAATGAAGCCGGTTCTTTGCCTTTATTAATGTGCTTCATAATCATCATCCATAAAAGCCAAATGTGTATAAGCTCTTACTATTGCAACATCATTTTCACCTAGATGCTCAGATAACGCCTTTAATAATGCTTGCGCTTCTTCTTTTTTGCCGTCATCAATCCATTCGTAAACTTTATCAATTTGTTGTTGTATTTCATCGGGGCGTTGTGTAACCCCCATTAATTCATATAAAATGGAGTTAGTATCTCTACCAAAAGTATGCGGTGTATTTTTCACCACTTTAAAATCTTCCAAAAGTACTACACAACGTCGTTGCACATGACTCAAGATTTGCGGAGAATGCGTGGTAACAATAAACTGGCAATTTGGAAAAATCTGTTGTAGTTGAGGAATAACGAGCCTTTGTCGGCGTGGGTGCAAATGCAGATCAATTTCATCAATCAAGACAATCCCATAACCCATCAACGGATTCTCTCGGTGAGGGTTAGCAATGACTAAACGACACGCCAAATCAGCCACTAATGCCATCAACATTTTTTCCCCCGAGGAAAGTTGATTAATATTTAAAGGGGTTTCGCCTTTGTAAATAATCATTTCCCCATTAGGATCGTTGAGCCAATTGATAGATAACTGGTTGAATTGGTTGTTATCATCGCTCAATATGTTGTAAATGGCAGCGCGCACGGTATCAAGGACTTTGTTTTCACCGATTTGCTTTTCGATGTTTTCCTGCCATTTGTACCAAGAAAAAAACTTAATGAAATCAAATGATTTCTTAGGTTCTAACGAATTATCGAACGCGGTAAAAATATCCGTTTGCAACAAATAATCTATCGTATTTTTAAAAGCAATAGAGTCTACTGGCGCGTGAATGGCGGGGTAGTAAATAACCAATGGCAGATTGACTGGCTTTTTGTGACGCAAATCAACATTAATGGCATCTCTGAAGTCACCTAAAGCATTATAATTGTTCACCTGTGGTTTTTTGTATGACGTTTTGGTAACGGTGATTTTCCAATTAAATTCGTTATCTGCCAAACAGATGCCGAGGCTATTAGTAGATTCAAAGGCATCATATCTAATGTCTAGAATATCAAAAACACCGCGCAAATCGACTCGTTTGCTCCGCGTTTTTTTTTCAAAAACGAGTAATAATTTAGCAAAGCAATCTAAAAGCGTGGTTTTTCCTGCCCCATTTTCTCCTATGAAAACGGTTAAATCAGGCTGAAATTCAAGTTCAAGCTGTTCAAACCCTCTAAAGTTTTCGATGGCTATTTTTTTTACCTTGATTTCAGGTTGAAAGACTTCAGGTTGGTTCATGGTTATTGCCCATTATATAAGTGTTTTCTTTATAATCACTCGCTGAACTGTGATTTTTCATTAAGCAACATCCTTATGAGCCAAGAAATCCGATTTTTTTTAAATCCGATTTCTCAATGGTCTGGATATTTCTGCTATCCGGCACTAGTACCTTGTCAGCTTTGTCGGGTAGGATGAGTCCAAACTTTAGTTTGGAGCGTCCAAGATAAATCTTGGACTCCTGTTACCCAACAAAATTAAATAAAAATTGAGAATATTCGTCTTTCTTAGGTAAATCTAAGTTGCTTATGAGACGCTTCCGAGTTGCTGTCACAGGTATGCCTAACTTTGGATTCATCGCTTGTTTTTCGTAAGTTTCCCAATATAAGCCAATACCTCTTTTTTGCCAATTGGGTAAGTCATTGAAATTAATGCCTTGTTGAAATAACAGTTCGTTTTTATCGGAAACGGATAAACCTAATAAAGCCGCTGTCGCCGCCCGCGGCGATTTGCCATTTTTCCTTAATTGTCGCCAGCGAAAATAATCACACACCAAGTCTTTTGTAGGCAGTTGCGAAATTCGACAATCGAAACAGCCTATTCCTCCCACTAATAACGAAAATTTCGCGCTGGCTTCTGCGGCAAGCACGGAATGATATTTCCTCAGTTTGCGATTAAAGCTTTCTTCATGGAAATGAAATAACAACGAAATTTCATCGCTTTGCGTATAACCGTAGTTGATTCTAAAACCACAGTTCATTATTAAATGTTTAACGGTTTCAATCATATAATCACGAAATTGACTATCAAACGGCACTTCAAACTGAAGTACTTCTTTAGTCAACCGCGTAAAATTTCTGCCATCCAGTCGGGCAACCATATATAAGCCAGGCAAAACACAATAATCATGCGCTGTCTCAAAAACCCGCATTTTTGCATCAAACTCATTAAATTTCATCTTGTCCATTCCTTGATGGTAAACGTGTTATCACTATTAATGGTAACATAATAAAGCGCATCAAAGCCTTCCGAAAAACTGGGAATTTGCAATTTGCCGTAAGCTGCCTTGATACCTTTTTCTGGGATGCAAGTTTTACCTGTGCGAGTACTATTTCGTTGAATCGCCTCTTTGAGTTTCGATTGAAAGTAATAACCAATTAATTTAAACTCGGCTTTTTTGGCAAGCGCGATATATTTTTGTCGGTTTTCGACGGTAGGATTCGTATTATCGACTACAAAACGTTGTTTAGCGGCAATACACGCTTTGACAAGGATATCTTCTCGATGCCTGGTTTTGAGCATATCGAGGTTTATCCGTATATGTGTGTCAGCGAAAAATTGTTGATAAAAAGTCGATTTTCCGGTCGCTTGTATGCCCGTGAATAAGATAGCTTCCATAGTATATAGATGTTCAGATAAATATTTGGGGATGAGTCATCGATAAATCTTGGATTCCTATTTTTATAAAATATTATAGACGGTATTCCAAATAACTCAATATTTTTGCAGATTTTGGCGTTAGGACTCCTAGCTTTGCAAAGCGGCTGGCATTTCAAAACTCGTAAGCTAACTCAAAAAAATTATACTTTGCACAAATTGCGCTTTTGGAATGAAGACAGATACGAAATCTGGTTTTCATGGCTGTTCTAGCTGCGTGATACATGACAAAAACTCAGTTTCTGACGGTGTTTAGTATAGCTGAAGGATAAAGTGAGTGCTGGTATATTATTTGGGAGTTACCTAAACGGAACGAAAACAATGCCTTCAACTCAAGGCGTGAACAATGTTCGTAGTCGTCGCTTGAGCGACACGAGGTTTGTAGTCGTCGCGATAGCTTTGATAAGTTCGTAGTCGTCGCGATAGCGACGATTGCTTGAGCAACGATTGGTTTGTATAGTTGTGCAGAAAAAGACTTGGGATAGGAGTGCAAAGCTCAATGCCATTAAGTAAAGCAACAAATCCCCTACAAAAAGTATGTATAAATAGCGCGACTGAGGGCCATAACTTAATTTGAATATGGCCCTCAAACAAGTCCAAATAACCCTAAAAAAATAGGGAAATAACATGGCCCGCGTCTCACTACTCTGCCAAATCCGCGGCGGCTGCCAAACTAAAGTTTGGACTCCTGTCAAACTAAAGTTTGGCCCCCTGGTAACGCGTAGCGCAACCTTCCGACGCTCGCCAAGGTTCAGTTAGGGTGGATTTTCATTGAGTCACTTGAACGTGTATAACAATCGCATCGCATAAATTTTTATGCCATGAGGCATAAGTCCATCCTCTCAGTTCAACATATTCCTTAAATAGCCGATGGAATATGTAATAATTTTCCAACGCCTCTTCCATGCCACCAAAAACACATCTCGGTTGCAACGTCTCCAAGGTGTCTTCGTTATATTTTGAAATATAACGAGTTGCTGAACGGGGTGTCCTCGCCTTTCTACGCATCTCAGGCAGCAGTTTTTGACGCATTTTAGCGAGACGCTGTGGATCCACCTGAGGTATCGGCTCTTTTTCAACATCGGGATCGAGTTGCTGTCCGGACTTAAGGATATGGAACTTATCTTTGAAACCGAGGTTTTCCCAATATCCGTTGGCAGTCCCATCGGCGTTGAATTTCAACTCGACACGAACATTGGAACTGCCAATTGGCCAAGGCAAAGAGATGGGATATGAACCGTAAACTTTGGAATTCACCTCATCAAATTCAGACAGTGTCAGCCGAGTACGTCCTCTGTACCTAAACTTGATGACAACGTCCGTTCTCCCTTTATAGACATCCAAGATATCGCAATACTCTAACCCTTTGTCAATCGAAACCAGAGCAATTTTATATTGCCCAAAATTATCAACCAATTTATTCACGGCTTGTGCCAGAATAAAAGGAGTATCAGTCCGATACGACCTTTCGGCGGCCATCGAAACGTTACCAAACAACAGAAAAATCAAACCGAAGGCGCTGAAGCCATAAGTTATCTTTTTCATCCTGTGGCCCTCCAAATAATTTTGCAAATTTACATTTTACACCCCTAAAAATTTAAATGCAACCTAGTAGTCTGTCAACATTGTTTTGACGAGTAAAATACTCGGTTTATATCGTCCAAACTTTAGTTTGGCTTAGCAGGAGTCCAAACTTTAGTTTGGCAGGAGTCCGTTTGGCAGGAGTCCAAACTTTAGTTTGGAGGAGTCCAAACTTTAGTTTGGAGTAGTTTGGCAGTCGTCAGTGCAAAATTAAAACGGTTACCCGTCAATAGAACATTGACAAAGCACTAGTGCAGTAAAGCGGAAATACCCATACCATTTAGAAATTACTAATTGTGAATTGTGAATGGTGAATGGTGAATGGTGAATGGTGAATGGTGAATGGTGAATGGTGAATGGTGAATGGTGAATTGTGAATGGTGAATTATGAATGGTGAATTATGAATTGTGAATTGTGAATTGTGAATTGTGAATTGTGAATTGTGAATTATGAGTTATTAGTAAGGGGGGTAGGCGGTGTGAGAGAGGTATGCAAGGGCTGTGTGACGACGCTCGAAAAACGCCAACATCGTGTGCAATATAAATTGGTTAGCCATAACGATTTATTTCGCAAATCCGTTGTATTATTGTATGATAAACGTTTTTACACCGCCCCCCAGTCCATCTCAAGGGGCCTAGTCTATGCACATAAATTTTTAAGCATAAGATTTTTATATCTATTTACGCGCCATTAAGTTGGGCTACGAACGACTACGAACGACTTGTGTGCATAGAGTAGCTCAAGGGGCAGGGGAAATGGGAGCGCGGCAAGTTCCCGGATCGAAGGGGATTCAGGGGAGTGTTAAAAGGTTTCAGTTTTTAGCCGTGCCAAGTCTAATTAAAAAAAGAGCATAACCAGATGAAAAAATATTATGTGTTGTTGCTATATGGAACGTACTTCAAATAATGAACTTTTCAGAAAATTATTAGCCAAATTATCTACTTATCATTGATTTAATCATTTTTCATTTTTCATTTTTCATTAGTATATACGGAACGTACTTGAAAAAGGTGAAAATGAAATAAGAGATTGAATTAGCAAGATAGTAGATTTTAAACTAAAAATTTAAACTTAAAAAATACGTTTATTCCCAAAATCCGTTGTACTTTCAGTATAAATAAAATTTGATAACACAACAAACGAGAATAACTATGATTGAACATGGATTGGTGAAAATGAGTGGCACTAAGGTGCTTGGTTCTGCTTTCTTACCTAGTTTTGCCGTTGTGGTGGTGGGGGGAATAATCGCATGGAAATTTTGGGAAAGCAAAAATCGGCAAAAGCCGGCAACCGGTGCAGATTCCAGATACAAAGAAACGCTTGCGACTCTTCAAACAAAAATTGAGACGTTAACGACTGAACTGCGCGAGCTTTCATCTCACCTGACTCAATTTCAAGAAAAGCGATTGGAACCTCAAAACGCAAAGACTTCCGTCAAGGATATTCCTTCTGTCGGCACTTTTATCAATAGAGCATCTCAGCCCACAAAAGAGCCAGCTAAATTAGCTATGTTTAAACGAATCATTGATGATAATGTTAAATTGAGAAAAATTGCGTAACTGGCACTTTATACAGAAATCCGATTTCTTTAAGAAATCGGATTTCTCTTTCTTTAAGAAATCGGATTTATCATTCTCATATAATTGTTAAGGAGGTGTAATGTCAAATATATTTTACGTTGGCATCGATTTGGGTACCAGTCGATCTAGCATTGCCACATCAACCGGTAAGCGCATGTCAACAAGAACATGTGTTGGGTATCCCAAAGACGTTATCTCAAGAAAAAGATTTGGTAAAGATTACCTTTTTGGAGATGAAGCCGTAGATAATCGGCTGGCTCTGGACATGATCTGGCCGCTTGCTGATGGGGTTATTTGCGAAGAGGAAAAAGCCCTTAGTACTACCGGGCTTATTCTTAAACATCTCATTGCTCAAGCCATTCCTGAGAAGCAGGAAACAGATAAAATTTATGTCGCAATCGGTGTGCCTGCTCAAGCAAGCATTAGGAATAAGAAGGCAATCATAGAGATTGCAAGGGATTTTATTGATAAAATCCTTATTGTCAGTGAACCTTTTACGGTGGCTTATTCCATTGACCGGTTCGACGAATGTCTGATTGTCGATATCGGTGCCGGCACAACCGATTTATGCCGGATGCATGGTTCAATGCCTGAACCGGAAGACCAGATTACCCTTAAGGCGGCTGGAAATTTTCTTGATGATGTGCTTACGAAAGCCATTCTTGAAAAGTTTCCTGATGTCCAGCTTACCCCTCAGATTGTCAGACGTATAAAAGAGAAGCACGGTTATGTCTCCGATACTTCTGATCTCGTCAAAGTAACGCTGACCAAGCGGGGGATTCCGGCTGAATATGATCTAACAACTATTCTCAGGGAGTGCAGTTTAAAACTGACCAAACCCATCAGTAAGGCCATACAGGAACTGGTCGGTACCTTTGATCCTGAATTCCAGGAAAGACTCCGTAACAATGTTATTATCGCTGGCGGCGGTTCTCGACTCAAAGGGCTGGAGGCTGCCGTCGAAAAAAGTCTTCTCGAATATGGTGGAGGCGACGCTATTTGTGTGCAGGATGCCGAATACTGCGGAAGTGAAGGAGCATTAAAGATGTGCGTAGAAATGCCGGATGAATATTGGGAGAAGATATAGCCAATGCGAATTAAGAATGAAAAATGAAAAATGAAAAATGAAAAATGAACAAAGGCTTATAAAATCACTTTCAATCAATACGTTTTTATAAGTTATTGATTTTTTATGATTCAATTCAATCCTTAATTCGCATAGCAGGAGTCCAAACTTTAGTTTGGCGGGAGTCCAAACTTTAGTTTGGCAGTACCAAGTTAAAACTGGCCGACTCCTGTTGCATTTTACCACTTTACCACAGGTTCCACTAAAGCGTCTCGATTGCAACCCCTTCGGGGTTGAGGCTTTTCAATTACCAAAACCCAACACCACAGGTTCCACCTGTGGCTATTCATATTCAACCCTTTCAGGGTTGAAGCTTCTCAATTACCAAAAACCACAGGTTTCACCTGTGGCTATTCACATTCAACCCCTTCGGGGTTGAGGCTTTTCAATCACCAAAACCCAACACCACAGGTTGCACCTGTGGCTATTCATATTCAACCCTTTCAGGGTTGAAGCTTCTCAATTACCAAAAACCACAGGTTGCACCACCTGTGGCTATTCACATTCAACCCCTTCGGGGTTGAAGCTTCTCAATTACCAAAAACCACAGGTTTCACCGGTAGCTATAACTTTTAATCGAAACATGCTAACTAAAGAACAAATACTCAATTTATTTCAATCACAAACCGTTAAACAGGAATGGTCTTTTAAAGATTATAAACCCTCACAAACCGGAAAATGGTCACATAGTTACCATCGTTATCCGGCTAAGTTTATTCCTCAATTAGTGGAAAAGCTGATTGATGAATATGTCAACACTGAAGACGCTCATATTAATGATCCTTTTATGGGCAGTGGGACAACTGTGGTGACGGCCATTTCGAGAGGGTTTAAGGCAAGTGGTGTGGATATCAATCGGATGGCTTACTTAATCAGCAAGGTTAAAGCCACGCCAATTGAACCGATATATCTTAATAATCAGATAAAGCAATTTCTGGCTAGGCTGAGTTTTTTGGCAAAACAAGAAACCTTAATGTTAACGGCACCGGTTGAACCGTTAATTCCAGAAAATCACCTAGATAAAATTAACTATTGGTTTCCTGAAGCAAATAAGTATGAACTTGGAGAAATATTACGAGTGATTGAGAACCAAGAAGTTCCCATGATAAAAGATTTCTTGCGAGTGGCTTTTAGCCACATTTTGAAAAAATGCTCAATCTGGCTTCAAGGAAGCAGTAAGCCCACCCGTGATTTAAAAAAAGCACCGGCAAAACCTTATAAAATATTAAAAAAGCATTTAACAAAAATGCAGAAAGCCAACAAGGAATTTTATCAAGTGGTGCCAACAAAAGTGATAGAAAATTTAGAGGATTACTTGAATATTAATTATGAAGATGCCGCAAAACAGCCCATTGTTGATAATAGTGTCGATTTTATTGTCAGTTCAAGTCCTTATGTCACCAGCTATGAATATGCCGATTTACACCAACTATCAACCATTTGGCTTAATCTATCAGATGATTTAGCGGCTTATAGAAAACGCTTTATTGGCACCTCGCACCGCCGCGACGATGATAGAACCTTAAAAAGTAAAATTGCACAAGACATTGTTTCTCAGATGGTGCCTAAAAGTAAAAAATTAGCCAGAGAAATCAATACTTTTTTTGTTGACATGCAGGCTGTTTTCGATGACAGTTTTAGAATTTTAATGCCCCATGGTAGATGCTGCTATGTGATAGGCAATACCAAATTAAAGGGGGTTGATATTTTGAATGCCCAAGTGTTTGCAGAGAGTTTACAATATGCCGGCTTCAAACTGGATAGACTCATTGTGAGAGAGATTCCCTCTAAAATTCTCCCCCAAAAAAGGGATGAACAGACGGGGCGATTTGCCAGTGCTCAAAATGCGAGTACTGAAGCCTATCCCATAGAATACATTGTTATCGGAATAAAGGAGTAAACTGGGGTGATGAAAATTGTGAATTGTTATTTAAAATTGAAAAATGTTAAAAATCCTTTCATAAGCAAACAATCCTTGTCGTTATTGAAGTGTAAATCACCCACGAATCAATCCGTTTATTCCAAAAAACCGTTGTACTAGACAGCAACAGGTGGGCAAAAGCAGGATTTTGTTGATATCTTATCGAAGGGCACTGGTTCAGTTAGGTGTAAAATATATAAAAATAAGGCAATGAAAGCATCTCTCGCCATCAGGATTGCATTGAACTGAACCTGTGCCATGGGTAGAACGTAGCGCTTTTCTCGTTTCACCTCGTTCCAACGCGCCGGCGTTGGAAGGCGTACCGTGAAGTTGCAGCGTCATGAATCCACCTAACACAACAAGGTGGTGTTCTGCTATAGCATTTTGCGTAAACTACCTCACTTGTAGGGGCAAACCTGCGTGTTTGCCCTTTTTGGTAGAAAAATGCTAGACTTCTTATTTTGTCAATGCCCGTCAGCTACGGATTCATACCACATTCAAGGGTGCGTGGGATGCAGCTTACGCTTTCCAAGGCTTTCAGTAATCAATGTCGTTACCAATGTATTTATGTTCACACCCTCTTGTTTGGCATACCTGATAAGACGAGTATATAAGCTTTTGGGTAACGGGATAAACTTACCGCTACTGCTAGGTTCTGGCACCGGATGACCTGCTGACTCTAATGCTGCTAGAGTTTCGCGCAAAGCATCTAAGCCATTTCGTATCGCTTCATCAATGGTTTCTCCATCTGAAAGACATTCTAAAAAATCAGGAAACGTAATCAGAAAACCACCCCCGTCTTCTTCACTAAGAGGACGAATTTCAAAAGGATATTGAGACAAATCGACCATAGTTCACTCCACGAAATTGAGAAACTTTTTGATGTATATCGGTTTGATTGGGCGTTTAGCTGGAACCGGCAATGTTCTACCATCAGAACGAATAAACACAACATGATTGGTGCCTTGTTGTCGCCATTCAATCGCGAAAGTTCGAGCTACAACCTTTAGACTTTCAATCCGCCAACCTTGGGGATTGTTTCGCATCTTATCACGAATTTTATCGGCGTTACTCATAAATATATCTGTCTGAGTGTGATGCCATTTCTGGCCCACGACGCGGGGTGTACCGAAAGGCATTGCTTCAGGGACAACCATAAAGGATTGCCTATGGCTAAAACGTAGGAGCAATCTTTGCTCTAGCCCTTTCGGTTCCTTAAAGTTTTTAGTATCAAGGGCCTTCAATCAAATCAAGTGTTCAGGCAAAAGTACAGCGAAGCGAAACTTTTGCCTGAACATCAATTCGCCAACCTGGCCCCCAAAAAAACCGCCAGGTTTTAGACACGTTGGTATGGTAAGCCAGTAACAAAAGCTTACCAAATCAATTTTAAAACAGGGCCTTCCAAAGAAACCTTACCAATTGAGCGACAAGACAATTCAAAGTCTGTAGGATAAGTGGGACATACCTTTTTTCGGGTGTGTCCCAGTCGTCCTACTATCGATAACAAAGTCTTGCCGCTCAAACTTCAAGGTTTATTTTGGGGGCCAGGTTTTAAAATTGATTTGGTCAGTTTTTTTAAAATGTGCTTTCACAAAAAAACCAAGGTTTTATCGAACTTGCGGTTGGGGGCCATGTTGTGAAATTGATTCACTTGATTTGATTGATGGCCCTTGATTGAAACTTAAGTAGGGCAAGTGGGACACCCCCTTTTTTGCCTACCCTACCAATCACCCAGATTGATTGCAGCAGGACTACCTACCGATGTAAGAATTTCAGCACATTCACGCAGCCTTCGCATGCTTTCAAACGTTGTCGTAGCGTTTCCTGAGCCGATTGGATTTTTTCTGGGTTTTGTTCGCTTCGTGCTAGGAGAACTTGTTGATATTGGTTTTCGAGTTCGGTATCCGGTTGTCGGGTGGCAAGAAAGTAAATCTGTTCTTTGCCGATTTGTTCGTCTAGGAAAAACGCTTTTTTTTTGGCAGGAATGTAGCGCGTGATGCCAGGTTGCACCGGATTGAAATTGTTCACCGTGACACCCGCGAAGCTTTTCATTGGAAACAGCCGATAGATGTTGTCGGAAGAGTCTGTCTGAAAAACGTACACGTAAATGTCGGTTTTTTCGGTGGTGGCGGGAGCGAAAAGGATTTTGTAGAAGTCGCCAGAGTATAAAATACTCCCTTCCGTTAATATCTTGAATTGCTTGCTGCCTTCGTGACGGTAGAGGTATTTGATGTCAATGTCTGGCGGCTCTGCCGAGAATGCCATCAGCGGAGTGATTGCGACTATAATGCCGCAGAGAATGGCGAGAGCATTTTTTTGCATTTGCGGTTTCCTTGTATCAGTGATCAGTGATCAGTTATCAATGATCAGTCGCTTTTTTGCTAAAAATCCGATGTCTTAAAGACATCGGATTTTTTAATTATAAGTACCAAGCCAGGGGCAACGCCCCTGGAGATAGGGCCTTCAATCAAATCAATTCGCCAACCTGGCCCCTATCTTAATGAAAAATGAAAACGGAAAAATGAAAACGGAGTGATTAGATGATAAGTCGATAATTTTTATCCTAATTTTATGAAAATTTCCGGTTGTTATTTTCATCGATTTGAAGTACGTTCCGTCTAAAAAAACGCGTTGGAAAGACACCTTAGGCACTGAGCAAAAATAACTTACACAAATTATCAATAATTTTCCGCTCCTTTAATATACTCAAGAAGGGAACAAATTGGACTTTTTGAGAAACATTTCATAACTTAAGTAACTACCGAAAAGCCCCAACGGGGCGATATTAATATAGCCTGGGGCAGCGCCCCAGGAAATCCAAGTTATGGCCACGTTGAGTATACCTTTCATCTTGGATAAATGTTGAAGTTATTTTTGCTTGATGCCTTAGTATTTTTCATTTTTCATTTTTCATTTATTGATTACCACCACCACCAGCCTTGAGAGCGAGTGTTGCGAATAAACACCGGTGTTTGGGCAATTAATCTCTTGCCTTTTTCTGTGTATGAGGCCTTCACGTACACTTTTTCATCTCGGTTCACAGATTTCGTGTGCAGTCTTGAGCCACTGAAATAGGCCGGCGGACGGGATTTGTCATACGGACGTTTCACCGTCCAAGAAACACGGCTGGTGACTTCCTTAGAACTGCCATCGGAGTAACGAAGTTTGGCTGTGTAAGAACCTGACTGCCTTTCGGCGAGGGAAGTACTACCGTAAACATATAACTTAGCGGGCCTTTTATTGGAAGAATGGGCGCGGTTGTAACGATAAGCCCTATATTCCCGGATTTGAGAGCGGGAGTAGCAACGTGCGGCCACTTTCCAATCCCTAGCAGACGCTTCATAAACACAGAAACGACCACGCCGGTTTTTATGGGAAAACAACATGACGTGTCCTGGTTTGTTCAGAATGTCACCTGGCCGTAATTTGTTCTTTGATATCCGAGCTGATATCCGCGGTAAACGACTGGTACCGTATTTTTTCTCTAAGCCCCAGACTTGAGAAATCAAGCCAGAACAATCGACACCTACAGCGCGAGAACTTCCAAAATATTTTCCCCGACATCTTCGATTTTTGGCGGTACATTTATCCCCGGCTTTTTTGCCGGCCCGCAATCCAGCCTTGAAGGAAGCGATGCTGTTATTTCCGCCCCATTTATACGGAATTCCTCGGTAAGAACCGCGTCTCCGAATGGGGGTAATGACCCGTTTTCTGCCATAACGAGTGCCCCGCCGAGGGGTGATATTGGCGCTTCTCACCTTAAATCGGTGATTGGCATAAGCTCTCGCTTGGCGAATGATTTGTTTACGACTCAGCGATTTGCGGTAGCCTCGTTGCTTTGGACGATCCGATTTCTGTTGAGCAACCCCGTCGTCTGTCTCAGACGGATGAAAATCTTTCGACTGGCTTTCTGTGTAAGAAAACAATTTTTGTGAGAGCTTGTGAGAATTCGCAGAACGCCTCTTGGTTTGAACGCCAGAACGCCATTTAACCACTTCAAAGCTGTCTTTGAGTGGCACAATTTGAAACACGTCTCCCGAAGGTGTGACGGCTAAGTCTTGATAGGTGTAAGCATAAAGACTATACGGCAATTGAACTTGGGCAAGCAATTCTCCTTTTGGGGTGTATTTGCGTAGAAATCTCCGCACATTTTCGGCTTTGGAGTTTTCAGTCAGTGACTCTTCACCAACCACTTCTTCGACGCTGAGGTAAATGTTTTTGTCTTTATCAAGCCCGATGAAGTTGATGGTTTTGAGTAAACCCGTCTGGCTTTTGACCGAAATTTCTCCGCCAAGCTCGGTTTCATTGTTGTGGAGCCAAATCGTGCCTTGTGAGTCGTTGTGTCGTTCGACGTGAAAGGCATATTTCCCTATCGGAATCTGCACAAGCGCTTTGTTGTCATATTGATGGTAAAACTGGCCGTCAAACGCTTCAAAAACCAGCCCATTTTCTTTATGGCAGCGAATGCCGATGGGAATGATGTCGTTTCCGATGGGATAGGTTCGGATAACTTTTCCGGTTCGGTTATAGAGGATAACCTTTTGATTTCGGCTGAACAGCAGATAAAAGTGCATGCCATCATCCATCACGCATAAGTCATCCGCGTTTTTTGGAGAAAGTGGCGCTGAGGAAGAGGCCTGTTTTGGGGAAAGCGGAATTGACGATAGCCAAATTGACGAAAAGGTATTATTTGTGGTGTTGAATACCAAAATGCGTTGGTTTTCGGAGTCAAGCAGGTAGAGTGAGCGGCCAGTTTCGTCCACGAGAACGCTTGGCGGCCCAAAATTGTTGGCCGGTGCTTGAGTCAGGGCAATTTGCTCCGCTTCAGTGCCCCATTCAAAGCTGGCAACTTCGTGGGCTGTAAATGTGTGTAAGGCCGCTACGCTCGTCATTGGATAAATGACTAGCGATGTCAAAAGGCCTTGGATGAGTTGTCGGTTCATTTTTTGTTGATTTCCTCCCAATCGGGTTTGACGTGAATATACTAATGAAAAATGAAAAATGAAAGTTTTCATTATAAACAATTTAATCACTTATTGGCCCATTTTCATTTTCACGGCCAAAGAAATGCGTTCAGTATACTTCACAATGAAAATATAATACATGAATTTGCAGTTGAAAAAAATACCTCAGAGGTTTTTAAAACCTCGGATATTGGATTATGCACATTTTATGCCATTATAGGTTAAAACCTCATAATCATGCCATGACTCGGAGGTTTTTATTGGTAACGAGTTTGTAGGGGGCAGATTCAGTGTTTCAGTCGCTTGGCAATGTCGTGCATGTGTACCTTGTATTCCAGTCGCTCGGCAAAGTCGTGCTGAGTACATCCACACAAGCGCGGTTAAAACAATTGAGTACAACTAATTACGCGGAGAGTACAACTAATTACGCGGAGAGTACAACTAATTACGCGGAGAGTACAACTAATTACGCGGATAAACGAATTGAGTATAACTAATTACGCGGAGAGTACAACTAATTGCCCTGATACGTACTTGAGCTTTTAGACAAACGCAGTAAATGCTTACGCGAGATAACTCTCGTTCTTCGCTATGCGAGATAACGGCTTTAGCCTTAGAATAAATTCTAAGGCTAAAAGCTAAAGCAGGCTGAAGCCAGCTAAAACTAAAAACTTAGTGCCCTGATACGTACAGCCTTAGAATAAATTCTAAGGCTAAAAGCTAAAGCAGGCTGAAGCCAGCTAAAACTAAAAACTTAGTGCCCTGATACGTACTTGAGCTTTTAGACAAACGCAGCCTTAGAATAAATTCTAAGGCTAAAAGCTAAAGAAACTTTAGCCTGAATAGTTTTAGCTTGGCACTGCCAAACTAAAGTTTGGACTCCTGCCAAACTAAAGTTTGGACTCCTGCCAAACTAAAGTTTGGACTCCTGATAACTGATAACTGATAACTTAAACTTCTCACTGAAATTAATTGCGGTCGTACAAGTCGTACTTACTCAAATCAAGTATGCCTGAGGTAATATATCCATCTCCGGTTTGGGCGATTTTATCGTGGAGCCAATCGACAAACGGCCAAAATGCCGCGCGGTTTCGTCTAATCGCGTAGTCCTCTTTGAGTTTTCTGAGTTCTTCTTGGTAATTGTTCTGGTTGAGGTTTTGGACGCGCTGTAGGAAGTCTTGAGCTTTGGAGAGTTCAATGTCCAAAAATAATTCGGGGTAATCTCCTATAGCACCTCTGTAGACGGAAATGGTGTCACGCTCAGGCGCTCTTGTCAGTTCTTCACTCAATGGGGAATGGTGAGATAAGTAGCCCCGATTGCTAATGAGGGTGTAGAGCGCGTAATGGCCTTTATGGCCGACACGCACGTAGGTGATGCTAGGCAAATAGGGCGCATAGCGGCCTTTGCCGCGATCAACTGTCACCATTCGCACGTATTTTTCCCAGTCGGCAATCGTTTTGATGGGGCCGATCTCAACTTTTGGTTGTCGAGGCGGGATATAAATATTTTGGTTGTCCGAGAGGCGGCTGTTGAGAATATCGTCGCTGCCTCGGATGGTTTTGCTCATGCGCTTTTGAATCAGTCGCGCAAATTCTAAATCGGCCCTGTCTTTGCCGGAGCAGTCTATGTATCTCTTGATTTTTTTACCCGTGAGGACATTACCAATCAATCCCGTTATCATTTGAGCGGGCAATTTGAGGCCACCAGAATATTCTTCGCGGATGGCTAATCGTGCTTGTTCTGGCAGAAAGGATAAAAACATGTCTTCCCCGTCAAGGCGTTCATGGCTCATAGAGCGCCAAGTTCCTAGCTTGTGTTTGAGGCCGCCCCAGTATTTAAAATTCACCACGAGGTTGTAGTAGAGCCTTTCAAAGTTGGCGTAAGTCATTACCCATAAGGATTGTGGAAAGCCGCCTTCTTGGCCGTAATGCACGGTGGTACTGGCATCATGGCGTATGGCAGTTAACCAAGCGTTACGGTTAGTGCCACCGCCGTCCCAAATATCGTCAAGCCCTAAGCCGGCGACTTCGCGTAAACCGGCTTCAACTTGTTTTGCCAAGTCGAGTCTTAAGGCTTTTTCGTAGCCTTCCAAGTAGCGCTTGTTGTTATCAAAGCGGGTTTTTAGTTGCATTGCCAATGTGATACTTTTGGTATCGAGAGCCAATGCTTCCATAGCGCCTTTGCCAAGTCTATAGAAGGGTGCCGCGGAAGAGACGTCGGATTCTGGCTTCAGAAAAAAAACCCAAAAATGATCGGCAATGGCATAAGTTGCGCCTCTACCCACGCAAACCGCACCACGCACCAGGGATTCAACGAAGTATTTTGAGTTTTCAAGCAGAAATTGATGGCGAATTGTCGCGGGAATTTGTGCAAACACTTGGAATGGATTGTTACTGCTATAGTCAGGCAAGACGATTTCGTCGTCTTTGACGTTCCATTTGGTTTGCATAAATTGTTTGTCCAGCAGTTTGAGCGTATTTTTGTTGACTTGCCAGACAATATGGTTTTTCTGCGTGATGACTTCGGTGACTTTTTTAAATCGGTAAAAAAACGCCGGTGTTTGAGGCGCATCGGTGGGCAGTTCTGTGATGATCTCGTCAATTGGCGCGATTTCGTTAGGATTAGTGGCAGGAGCCGTCTTGGAGCGGACAAGAATGAAAAATTCGCCGGGCATTTCATCGAAATGGATATGGGCGGTAAAGAGATGCTCGTACAGGTAGCGGCCCAATAATTGGCCTTTGGCACTCTGTTGATTGACAAAGTTCTCCCATTTGTGGATGACTTTTGGGTTTGAAGGCGCGTTTAATTCAGCAAGGATTGATGAATCGGGTTCATAAGCACCTTCGCTTATCCAAGTTTGTAACGTTGCAAACTCTTGGTAACTTAATCGAGGTAAACCAAAAGGCATTCCTGCCAGGGGCTGTTTTTTGCGGAATGTTTCAAAAGCGCGTGTTGATGCCACACATTGGAATTTAGCGCTTTTGTCAAGGTTGTGTTGATAGTCTCGAAGCGATTCGAGATCAAAGGCGCCATTCGCATCTTCTGCTGTGGTATTTTTCATGCCCAGTTGGATAAACTTGTACAGAATAGAATCATTCAAGTTGTTGCCAATGACGGAATGAAAGGTTTTTGCGTTTTTTCTGGAACCGGGATGGGCCGCGTCCCAAATGTGATTGGCGTAGTAACTCACCGGGCTTGCGCCATCAATCAGATCGGCGTAGGAATTCAGTTTCAGTTGGCACGGTGAATCGGTGCAGCCATGACAAACGACGCATCTTTTCGCTAAAATGGGCTGAATTTGACCAAGGTATTTATCCCGATCGGCCCAGTTGGTGAATCGGTTGCCGACGTTTAAAAGTGACACTTTATCTGTGTCAATAGGGGGGCGGGCCGTGTTTTCTGCCGGCCCGGAATCTTTGGGGGCGGATGCTGAGGCACTTTCGGCGGATTTGACAGATTCTGCTTCCACGGTGCCGGGCTTCGAGCCGCAATTTGCCAGCAAAATGCTGCTAAACAATAAAAAAACAGTCGCTTTCTTGTGCATTTTTATTCTCCTTTTAGTAAAGTTGGTAATGGGTAGACTTAGCATTGGAATAATCCTTATGAGTCAATGAGATAAAAAATAACGTGTTGGCCGGGTTGTTGAGCGAAGGGTGAGCCCAATGTTGAGATAAAGTTTATTAAGTACTGAAGCCTGAATTTTCAGGTCTGAATCAGAATTTTCAGAATTTGAGAATTTTCAGAATAAAACCTTTTTATCTCTTATGTTTATTCTGTTCATTCTAAAATGGAATAAAATTATGCTCCAGACATTGTACAATAAAATTCATGATTCGGTACTTATGAGTCTCTTGGCAAAAGTCAGTTCGATGATAATTGGTCATTTTCAATAAGAAATCAAGTGACCAACATGCGGGTTAGTCGTCAGAATCGTTAAATTTCAATGAGTTATTGTTTATGGACGGTGAAGATCGCCCGATGAGTGATGAGCGATTCGGGCATCTATTACCTATTACCCATTACCAAGGGCGCTTAAGGCGCGTTTCGCTATAACTCTTATAGGAGCGCGTAAAGACAAGGCATATTTTAAGTGCTATATTATATACGATGATGAGAAATCCGATTTTTCCAAAAAATCGGATTTCTTGTCGGATTTCTTCGGATTTCTTTTAGCCATATTGGGAGGTTAGTGCTTATGAAATGGTTAATTTCCGTTGGATTGGCAATTTCTATACCTTTCGCCAATCCGGCTCTAGCGGACGATGTGAAAACGCTGAAGTTTTATGATAGTGAACAATTTTATCAAGCGATGGAAGAAGAAGCTTCCCGCAAGGTTAGTTTTGAAGTGGTAACGGATTTTAGTCGTCCTGAACAAGTGCCGGAAAGATTGAACAAACTGGTAGAGTTGGAAAAACATAGCGATGAGTTAGTTGCAGAAGATGGCTCATTTGTGGAAGGCGCAAAGACGACAGCTATATTAACTCTGGCGGGTGCGTCGTTGGCCTCGGCCATCAGTACGGGTGTTGTCGTTGGTTCGGCATTTATGGCGAGAGGAGTGGCTACTGGGGCCGCGGTTGGCGCAGCGGGTGGGCCGGTTGCACCGGCAACGGTAGCCATTGCTGCTTGCGTGGGTGCGGTTATCGGGTTTACTATAGGAGTCACCGTGGTTGTCATGTCTGGTGATGATCATGAAATGACGTTTGAAATAGACCCTACCGGAAAATTGAAATTCCATGTCAAACCGGTTTGATATGCCCAAGCTAAAGCTTGGACTCCCGTTTTTTTTTGTAGGGTGGGCAAAGTAGTTGTTGCCCACCCTCTTCGTGGTGGGCAATAAAAAACACTTGGGAGGGCTACATGTATGGATTTGTTCTTAGCAACCTGTGGGTTTTGTGGTAAAGCACCAACCCCGTTGGGGCCTCCAGTGAATAGCCTTAAGAAAACATGGGGAATGAAGCGCGACTGAGGGCCATAACTTAATTTGAATACCTCTAAAGTATTTTATGGCCCTCAAAATCGATAGTCCAAATGCGATAAATTGCCTACTACAAACATCAGGCGATAAATCGCCTACTACAAACATAAAAATCAGGCGATAAATCGCCTACTACAAACACTACAAACTGTTTGTGTGAGGCGGCTAAAGCTTGCAGGATTGTCTGAGTCTCTTTAGAAGAATACGTTGGAGAAAAGAACACGATGGGATGGTGTCCCCCATAAGCTAATCCGATCTATCGTCATGTTTTATTACTCATAGCGAGAGAAAAAAACATGAGCCAATTGATTCAAGTCACAGCAGTTGTTGTGAATTACACTCCAAATGCCATGCACGATAACTTTGATGAGGGTCATTTTGAGTATTATGATGCTACCGACATACAGATTGTGGCACCAAAGGCGTTCTCTGGGCTAGAACTGAGCATTTATCATACTGACAAAGTCCATCAAGACAGCCTGTGGCGTACTATTGGGCAGTGGATTAATTTCAACATCGACAAAGATGATCTGGTAAGCTCAATGACGCTGTTTGATGGGGCGGTATCAAATCTGTGTGCCCATGTCCGAACAAAATTCGCTGAACAACTGGTAGAAGAATCGTAGTCAAATCATAATGACGCTGAGAAATTATATTTGGAGAAGCACTGGTAAAGTGGTTGGATAAAAGTCAGCCCAGAAGGGGTTGAATGTGAAACGCAGTAACGAGCGTAGCGAGATAATAGCCACAGGTAAAACCTCAATGTCATTAAGTTAAGAATAACTGACTGATTTTCTTAAAGTAGTACAACGGATACTCGAAATAAACGGATAAAAACAGTCAAAAATAAAATGGTTACAAAAATTAGGAATTTCCCCAATCCGTTGTGAACCGAAGGTCAGCGGAGCTAATTGTTAATGAAAAACTAATCAATAAGTGATTGTTTTTTATACGATGAACAAAAACGGGATCAAACGAAGTAACGAGCGAAGCGAGATCACTTTTGACTTAAAAAAAACCTGATTTTCATCAGCCCAGGTAAAACCTGTGGAACATTGAACAGAGATGCACCAACCCCGAAGGGGCCTCCAGTGAATAGCCTTAAGTGAAACGCAGTAACGAGCGTAGCGAGATAAACCTGTGGACAAGGTGTCGGATACGTGCCAACCCCGAAGGGGCCTCCAGTGAATAGCCTTAAGAAAACATGGGGAATGAAGCCCGACAGAGGGCCATAATTTAATTTGAATACATCCAAAGTATTTTATGGCCCTCAAAATCGATAGTCCAAATAACCTTTTAAAAAATAGGTAAATAACAGGGCCCGCGTATCGCGTGAGGCGATAAATAGCCTAAAGGCGATAAATCGCCTACTACAAACCTAAAAATCAGGCGATAAATCGCCTACTACAAACGATAACCAACAACAGGTGAGTGAAATCTATGGCTAAGAATTTTATCGAGTTGCACAATGCTAGAACCTCAGAAGCAAAAGCGCGTGTCCAAGCGCGTGTCCAACGAGCATTGGCTGAAATGCCCCTTCAGGAACTTCAAACCGCTCGGCGGCTCTCTCAACAACAATTAGCAAACCTCCTCGATATTGAACCGGCGACTATCCATCAATTAGAACGAAGCACCGACATGTACATAAGTACACTACGCAGCCATATAGAAGCAATGGGTGGGCAACTGGATATTACCGCTCATTTTCCAGACGGAAATGTGTCTATTAATCAATTTACACAGATTAATGACAAACTGTCAAATAGCGATTTAGTCATGTCAATGGCATCATAGCGGTTCCTTTGCTCTACAAAGAAATTCATTTATTCAGGTTTGCTCCGCAAACAGACTCTTTGCTTCGCTACGGAAAATGCGTTCCCACGCAGGAACGCAATGCTTTGAGCATGGAGTCTCAAAGCTTTAGCTTTGAGCAAAGCCGTTTTCGTCTCAAAGCGTCACTTGGAGTCTCAAAGCTTTAGCTTTGAGCAATGGCTCAAAGCCTGAAGTTTTGGGATTCCATGAAACCGCAATTTTTTCAACGACTGACTGAATTTGAAACGGGACGAACTTGTTTGAGGGCCATAATATTTCGAGCGAAGCTCGAAACTTTGGATGCTTTTAAATTAAGTTTTGGGACACCATGGTATTTAATGTCTGAGTTATATTATTGTTGCTAGATTCAGGCGATAAATCGCCTACTACAAACTTAAAAACGGATAAACGGAGGAATAAAGTATGCCGATAGAACAGTCTGCGGTTGATAGTGTTGTTGATATAGAGAGTCGTCGGACAGAACTCGCGACAGCATTTCAAGCGTTTTTGCCTGGTTATTCGGTTTTAGTTCATGAAGAAGAGCTTCGTCCTTATGAGTGTGATGGTTTGTCGGCCTATCGACAAATGCCGTTGATGGTGGTGTTGCCTGAAACGGTAGAGCAAGTGCAAAGAGTTTTGCGTATTTGTTGTACACAAGATGTACCGTTGGTTTGCCGGGGCGCGGGTACGAGCTTATCCGGTGGTGCGCTGCCGCGCAGCGATGGGGTTTTGTTGAGTTTGGCAAAATTAAATCGCATTCTTGAAATTGACCAGGTGAATCGAACTGCCAAAGTTCAGCCGGGCGTGCGTAATTTAGCCATATCGCAGGCCGCTGCGCCTTATGGGTTATATTATGCGCCTGATCCGTCTTCTCAGATTGCTTGCTCCATTGGTGGCAATGTGGCCGAAAATGCCGGGGGTGTTCATTGTCTTAAGTATGGGCTCACGGTGCATAATGTTCTACAAGTGACTTTTCTTACCATAGACGGCGAACGGCTTACGACAGGCGGTAGCGGTTTAGATGGGCCGGGTTATGATTTGTTAGCTTTGTTGACAGGTTCCGAAGGTATGTTAGGTGTCATTGTTGAGATTACGGTGAAGTTGCTTCCTAAGCCTCAGCATGTTCAAGTGCTATTGGCGGCCTTTAATAGTATAGAAGAAGCTGGTACAGCGGTAGCGAACATTATTGCTGCGGGCATTATTCCTGCCGGCCTAGAAATGATGGATAATCCGGCGATTAGGGCGGCAGAAGATTTTATTCATGTTGGCTATCCTAAAGAGGCGGCGGCCATTTTATTGTGCGAATTGGATGGTAATAATAGTGAAGAACTTTCTGAGCAAGTGACACAAGTGCGTGAGTTGTTGCATAATTATGGAGCGACGGAAGTCCGCCTGGCAAGAGATGAACAAGAACGGCAACGAATGTGGGCGGGCCGTAAGTCGGCCTTTCCGGCCGTTGGCCGTCTTTCACCAGATTATTATTGTATGGATGGCACGATTCCCAGAAAGCAATTAGCGAAAGTTCTTAATAAAATCAATGAATTATCTAAAGAATACAAGTTAACCGTGGCTAACGTTTTTCATGCTGGCGATGGTAATTTGCATCCATTGATTTTGTACGATGCTAATCAACCGGGCGAACTTGAGCGTGCGGAAGAATTTGGTGGCCGCATTCTTGAAGTTTGTGTTGAAGTGGGTGGTACGATTACTGGTGAACATGGTGTTGGTATAGAGAAAATTAATCAAATGTGTGTGCAGTTTCCAGCGCCGGCGCTTGAACAATTTCATGCCCTGAAACAGGCTTTCGATCCGAAAGGTTTACTGAATCCGGGGAAGGCTATACCAACACTGGCTCGCTGTGTAGAATTTGGGGCGATGCACGTTCATGGCGGACAATTGCCCTTTCCTGAGATTGAACGGTTTTAACGGAGTCCAAGATTTATCTTGGCAACAGGACTCTAAGATTTATCTTGGCAAAAGAACGAGAGAAAAAGTGGGCAAGTCTAGTTACTATAGATTTTCAGAAAAATAATTATCGAAGGCAGCCAACAGCTAAAGCAGTTGTCTGAAAGCGAAAGTCCCCTAAAGGGGACTAAATAATTATCTGAAAATATATAAAAAATCCCTGCTTATACTCAATCCTTGTAGTAATAAAGGCTTATCAATTCTACAACATGGCCCACTTTTAAGAAATTTTATGCTACCCGCATCTGTGCGTTCCGTCTCGTTATTAAAAAATCCTTGCTTATACTCAATCCTTGTAGTAATAAAGGCTTATCAATTCGACAACTTGGCCCACTTTTAAGAAATTTTCTGTTACCCGCATCTGTGCGTTTCGTATAATTAATTAAAAATCCCGGCTTATACTCAATCCTTGTAGTAATTAAGGCTTATCAATTCGACAACCTGGCCCACTTTCAATAAAATTTCTGTTACCCGCATTTGTGCGTTCCGTATAGTTATTAAAAAATCCTTGCTTATACTCAATCCTTGTAGTTATTGACAAAGGCATTTCCATGTCACCCAGCAAAAACTCCAAAAGTAGCTCAAATGACCAAAGCCATGAATTACAACAGGCCATCAAACAGGCCTACAATGAGCAAACCTTATTAAACATTATTGGCAACGGTACCAAATCATTTTATGGCCCACCGGCCCAAGGGCAACGCTTTGATGTAGCAACCCATTACGGTATCATCGACTATGAACCCACCGAGCTTGTGCTAACGGCTCGCGCTGGTACGCCACTCACTGAGATAGAGGCTCTGTTAGATGAAGGCGGACAAATGCTGGCCTTTGAACCGCCGCACTATGGCAACGGTGCAACGCTAGGCGGAACCATCGCTGGTGGCTTTTCTGGCCCACGTAGGCCCTACACTGGCGCTGCACGCGATTTTGTTCTTGGCATTAAATGTATTAATGGCAAAGGCGACCTATTGAAATTCGGTGGACAAGTGATGAAGAATGTCGCTGGTTATGATGTTTCGCGTTTAATGGTAGGCGCACTTGGCACTTTAGGTGTATTATTAGAAGTTTCTCTCAAAGTCTTGCCCAAACCGATACACGAAATCACGGTCGTTTTGGAAAAAAAGCCAGATGAGGCCGTCAAAGCCATGAACAGTTGGGCCGCGCAACCCTTACCCTTATCGGGGGCCAGTTATGTGGGTGGACGTATTTATATCCGTCTCTCTGGCACCGAAGGCGGTGTCAAAGCGGCCGTGCGTCAATTGGGTGGAGAAGAATATGTTGTCGCCCAATCATTCTGGCAAGCCTTGCGCGAACACCAACACGAGTTTTTTCAAGACAACACCCCGCTATGGCGCTTATCGCTGGCTCCTGCCACACCACCACTTGATTTGCCTGGACAATGGTTCTTAGATTGGGGTGGTGCCCAACGTTGGCTAAAAAGCGACGCACCGGCACAAGATATTCGAGCGGCCGTCGCCGCGGTGGGCGGACATGCAACTGTCTTTCGCAGCAGTGAGAAAATCAAACCGGTATTTCACCCACTGCCTCCACCCTTAGTTGTATTACACCGCCGCATAAAGAAGGCGTTTGATCCTGAACGGATATTCAATCGCAACCGGTTATATAAAGAATACTGATGCAATTTAGACTGAAAGTACAACGGATTTGGGGAATAAACGGATTTTTTGAGTTTAAGATTTGAATTCAAATTTATAAGGTATGCTAATTTAATCCCTTATTTTACAAGGATTGTATATAAAAACGGATTTATTCGCTAATTTATTGAAAGTGTACGACTTCTATTTAATTAAGCGAATCGGCCTCAAATCAAACCGTTCCGAAGACAGCTATTCAATCAGCAAATGCTATTGACAAGTTGACTGACGTGATTTGATGCATAATGCGTATTATTAAAGCCAGGGGCAACGCCCCTGGAGCCCCTCAATGCCATTAAGTTAAGATATAACCTATTGATTTTTAATCAAATTTTGTGTGTGTTAGGGTGGGGTACCCGATTTTTTACTTTCAATAAAAACAATGACT
>NBMI01000015.1 GCA_002085445.1 Candidatus Parabeggiatoa sp. nov. 2
ACAATGACTTAGAACCCCACCCCCTATATAAAAACATGGCACGACTGCTCGCTATTTAATAAAAAGATAGCAAAATAAAATAGTTCCTTAACTTAATGGCATTGGGGCACCGCCCCAGGAAGCTCCAACGGGGCGAGATTAATATAGCCTGGGGCACCTCCCCAGGAAAGCCCCAACGGGGCGAGATTAATATAGCCTGGGGCACCGCCCTAGGAAGCCCCAACGGGGCGAGATTAATATAGCCTGGGGCACCGCCCCAGGAAGCCCCAACGGGGCGACATTAATATAGCCTGGGGCACCGCCCCTAGCAAGCAAGCCCCAACGGGGCGAGATTAATAAAGCCAGTGTACCTACCTGGCTTCAGTAATACGCCTTATATATTAACCCGTCATAAAAATCTCGCCTTATGGCCACGTTGAGTATAAAGCTTTGGGCTGCGGGCTCCTCCAAAGCTAAAGCTTTGGATTCCAACAACAATGTTCAACACGTTATTTCTTCTCAAACATCCCGGCAAAATAAGCCTGCCATTTGCGGCGTTTACTCGTCATACCCGGCAAAGGTTTCATCTCTTCAAACTGAGGCGCAGTTTGTTCAGGCTCACCAGCCGCGGCTTTATAAACACGCACTTGCAGATCATACCAAGCTGCCTGTCCAGTGACAGGATCAGAATTAGATAAGTGTTTTCCGTCTTGATGAGGCGGCAATTCTTCAGAAATCAGATGATTAAGCAAAAATCCTTGTTGGGATTCGTTAGCTTTGGGAGAAAGTCCCCAAGCACCGGAGGCTTTGCCGATGGCATTCCATGTCCAAACCGTACCCGGTTCTACCGCCTCACTAAAACGACATTGGCAGCGTACCTTACTGTGGTGGGATTCCACCCAAACCCAATCACCATCTTTGAAACCATTGGAAATACCGACCTGTGGATTCACAAATAAATAATTATAGGTGTGAATTTGTCGCAACCAAGCATTTTGAGAATCCCAAGAGTGATACATCGCCATCGGACGTTGCGTTATAGCCCTTAGCGGATAAGCGTTAGTGTCCACCAATTGCGATTCTAAAGTGTCATAGTAAAACGGCAACGGATCAAAGTAAGTCTCAACACGCTCACGTAAATGATCGGGTGGTTGTTTGCCATCCCATTTGCCTTGAGCGGCGAGGCGGAATTTTTGCAGCACTTCGGAGTAAATATGGATATTAATCGGCTCCGCGTAACGAATCAGACCGTGATGCCGCGCCCAATGTAGGTAGCCTTTATTCCAGTTACGCATGTACTGATAGGATTTGGGCAATTCATAATGAAAAACGTTGTTATTTTGCGCGTACATTTCCCACTGGCGCTGATTAGGTTCGCCGCGCAGGAATTTTTTACCATCCTTACCACGCCAGCCGGCAAGAAAACCGATACCAGGCCCCGCCTCAAAATTGGTGACAAAATCAGGATAATCTTTGTATTTACGCGAGCCGTCTTCATTCACAAAGATCGGCAATTGCAACCGATAACCCAATTCAATCAATACCTCTTGAAATGGTTTACACTCCCCTTTCGGGGGTAATATGGGAATACGCACCGAATCGACGGGGCCATCATATTCAGAAATGGGCCTATCCAGCATTGACATGACATCATGGCGTTCCAAATAAGTGGTATCTGGCAATACCAGATCAGCAAAAGCCACCATCTCCGATTGGTAAGCATCAGCAACGACCAGAAAAGGAATTTTATAGTCGCCATTGTCATCCTTATCGGTGAGCATTTGGCGGACTTCGCTGGTATTCATTGACGAGTTCCATGCCATATTGGCCATGAAAATCATCATAGTATCAATAGGATAGGGATCGCCGCGCCAGGCATTGGTAATTGCATTGTGCATCATACCATGCACTGAGAGTGGATATTCCCAAGAAAAGGCTTTATCAAGCCGAACCGGTTTACCTTGTTCATCCACAAATAAATCATCAGGATCCGCTGGCCAACCTAGCGGCATTCCATCAAGTGGTTGACCGGGCTGCACCGCTTCTGGGCCTTTCGGAGGCTTAGCGCAAGGCGGAATGGGGCGCGGGAATGGCGGACGATGACGATAGCCGCCCGGACGATCAATTGTTCCGAGCAAACTCATCAAAATGCCTAGCGCACGGATAGTGTGAAAACCGTTAGAATGGGCGGCAAGTCCGCGCATAGCATGAAAAGCAATCGGATTACCGGTCACTGTTTCATGATCATTATCCCAACAATCCGTCCACGCAATCGGCAACTCAATCTTATGATCACGGGCGGTAATACCCATTTCATAGGCCAACTTTCTAATCGTCTCGGCGGTGATGCCTGTGATGCTTTCCGCCCATTCTGGAGAATATTCTTCAACCCGCTCTTTCAATAATTGAAAAGCGGTTTTGACTGGGGTGCCGTCCTCCAGTTTAAATTCACCCAACAAATAGGGATCAACTCCATCTGTGTGCATAGAAATGGGTTTGTTCAATTCTATATCCCACCACAATTTATTCTGCGGATCAAAACAACCTTCTTCGACTGGCACTTCAAAACGCACAAACATGCCAGTTTCTGTGCTGTTAGGATCAATATTGATCAATTCTGGGGCATTGGTATATTGCACCAAAAAATCGCGATCATACAATCCTTGTTTAATTAATTCATGAATTAATGCTAACAATAACGCGCCATCGGTGCCCGTTTTAATGGGTATCCATTTATCGGCGATAGCGGAATAGCCTGTACGCACCGGATTAATGGAGATAAAACGTCCGCCATTGCGCTTAAATTTAGACAGTTCAATTTTTAACGGATTGGAATGATGATCCTCAGCGGTGCCGAACATAACAAATAATTTAGCGCGCTCTAAATCGGGACCACCAAATTCCCAAAAGGAGCCACCCATAGTATAAATCAGTCCGGCAGCCATGTTAACGGAGCAAAAACCACCGTGAGCGGCATAATTGGGCGTACCAAACTGTTTAGCAAACATACCGGTGAGGGCTTGCATCTGATCGCGTCCGGTAAATAAGGCAAATTTTTTCGGATCTTCCGCCCTCAATTTTGCCAAGCGTTCTTCTAAAATACGGAAAGTTTCATCCCAAGAGATTTCCTCAAATTGAGATGCCCCCCGCTCCGTACCCGATTTACGCCGCAACGGTTTTGTCAAACGTGCTGGCGAATATTGTTTCATAATCCCAGAGGCCCCCTTAGCACAAATGACACCTTTATTAAGGGGATGGTTAGGATTACCTTGGATATAACGCACTTCACCATCGCGCAACGTCACGCGAATACCACAACGGCAAGCACACATATAACAAGTGGTATTTTTTATTTCAATATGCCCGGCATCTCTATCTGAACGATTTGTGGGATCTTGCATAGTTCAACCTTGTTCAACATTATATGGCAATTCAGAGTTCAAAAACATAAGACAGTGTTTATTGTTTCATACCCCAAAAAAAATTTCCAGCTTTTTCCGCAAATAACAGATTTGTTATCGGTTAATAGTTAGCGGCTCCGGCATATTTAAGGTACTCTTTGTGCGTCATTAAGGTGCCGCCGAGTTGAAGTATGTTTCGTCTAAATATCAGTGAGTTATATAGTTATTAATTGTATCAACTCGTTATTTATAATGACTTGATTATCAATCAGTTAAAAAAAACCTTTACTGGCTCATTTCAGTCTATGGCCCACAATTTGGTGGTTATTGACGTATTAATGTTAAGGGTTTAAGTTAAAAACCTTTACTGGCTCATTTCAGTCTATGGCCCACAATTTGGTGGTTATTGACGTATTAATGTTAAGGGTTTAAGTTAAAAAACCTTGACTGGCTTATTTCAGTCTATGGCCCACAATTTGGTGGTTATTGACGTATTAATGTTAAGGGTTTAATCGTAAAAAAAGTTTGTGTTATCAATTAATTATTGTCAAACAATTGATTAATATCAAATTGATATAAGTTATTGAAAATTCTTTCCTGGGGCGGTGCCCCAGGCTATATTAATGTCGCCCCGTTGGGGCTAATCATTAATCATTAATCATTAATCATTAATCATTAATCATTAATCATTAATCATTAATCCGCCCCGTTGGGGCTTTCCTGGGGCGGTGCCCCAGGCTATATTAATATCGCCCCGTTGGGGCTGACTTGAGTATAGTTGTACTTATCGTAATTCGCTGTACTTATCAATAATTCGTTTATCCGCGTAATTAGTTGTACTTACTTATCGTCATTGCTTGTACTTAGCGATTCTAACCAATTTCTTCGACAACTTTCTACCAAAGAGACGAGAGGGATTTTCGACGGCGTAATAAAAAACTAAAGCCAAAATCACAACCGCGAATGAACATAAAAAATAGCCCAAAAATCCGCTTAACTGAATACCTAATTGTTTCATAATCAGCGGAATTAAGTTATGAAACACGTAAACACCATAACTAATATTTCCCATAAACAAACAACTTGAGTTTAAAAAAGATTGTTTTGCCTTAATAATCATTAAAAAGGGAAACAACAGAATTGAATAACCAAGGGCACACAAAAAATTAAAATAGATTTTTAGAAAAAAATTGTCATGAATTCCTTCATCTCCGTACCAAGTCAAAAATAAGCTTAACGCCAATAATAACGTAATAGCTATCGTCATTATCAAAACATGATAGACGAGAGGAATTTTTTTGTTCTGATATTTCAGATAAAGCTTAAACAACAAAACACCTAGCATAAATTCAATAAGAATGCCTGGCAAATGAACGCTCAAGACTGTTGATAGATAGGGCGTTAATAATTCTGACGGATTTAAAACAATGACAATTCTGAATAAGAGAAACGAAATAAATAGAATGAGAATAAAATACTTATATCGTGCCGCAACGAGTGCCAGCAGAGGAACCAATAAATAAAATTCCATCTCAACCGGCAAACTCCAATAGGCGGGATTAAAGAAAAAAGCTTCTTCTACTGAATGAGTGGTATGCAAAAAAAACAGGTGATTAATAAAAAACGAAAACTTGTCTGGATGATCAGCACTAAACCAATAATATAGAATAAGTGAACAAAAATAGAGTGGATAGATTCTAAAAAATCTCCTTATCAAGAAGGGCAACACTGCAAGATTGCCCGCATAAATGGCTCGCCCAAAAACAAAGCCACTGATAACGAAGAAAAAATCTACGCCCGTCCATAAAAAAGCCAAAAAGCTTGGCTCCGGTGTCAAAAAATAGGCATAGTGCATCGTTAAAACCATCCATGCCGCTATGCCACGAAATAGTTCAATAGAAGGGTGCATTGTCAAACTTTTTTTAACAAACAATGGAGTCCAAAGCTTTAGCTTTGGAATTCACCACATTTTGCGGATTACCTTCAAGAAACGCTTGGAGATTGGTCACCGCTACACCTAATAAGGTTTGCCGCGCTGTCTGAGTGGCCCAAGCAATATGGGGTGTTATAAAACTGTTTTCTAATTTAAACAACGGGTTATCAAGTTTAGGCGGTTCAACTGTCAACACATCTAAACCAGCTCCAGCAATTTGTCCACTCAGCAATGCATGCGCTAAAGCTTGTTCATCAACTAAAGGCCCACGACTGGTATTGATAAGAAAGGCCGATGGTTTCATTAACGCTAAACGTTGGGCGTTGATGATATGTTGAGTTTCTGGAGTGAGAGGGCAATGCAAGCTGATAACATCGCTTTGCCGAAATAAGTTATCTAACTCAACCCATTTAACACCCGCCACCGGCTTGGGGTTGCGTTGATAAGCCAAAACGGGCATACCAAAAGCTTGCGCGATTTTAGCAACCGTTTGTCCAATCGCGCCAAGGCCGACAATGCCCATCGTCAAACTTTCCAGAGCAATCATTGGCTTATCCCAATAACAAAAATCGGCCTGATTGCTCCAACGCCCGGCCCTTATTCCCTCGGCATGTAAACCGACGTGTCGCGTCAATTCGTTAAGCAAAGCAAAAACCATTTGTGCTACAGATTGTGTGCCATAAGCGGGCACATTGGTAACGGGAATTTGTCGCTCACGGGCGGCTTGAATATCAACCACATTGTAGCCGGTTGCCAACACACCGATATATTGTAATTTGGGCAATTGGGCAATTTCAGTGCGAGTTAGTAACGTCTTGTTAGTCAACACGATTTCTGCATGAGCGGCGCGTTCTACTACTTTTTCGACGGGAGTGCGATCATAAATTTCACAGTGCCCTAAAGACTGCAAAGGTTCCCAGCTTAAATCGCCGGGATTCAGTGTATAACCGTCTAGTACGACAATATTCATCTTACTTTTCCGAAGTCCAAGGTTTATCCGAAGTCCAAGATTTATCCGGCGTCCAAGATTTATCTTGGATTATCTTTAGGCGCTTACTTGACTAAGCAGAGCCTCTGTGCCCATTTCACTCCACAGTTTTTCCAGTTGATAAAAATCGCGGGTTTGCGGCTGCATGACATGTACGATGATATCGCCTAAGTCAACCAATACCCATTCGCCAACATTGCCACCTTCTTCTCCTAACAGTCGATGTCCGTGTGTTTTTGCTTGCTCTATCACATGTTGAGCCAGTGCGACGACTTGGCGAGCCGTATTGCCCGTTGCTACTACCATGAAGTCTGTGATACTACTGAATTTGCTGACATTAAGGATTTTAATGTCTTTCGCTTTTTTGTCTTCTAACGCGTTTTCTACGATTTTAAGGAGTTTGTCAGTATTCATAATGATCTTTTTTTTTAACGGTAAAGCGGGTTAGTATTAATAATAGCTAAAACGGCTTCGGGGAGCAAATAACGAGGATTTTTGCCGGCGGCGATTATGCGGCGAATTTGCGTGGCTGAAATAGTTAGGGCGGGGATTTCTTCTAGCCAAATGGTGCCGGCTATTTGTTGTTTAAAATCATCTGGGCTAGAGGCTTGATGCGCTTTCCAAAAATCATACATCGTGTGTTTTTCGGACAACAAACTATTTGGGCGGCGCACCACTAACAAATGGGCTAAAGTAATCAGGCGTTCCCATTGATACCATTGCGGTAAGCCTAAAAACGCATCCATGCCCAAAATCAAGCACAACGGGCTTTGGGGATAGTCTTTGCCCAAACTGCTTAACGTATCAACTGTGTAGGAAAGCCCCAGCCGTCGCAATTCTCTGTCATCAACGCTTAATCCTTCAACACCCGCTATCGCAGCTTGCACCATTTCTAACCGGTGTTGACTACTGACAGACGGTTGCTTTCGATGGGGTGGATTTGCCGACGGAATTAAGCGTACTTCGGCTAAATCTAATCGCTCATATAATTCTAAGGCTAATCGTAAATGCCCATTATGAATGGGGTTAAAAGTTCCCCCAAAAATGCCTATAGGTTGATTGTTGGTATTCTCGTTTGTCATGTCAACAGTGATCAGTTATCAGTGATCTGGAGTCCAAACTTTAGTTTGGCAGTGCCCATAAAGTCGTCCAAACTTTAGTTTAGCAGGAATCCAAACTTTAGTTTGGCTGGAGTCCAAACTTTAGTTTGGCAATCGTCCAAACTTTAGTTTGGCAGTGCCCATAAAGTCGTCCAAACTAACGTTTGACAGTACCATAGTACTTAAAGAGTTTGGCAGTGCCAAGTTAAAACTGCCTTACTCCTGCCAAACTAAAGTTTGGATCCGTTCCAAACGATGACTGCCAAGGTAACTCCCAAATAATAATATACCAAGGTTCGATTTCTCCCACCCCTAGGTTGCACCTGGGGCTATTATCTCGCGTAGCGAATTACTACGTTTCACATTCAACCCCTTCAGGGTTGATAAAAGTGCATTTAGAATTTTTCTGGTATTTTAATTTTTTGGAGTTACCCAAACTAAAGTTTGGACTCCAAACGACTGCCAAACTAAAGTTTGGACTCCTTCCAAACGAAGACTGCTAAACTAAAGTTTGTCAAAAAACCATTCAAAGCCTGCATTCAGGTTAAATTCATATTGGATAATGAATGTATAATTTTTTCCGCGCACGACATCATTTGCAATTTGCAATTGCTCTAAGAGATCATCTTTGAGATTATCGGCTTCAATCAACTGGATTTCTTTGGCTTTATATTTTGGGAGCAGTTCCGTTATTTGGTATTGCAAACCGCTGCCAACGTAGGTATCGACGATTGTTCCACAATCTAGCCATTTTTCGCCATGTCTGATTTTTAATTGATAGTCAGGTTTAGTACTCTTTATTAGGCTAATGCCAAGGGCATCTTTGGGTTCTTTGGCATTTTCGTTTAATTTAACAAGCACTTGAGTTATGGCTTGCGAATTCAATAGTATTCCTACGCTAAAACCCATGGATAAAATGACTATAAGTCCTATTATGGTATTTCTGATGATGGCTTTCATATTGAAAAAAACTCTTAAAAATCCAAGATAAATATTGGACTCCAACCTAATTCCAAGATAAATCTTGGACTCCAACCTAATTCCAAGATAAATCTTGGACTCCAGATAAATCTTGGACTCCGGCCTAATTTCAGCTTTATTGCCGAATATGCCCTTCGCCCAACACAATAAATTTTTGTGAAGTCAAACCTTCCAATCCAACTGGTCCGCGGGCATGGAATTTGTCGGTGCTGATCCCAATTTCGGCCCCTAAGCCATATTCAAAGCCATCGGCAAAACGGGTGGACGCATTGACCATCACGGAGCTTGAATCGACTTCAGTCAAAAATCGCCGCGCTCGATGCCAGTCTTCAGTAATAATGGCATCGGTATGTTGAGAGCCGTGCTGGCGGATATGTTCGACGGCTTCGTCTAAGTCTTTGATAATTTTGATGGATAAAATCGGTGCCAAGTACTCGGTGTGCCAGTCTTCGTCGGTAGCGGCCTTAATATTGGGTAGAATGGCTTGCGTCGCGGCGCAGCCGCGTAATTCAACGCCGGCCGCTTGATATTTATTCGCCAGTGGTGGCAATACTTGGGCCGCAATGCCTTGTGCCACTAAGAGCGTTTCCATGGTGTTACAAGTGCCATAGCGTTGCGTTTTGGCGTTATAGGCGACAGCGATGGCTTTTTCAAGATCGGCTTTATCATCAATATAAGTATGACAAATGCCATCTAAATGTTTAATGACGGACACACAGGCTTCATTAGTGACGCGCTCAATCAAGCCCTTGCCACCGCGCGGGATGATGACATCGACGTATTCGGACATGCGTATCAGTTCGCCTACCGCGGCTCTGTCGGTGGTTTCTATCACTTGCACGGCGGTGCTAGGTAGTTTTGCGGCCGTCAAGCCGGCATAAATGCACTGGGCAATGGCTTGATTGGAGTTTATCGCCTCAGAGCCGCCTCGTAAAATGCTGGCGTTGCCAGATTTAAGGCATAAGCCGGCCGCGTCTGCGGTGACATTGGGGCGCGATTCGTAAATAATCCCGACAACGCCTAAGGGTACGCGCATTTTGCCCACTTGAATGCCGCTAGGGCGGTAACTTAAATTGGTGATTTCGCCAACCGGATCAGGTAAGCTAATCATTTGACGTAAGCCTTCAGTCATGTTAGCGATGCGTGAGTCAGTTAAAGCTAAACGATCTAGTAAGGCGGTGTCTAAGCCTTTGGCTTTGCCGGCCTCTAAATCTTTGGCGTTAGCGGCGAGTAATTGATCACGTTGTTGTTCAATTTGTTGGCCAATGGCTTCTAAAGCATTGTTTTTATGACTGGTTTGTGTACGGGCCAACACTTGCGATGCTTGACGCGCTTGTTGGCCGATACGCTGCATGTATTCTAGTAAACTCATTTGTTCAGTTCTCCGTAAAGTGTCCAAACCTTTAGGTTTGGACTTGACTGTTATTCATTTTATCGTATTGCCGTCAAGGTAAACAGGGCAAGCCACTCAAAAATTTCCACTGGTGTGAACATTTATACTAATGATAAATGATAAATGATAAATGATAACTGATTAAATTAATGATAAGTAGCTAATTTTGCGATGAATTTTCTGAAAAGTTCCGTTTTTCATTTTCACGGATTTTTCGTTAAGTTCCGTATAGTGGAAAACTTTGGCAACGCTTTCCGGTTTGTCCCAAGTTTTTTTTTTGGAGCATTACAAATGCGAATATCTCGCGATCAAATGAAAAATGAAGAATGAACAAAGATGTCATTTCGGAGAAACCTTATAAAATCACTTTCAATAAATACGTTTTTATAAGTCATTGATTTTTTATGATTCAATTCAACCCTTAATTGGCGGCATTACAAGTTTCTTTAATAGACTTGGTTTCTCATCACACTGTCCCCTCGGTGTCTTGTGGGTAAGCTATTGAATAGATAGCTTATGTCAAAAAGGTTTTGCTATTTTTTTTTGATTATGCTCTAATACGTTGCGCTGTTGGTAGCGGGATGGAATTTGGTGCTTTGGGATTGGAAAGTCTTAAAATTCTTTCATTGGGTTTCGCCGATTTTATAGCGTTCTTTCTGAGTACCGGACATTTTTTCGTTTGTCAAATCTGACAATCAATGACTTAAAGAAATTTTCCATAATCAATGACTTAAAGAAATTGTCCGGTACAAAGGCGTTCTTTAAAAAATACTTTTAAAATCAGTAACGTGACGGTAGGGGTACCCAAAACGGATTTTTTAAGTGATTTATTTTTAATAAAATAGTTTTTGTGCAAGCATTAATTTGTGCTATTAAATTTAGGGTCATTTTCTCATTTGTAAGTGCTTGAAATTTATCACTAATTTTTTTAGTCTCGGGTTTGAGCCGGGATGCCAATGTCGGCCATTGAAACACAACTGATTAGGCACTGCCCAAACAGCGCGGTTTGAGCCTGGATCGCCAATGTAGGCTATTGAAACAAAATTGTCTTTTGCCATATTATTTAGACCGTTTGGCTCGGTTGCGCCATTGTAGGAAAAACTTCAACCTCGAATGTTATACGGGTTTTACCTAGACTTATAATTAACATAAGATTAGCTTCAAAAGTATATTATACATAGAGTCACATATGTGACGTGGGGAGCTTACCCCTTAAACATAACTAATTTTACTCTTTTTTGGTAGTTTTGGCGTTTTTAAGTAAGAGTTAGCTAGTGATAGAATAAAAAAGCCCCTGAGTCTTAACGACTCAGGGGCTTTTTTTTGGCCCGGCAGTGGGCGCGTTTAGCTCGTGTGTTTGTGGTGGTGTTTGTCGGCCGTGTGCCAATGCCAGTAACAGTATAATGAATGAAGAGTACTTTGATGAAGAAATAAACGAATGGCCCCTTGAGAGCGAGTCGTTGTTACAGACAAACGCAGTGCTAATTCGTTTATCCGCGCTTGTGTCGTTTTGGAAAACACATCCGATGTTTGACCATTGAGAAATCCGATTTTTCCAAAAAATCGGATTTCTTGGCTCCCAAATACATTCAACAACTGCTGAAAACCTTAGGATATGAAAAGAATTTGGTTAGTATTATTGTTATTCACGGCTCATGGCCCTCTAAACCCACCTCTTTACGCCCAAAGCGACCAACAAGCGTCCCGACGCATCGTCAAACTATCGCCACAAGTGCGTATCATTGAGCGGCCAGCCACCATCCCCACTATTAAGATGGAAATCATACAGCAATTTCTCAACCGCCCCAAACTCATCACTGAAGAAGAAATTGAGAACGCCGGCTACATCCTTGACAACGCTGAACAATCAATCTTCTCGACTAAAGGCAACAAGATTTACGTCGGTGGCCTCTACGAAGGGCAAGTTGGAAACCAGTACATCGTAGTGCATGTTGGACAAACCTTTTACAGCCCGTTAGAAGATGAAGAAGATGAAGTGCTGGCTTACGAAGCGATTTTTCTCGCAGAGGCCATACTCACAATACCCGGCGAGCCGGCGACTTTAGAGATCACAAAGGCCGTCCGCGAAATTAAAAAGGGTGATCGCTTGCTGCCCATGGGAAAGCATGGCGTTATCGAAGATTTTTATCCCCATTCACCAACAAGTCTGGAAGATGCGTACATCATTGCGGTCGATGGCGGCAGCTTTTTCATCGGCCAATATCAAATAGTCGTGATTAACAAAGGCCTAATCGACGGTATAGAAAGAGGCCATCTTTTGGCCGTCAATAAAGGCACTCGTCCGATTTTTGATACCATTTCTGAAGAAGAAATGACGTTACCGAAACGACGGGCGGGAATCCTGCTAGTATTTCGCGTGTTTGATAGTGTCAGTTATGCGCTAGTGATGTCCTCGTCTTTGCCGATTAACTTACTTGATGAAGTGACAATACCTTGAACCAATCGGAAGAATATTGGTTGGCCTTAGCGCGTGCCCCAGGCTTGAGGCCAGCCCACTTTATACATCTTATCAACCGCTTTGGTGGCCCACGCGGCGTGTTTGAGGCCGGCCGTTGGGAATGGCATGCCTTAAGGTTGAAAAGAGATTTGCTTAAATACCTGCAAAACCCCAACTGGCACGCCGTTGAAAACGATATGCACTGGTTAGCACAACCGGGCAACCACTTACTAACATTAGATCACCCAGACTATCCCCCTCTCTTGCGCGAAATCCATCACCCACCGCCGCTATTATTTGTACAAGGCGACAGTGCGCTACTTAAAACCAAACAACTGGCGATGGTAGGAACACGCTATTCCAGCCGCGAAGGTGAACAGACAGCAAGAGAATTTGCCGAATATTTATCTCATCTAGGCTTTACTATCACCAGCGGCATGGCTTATGGGATTGAAGGGGCCAGTCTTTGGGGCGCGTTAGCAGGAACGGGCAAAACCATCGCCGTGGCTGGGCGAGGATTAGACCAGATTTATCCAACAAAACACCATGATCTCGCCCACCGAATTACGCAAACCGGTGCCCTCGTATCGGAATTTCCGCCCGGCACACCCGTAAAACGCGACCATTTTCCGCGCCGTAGTCGCATTGTCAGTGGCCTAAGTTTAGGTACACTGGTTATCGAAGCCCCTAAATACAGCACGGCATTACACACCGTCTACTTTGCCCTTGAACAAGGGCGCGAAGTCTTTGCCGTACCCGGCTCTATTCACAGCCCCTTGGTAAAGGGCAGCCACAAGCTCATTAAGGAAGGGGCCAAATTAGTAGAAACGCCCGAAGATATTCTCGAAGAATTGCAGATTTATTTTTTTTAATTGGTCATTGGTAATGGAGAATGGAGAATGAAAAATGGAGAATGGAGAATGGAGAATGGAGAATGGAGAATGGAGAATGGAGAATGGAGAATGGAGAATGGAGAATGGAGAATGAAAAATGGAGAATGAAAAATGGAGAATGATCCTTTTTTCTTTCGCGGCAAAAGTTTTTGTGCCTAAATAATTACCACGAACCCTTTCACCTTTCACCTTTACCCATTACCCATTACCCATTACCCATTACCTCTCGTTAAGAAAATCGGGTGTGTCCCAGTTGTCCTACTATCGATAACAAAGTCTTGCCGCTTAAACCTTAAGGTTTCTTTTGAAGGCTCGGTTGGAGAATTGAAGTTTTTGTTAATGTGCTTTCACCAAAAAACCAAGGTTTTGCCAAACTGGCGGTTTTTTTGAGGGCCATGTTGTGAAATGATTTGATTGATGGCCCTTGATTGAAAAAACTTAAGTAGAACAAGTGGGACACACCCTGAAAATATCGCTGTTTGGGTAAAGTAACCAGCGGAGCGAGATAAGTTTGATGCCGTTTTTGTTCATAAGTAAGTCGTTGAATTACTTATTATTTAATCCTTTCATCCTTTCATCCTTTCATCCTTTCATCGGTGGGGCATAGAGCGCTAATCATTTTCACCACCCCACCCATTACCCATTACCCATTATCAATTACCCATTACAAGTGAGTGTCCCTTGAAGCCCAAAAATACTGAAGAAGACTATTGGCTAGCTCTCATGCGTGCGCCGGGCGTGGGGCCGGTTAAATTTGCACATCTGGTCAAACATTTTGGCAGTCCGCGTGACGTGTTTGAGGCCGAACAATTGGAATGGCATGCCCTTAATCTAAAAAAGGAATTGCTCAATTACCTGCAAAATCCTGACTGGTACGCAGTCGAAAAAGATATAGAATGGTTAGCGCAACCGGGCCATTATTTACTAACCCAACATCATCCAGACTACCCCCCTCTCCTGCGCGAAATTGATAGCCCACCCCCGCTGTTATTTGTACACGGCGATTGTGCGTTACTCTCCAGCAAACAACTGGCGATGGTAGGAACACGTAAACCCACCCCCGAAGGTGAACGGACGGCAAGAGAATTTGCCGAATATCTCTCTCATCAAGGCCTCACCATCACCAGTGGCATGGCTTATGGGATTGATGGCGCGAGCCATTGGGGCGCGTTAGCCGGATCGGGTAAAACCATCGCCGTCGCCGGGACAGGACTAGACCGAGTTTATCCGGCTAAACACCGCGAACTGGCCCACAAAATTGCACAAACGGGGGCACTGGTATCAGAATTACCGCCGGACACACCCGTTCAACGCAGCCATTTTCCGATCCGTAGTCGTATTGTCAGCGGCCTCAGTTTAGGCACACTGGTTATCGAAGCCCCCAAAAACAGCGGCGCCCTGTACACGGCACGCCACGCTCAAAAGCAGGGGCGTGAAACCTTTGCCATACCCGGCTCCATCCATAACCCCTTAACAAAGGGCTGTCACAAACTCATTAAAGAAGGGGCCAAATTGGTAGAAAAGGCCGCCGATATACTCGAAGAATTGCGGATTTATCGCAGTGACATTGCCGAGCCCCAGACAACGATGCTAGCGGCCAACCCAACCACGACTGAAAGTCTCGAATCGCCTACCGGCCCAACTCCAACAGAGAGGCCCGAATCGCCTACCGGCCCAACCCCAACAGAGAAGCCCAAATTGCCGGCTGGCCCAACCCCAACAGAGAGGCCCGAATCATCCGCCAATCCAACCATAAACGAAAAGCCGGCCCCCCAAATGCAAAGGGTAGGAACGCACGATTTGGACAACGACTATGCTTGTTTATTAAACTATTTAGAGAGTGGCCCTACGTCAATAGACAATTTAGTTGAACACACCCAATTGACGGCCGGCGAAGTTTCATCCATGCTGTTAATACTTGAACTGCGCGGACAAGTGGCCGTCCAAACGGGCGGCCTCTACGCACGAATTGAGTAATTAGCAAGATTTTCAGAAAAATAATTTCTTTGGCAGCCTTAAGCACAAGCCGTGATCTCACTCCGCTCGGAAACTTTCGTTCATCGCTACGCGAGATAACGTAGTTTGTCTGAAGAGCTACTGTACCCTAAAGGGGACTAAATAATTATCTGAGAGCGTGTTTTAAAAGGATGGTATCTATGCGAATATCTCGCGATAAAATGAAAAATGAAACAATCAAGACGTTTTTATAAGTCATTGATTTCATCAGATTCAATTCAACCCTTAATTCGCATTATCTGTAGAAAACGAATCAAGCACTTGGTGAAAAAAATTTTAGTAGGGGGCCGGCTGCTAAGCCGCAAGAAATCCGAGTTTTTTCACGAACTGGAGCAATGCAGTAGTAGGGTCAATGCCATTAAGTTAAGAATAAATCCAGACATTAAAGGGCACTGGTTAGGGACTGGGGTGTTAAATTTGAGATAATTTTGCGCTTTTCACCCTGCCAAACTAAAGTTTGGATTCCAGCCAAACGTTAGTTTGGACGACTGTTTGGACGACTGACTGCCAAACTAAAGTTTGGACGACGGCCATTAGTTAGTTTGGACGACTGCGCGTGAGGCGATAAATCGCCTTGGTCCTAACGGGCCTTTTCCGTACGGTATGGCATTGAGTAGTAGGGTGGGCTGCTAAGCCGCAAGAAACCCGAGTTTTTTCACGACAACCCCGAAGGGGGAATAACTGGAGCAATGCAGCCCACCAGACCACGGCTGACTTTAGCCTAAAGTTTTTTAACCGTGTTTTTTAACAAAAACCTTAGACTATACTTATACTTAACACTGTTACAATTTGACACGAAGTTGTCCACATTCAACCCCGAAGGGTTGTGGCGGTTGGATTTTTTCCGTTAGTGTAACCCGTGGCTCTTAACCTTCGGGGTAAAGTCAGCAGGAAAATAGAAATGCGCCCAGAAAATACTTTGCGTTCTCAGAGAGTGCAAAAGCACTCCATAAGCGAATTAAGAATGAAAAATGAAAAATGAAGAATGAACATTTTAGGCTTTGAGGCTAAAGTTTTTCTCCGAAAAACTTTATGAAAAAGTTTTGCTCCGCAAAACTTTAGCCTAAAAAAGACTTATAAAATAACTTTCAATAACTATTTATAAGTCATTGATTTTTTATGATTCAATTCAACCCTTAATTCGCATTCCCTATAAAACCCGACAACAGAAGATTGACAGAGTACTATAGTATTTCAGATATTACCCTACAAAATTAAATTGACAGCGTACTAGCTCAATGGCATTCTTTTTGCTCTGGGATGGAACGGATTGACGAAGAGGTATAGTAAAGTAACGGGTTTCATTCCCGACATAAACCTCTCGCGTCCGCTATTCTAGCTCCCATTACTAATCACCCATTACTAATCACCCATTCCGGCACCCATTCCGGCACCCATTACCAATCACCAATTACCCATTACCTGGGGTGGTGAAAAGGAGGTTCCAACGGGTTCTAAAACTTGATCCCATTTTCGTGTAAGCATTTTTAATATTGATTAGCTTTTCATTAGTTTACGTAACAATTTGTTTACTTCGTTCTCGTCACAATTTTCACCACCCCACCCATTACCAAAATTAGGAAGTATACTATTGATGAGCAAATTAGTCGTTGTTGAATCTCCTGCTAAAGCTAAAACAATCAAGAAATACTTAGGTAAAGATTTTGAAGTCTTGGCTTCTTTCGGACATGTGCGTCAATTACCGCGCAAAAATGGGGCTGTTGATCCCAGCCGGGATTTTGCCATGCAGTATCAAGTCATCGCTAAAAATGCCAAACATGTCGATGCCATAGCGGCCGCGACGCAGCGTGCCGAGGTCTTATATCTTGCCACTGATCCAGATCGTGAAGGTGAAGCGATTTCTTGGCATTTGCTTGAAATCCTTCAAGACCGGCAACTTTTGCCAAACAAACCCGTCTATCGCGTCGAATTTCACGAAATTACGCAACACGCCATTATCGATGCGGTTGCTAATCCACGTCAATTATCGATGAATTTAGTCAATGCCCAACGGGCACGGGTGGCATTGGACTATCTGGTGGGCTTTAATCTGTCGCCGGTATTGTGGAAAAAAATCTGCTCAGGCCTTTCCGCCGGACGAGTGCAAAGCCCCGCACTGCGTCTAATTGTTGAACGTCAAGAAGAAATTGATAATTTCAAATCGCGTGAATACTGGACTTGTGAGGCCGACTGTCAAAAAGAGCTGCAACCCTTCACGGCCAAGCTCAATCTCTTTGAAGGCCAAAAACTGACTCAATTCAGTATCAGCAATGAAGAGCAAGCCACCCAGACCAAAACCACGCTACTTAAGCTTGCCAACGGCCAATTACAAATAGCCAAGGTTGAGAAAAAACAACGCAAGCGCAAACCTTCAGCCCCGTTTACGACATCGACACTACAACAAGAAGCCGCGCGTAAATTAGGCTTCACCACCAAACGCACCATGCAGATTGCTCAACAACTGTATGAAGGCATAGACACCGGCAACGGCGCTGTGGGACTGATTACTTACATGCGGACGGACTCCGTCAACTTGGCGAAAGAAGCCGTCACCGAAATCCGCGAAGTCATTGGCGAACTTTATGGCAAAAATAATCTGCCCAGACAACCGCGCCAATATAAAACCAAAGCCAAAAACGCACAAGAAGCGCACGAAGCGATACGCCCAACTTCGGCCAAACGCATTCCTGCCGACTTAAAAAACTACTTAAACCCAGAGCAACTCAAGCTTTACACTTTGATTTGGAAACGCACCATCGCCTGTCAAATGATTGATGCCACGCTAGACACTGTAGCGGTTGATTTGGCGTGTGGCGAAGGCAATAACTTCCGTGCCACTGGCTCCACCATTACCACCCCCGGCTTTCTGCTTGTCTATGAAGAAGGCGTAGACGACAAAAAGGCCGGCGATGGCGATGAAAAAATGCTGCCGCTGCTAGAAGTAGGAGAACAGGTCAAACTCAAAGACATTCGCGCCGAGCAACATTTTACCGAACCGCCTCCGCGTTTTACCGAAGCCAGCTTGGTGAAAAACTTGGAAGAATTTGGCATCGGGCGGCCCTCCACTTATGCTACAATTATTTCCACACTTGTGCAACGTGAATACGTTCAGTTGGAGAAAAAACGCTTTATTCCCACTGAGAGGGGGCGCGTCGTCAACAAACTGCTAACAGCACATTTTAGCCGCTATGTTGACTACGGCTTTACCGCAAAATTAGAAGACCAACTGGATGCCGTCTCTCGCGGCGAACAAGAATGGGTACCGTTAATGCACCGATTTTGGTCTAAATTCAAATCCTTAGTGGATGAAAAGATGCAAACGGTGCAACGCTCCGAGTTTACCCAAGAAACCTTAGACGAAACCTGTCCAGTTTGTGGCAAACCCCTCACTAAACGCTTTGGCAAACGGGGACAGTTTATCGCTTGCTCTGGTTACCCAAACTGCAAATACACCCGTAACCTTGAAGGCGATGAAGCCAACGAAACGACTGCACCAGCAACCGCACAGTCTGAAATAGTAGAAGGGCGCAGTTGTCCGAAGTGTGGTTCAGAATTGCACATTAAACTAGGCCGCTACAGCAAATTTATTGGCTGTAGCAAGTATCCCAAATGTAAACACAGAGAGCCGCTGGAAAAACCGGTTGATACCGGTGTCACCTGTCCGATTTGTGGCAAAGGTACGCTCACCAAGAGAAAATCTCGTTATGGCATATTTTTCTACTCGTGTTCAGCCTATCCGACTTGCAAATATGCCATTTCCAATGAACCGATAGTGGAAAAATGTCCCAACTGTGATTTCCCGATTTTAATGCTCAAAACGACTCAAAGGCGCGGAACCGAAAAAATATGTCCGCAAAAATGCGGATACGTTGAACAAGTTTCTTAAAGAAACTTTGTTTCCCTGAGTGCCAAACTGTGCCAAACGATATTACAGATGGTCACAAACTTCGTTTCCGAGCGAAGCGAGATCACTTTTAAAAAACACAAACCAAACCCTTACCCCCTCTCTCGATGTGAATCGCCGACTTAATTCACCTCGATAGAGGGGAGGCAAGGGGTGGGGTGATGAAAATAATTAGCTTATGTAACAGTTAATTATTAATTATTAATTATTTTAATAATGTTTAAATTCTTTTTTTTATTAGTTATTTTAATAATAGGAACAAAAGTGGGATCAAGTTTTAGAACCCGTTGTAACCTCCTTTTCACCACCCCAGGCAAGGGGTGTGTAATAATTCCAAATTATTACCGTGTTAAGCTCTGTACAGGACAAAAATTCGTAACAAGAAAGATTTATGGTAGGGCCTATCACTCAGACATATCGCCCCAACAAGAGGTAACAATAAAACGCCATTTTTTGTCCGGTACTCAGCGTGTTAAGTATAAAGTATAAAGTTTGGCACTCCAATTGTCGTCATCAGCCTTAGCTGTCGTCATCAGCTTTAGTTTTGGAATTAACGGAGACAAAAATCATGTGCGATACCTTTGTTATCCTACCCGATTCAACCGAAAATGGCGACATCATTTTCGGCAAAAATAGCGATAGGCCACACGGTGAAATCCAAGACGTTATTGTCATTCCTTCCCAAACACATAAAACAAGCGAAATAGTTGAATGCACCTATATCACAATACCGCAAGTAAAAAAAACCTTGGCCGCTATTCTGTCTAAGCCAAGATGGATGTGGGGTGCGGAAATGGGCGCTAACGAATGCGGTGTCGTCATCGGTAACGAAGCCATTTGGACGACAGAACCTTATCAAAACCAAGGTTTACTCGGCATGGATTTAGTCAGATTAGGCCTAGAACGAGGCGAAACCGCAAAAGAAGCCCTGAACATTCTCATCGAACAGCTTGATGAATACGGACAAGGCGGAAGCTGTGCTGAAGAGTTCTCCATGAACTACCATAACTCTTTTATAATTGCCGACACAGAAGAAGCTTATGTGTTAGAAACGGCCGGAAAATACTGGGTTGCAGAACAAGTGAAAAGTGGCAGTCGGTCAATTTCTAACAATCTCAGCATCCGGCATAAAGGCCATCTTCGCCATCAAGAAGTGATTGAACAGGCGAGAATGATGGGAGGCTGTCAGAACGAAAAGGATTTTGACTTTGCTAGGATATTCTCTGAGGGCGGCATTGATGAGACACCCTCTACCGACACGCGAGAAGGGCGAGTACGAGAACTCTGCCAATTGAACATGGGAAAATTTTCCATTGAAACGGCCAAGTCAATTTTACGCGATCACCAAGGCAGTGTTTGTATGCACGGCGAATTTGAGACAACCGGTAGTCAAATCTCTTCACTTTCAAAACAAGGTTGTGAACATTGGTTCATTAACCAGCCTCTTCCTTGCAAGCAAGAATATAAAAAATATGACTTTTAAGTGTCCAAACCTAAAACTCGATGAGCAAGTTTTTGAGGAGCAGTCCCATTAGCCCAGAGATAAATATCGGGTGTGTCCCAGTTGTCCTACTATCGATAACAAAGTCTTGCCGCTCAAATTTCTTAATTAGGCTCGGTTGGAGAATTGATGTTCAGGCAACCGCGAAACTTTTGCCTGAAGGTCAGTTTTTGTTAATGTGCATTCACAAAAAAACCAAAGTTTTGTCGAATTGGCGGTTTTTTTGAGGGCCATGTTGTGAAATTGATTCACTTGATTTGATTGATGGCCCTTATTAAATGAAAAATGAAAAATGAAAAATGAAAAATTGCGTTTATCAAAAAACAAAGGTTTTGTAGAATTGGTGGTTTTTTTGAGGGCCATGTTGTGAAATTTGATTTGAGTGATGGCCCTAATTAAATGAAAAATGAAAAATGAAAAATGAAAAATTGCGTTTATCAAAAAACAAATGAAAAATGAAAAATGAAAAATGAAAAATTGCGTTTATCAAAAAACAAAAGTTTTGTCGAATTGGCGGTTTTTTTGAGGGCCATGTTGTGAAATTTGATTTGAGTGATGGCCCTTGATTGAAAAAACTTAAGTAGGACAAGTGGGACACACCCTAAATCTCTAGGCTAAAAGTTTAAGTTTCCGTCAGTCAACTGTTAAAAAACTGTTAAAAAAGCCGCAAGTGCCCTTTAGGGTACAGCAGCTCCAAACCATGAGGAGTCGCTCACTGGCGGAGAACTTGATCATCGAGTAAAAGTTTGGACGGAAACCTCACCACCTGTGTAAAACTCTTTTGAGGTTTCGGGAATAGAGGGTTCGCAAAGCCAATTCCCGAAACATTGGCAAGTAGTCCAAACCTAAAGGTTTGGAAGGAAACATCACGGCACGGGAAAATGAGTATTGTTAAACAATCAACTAAGCCTTTGAACTTAAACGGATTAAGCTTTACACCAATCCGTAGACACAAACGCAGCAAGCCGCGCCC
>NBMI01000181.1 GCA_002085445.1 Candidatus Parabeggiatoa sp. nov. 2
TCGTACCGCTTTTGGGTGAGGGCAACCATAAAGGATTGCCCCTACATGACATAACGGTTTGTAGGGGCAATCCCACGTGCAAAGCCCTTAACTTAATGGCATTGAGGCTAAAGCCTACTAACCTTCTTGCAGTTGTGAAAGGCGCAATGATGGTATGAGGACTGACTACTTTTTTTATAACCGCAACTACAAGGATTCGTTATAATAAAGGATTTTAAACCGTGGTTATTGCTTTATCCTTTTTTATAACGAAACGAAGTTCAAAGGGATAAAAAAAACCGCAGTTATTGCGTTATCCTTTATTATAACGAAACGGAGTTCAGCGTAGCTAATCCCTCAATGCCACACAGTTTGCGGAATTAGAGACAAATAATCCCCCCCCGCCTTTGGTAAAGCCGTCGTCTAATAGCTGAAGTGCCCTAAAGGGCACTGAAGACTCAATGCCATATCGTGTACTTATGAAAAAAATCCTGAATTTACCAGTCCCCTTTAGGGGACTTTAGCTTTGAGACAACGGCTTTACCAAAGGCTCTTTCTCGTTTATTTCTTAACTTAATGGATCCCTGTAGTTAGTTATTGTACGGTAAATTGTATTGGCTGTTGCCCATTAAACACCACGATACCATTAGACAACGAATAACCCACATAAATAACAAAATGCCCGGGCAGGTTTGTTAAATAGCCCTCATGCACAGTAATTTCTATCGGTGGTTCGCTAAACAACTCAAATTGTTTGGGTAAACCAGACACGATTTCGGCCGCTGCTAGTGTTGTCAAATCAAGATTCCAAGGCGCCCACTGGGTGCCTTGAAGCATAAAATACAAAACGTCTTGGCTATCGGGCGGCGTATAGGCCGCCACCACTACCAATTCGGCCCGTTGTCCAACATCAGAAGCGGCAGGCGTTACTTCGGCCACTACTTTAATCATATCCGACTGAGAAAAAGTCAGGCCATTTCCGCGTTGCCCTAGTGTGCGAGTAACAAAGCCAGTTGTCACAAATCCGCTGAATTGAGCGGCCGTGTCTTGAAACTGAAAGGTGGCTGCTTCGAGGGCCGAACCTAAACTCAACAGCGGTTGATCACTTTCAGAGTATTCAAACGGCCCGATATCCCAAACGCTGTCCTGTTTTGGAACCTCTTGAATATTAAAATGAGCCAACAAGGCCTCCAACGAACTGGGCCGATTGGCAGTGCCCCGCTCAACCGCCGCACTGCCACGTTTAAGCTCAAAATCCAAAACGCTGTTATTACCACGTTGCCGTTGCGCTTCATAATCATAACTGAAAAAGGCCGGCGCTTCGCTAACACCATTGGCTTCCCACGGCGTATCGGCTTTAATATCGGCCAATCGCTCATAAGCGTCGCCACGAACAACTTTCATGGCAGCAGCCTGATAGCCAGATCCCCAACCGTTGGCATAATATAAATTATGGTTGATGAGAGACTGGGCATCATCAAAAGCAATGGTGTGTCCAATGCCATAATCTTCGTGATTGATGAAGAGATTATTCACGATTTTAGTATCCACACTGCGCTGCGTGTCTAAGTTTTTCGGATTCCATATATCAATACCTCGCCCGGCATTAGCCAACAAATTGTTAGACAAAATCATCTCGCCATCGCGCCAATGCTGTATCAAAAAAAAGCCGGCCCAACCGTTGTTATAGGCAAGATTGCGATAAGCATGAATACCACTGGCATCATTCAGATAGACGCCAAAACCAAAATAACCATTCTTCCAGCGCCCCCGCTGTTTGGCAACATCACTCCACCCATAGTTATAACGGAACGTATTCCCCATCACCAACACATTGCGAAAAACATGGCGCTGTGGAGGTGTTCCCCAAAATGTTAGCCCACCGCAATCGCCCGCCAATTGGCAACTGTGTTCAATCAGATTATTTTTCAGCAAAATATTCCCCGTTTTAATCTCGCTTGGGGCAAACCCAAAACCTTTATCAGACTGAATCACAGACTCCGTCAACCGCACACCATGCTGGGCAACATGATGGACATAATTCTCCTCAAAGCGCAAATTGTCAGCAAAACGAAACTCAACGCCGGCCGATTCCTGTTTTTCTGAACGAAAATTGAAATGATGCAAGTGATTGTTTTTAATCAAAGTATTGGTAATAGGGGCCCGAATAAACAGGGCAGGATCGGCCTCATTATCCCATTCACTACCCAAATAAATGCCCTCACTATCCATATAACCGATCTCGGAATTTTCCAAAACCAACCCCTGAATAACCGCATCGGCCGAAGAAACTGCTGTTAGCACTTGCTCAGCAAACAAGCCTTGATTGGCATAACGCACTCGTAAATTGTGCAACTGATTGCCATAACTACTTTGCATAGAATTATTCTGGAGACTGATCGCTTTATCATTAAAAAATTCCAGCGCCAATCCGTTCAGCGTTTGATAAGAAAGGCCTGTCAAATCCCAGCCGTTAGCGCGCCGCGAAATTTCCACGTTTTGCAAATCTGGCGACAGAGGCCATAAATACAAGCGGCCAGTTGCCAGATCAAACCAATATTCACCAGGATTATCTAACAAAGCCGGATGATTTTCGACATAATACTTGCTACCCCATCCCAAGCCCTGATTGTTGCTGCCAGAACCATGTTCAACATGACGATCCACCGTTATTTGTCCAGCACTCACATCATGGGCGGTGATATTTCGACGAAACACATAATCGCCTTGAACCGTATCTATTGCCACCAATGTCGCGCCGCTGAGATTGTCGAGCGTGGCTAAATTGCCCAACTCAATGCCGATAGGGGCCGTATCATCGTGTTGATCAATCAATTGCGTTAAAGAACGCGAGTCTTGATCACACGAAAAAGGTTTTTTATCACTAGGCGGATCACATTCCGCTACCGTTGCCCCGCCATCGGCTACCCACCAAAACTCGTGAGATTTCCACGCCGTTTGCACCTGCCAATCCGGCTCACGCGCCAAGCTTAAACGACTCACAACATTACCCGCCGCATCCAATTGCACCACAAAACGCGGTGCCGTGGTTAATCCCCAAGCCGACAAATCGGCCCAAACGATATTTTGAGGATTGACACCGGCCGGCAAACCAATCGCGTTATCCGTCAAAGCTATCCAATTCGCCACCGTTTCTGAACCCAGTATTGTCACCGTACCGGCACCCATCTCAGCGCGATAAACAATAGGCGCTTGCGGCGTACCGCTATTAGCCGGCTTAACACTTTCCCGATAAATGCCCGGCTGAATATGGACGACAGTGCCGGGCGTGGCTAAATTAGCGGCCGCTTGCAAAGTGCGTAAAGCAGAAGCCGCACTTAAACCATCACGACTATCATCGCCATTGCCCGCATCCACCCAAATATCAGCCGCCAAACAAGAAGTTGTAGTTAATAAACCAAAAAGAACCAACTTAAAAAATTGTTGTCGCATAATAACACCTGCTTTATTCAGTAGTCTGTAGGGTGGGTAAGCGGGCACGAGTCACTTAAAATATACCACAACCTTTAAGCCCGCTTGCCCACCATCCACTTTAATTTAGTTAGTGGTTAATATAATATCGTTTTTAACGCGGATTGAGTACAGCGAATTACGCGGATAAACGAATTAAGACAACGTCGTAATTTATTTGACATGATTTTCGCCCCTTTGGGGCTTTTCCTCCAGGGGCAATGCTTCTTAATGTAACATCGTTTTTAATCCTTTATTATAACGAATCCCTGTAGTTACCCTTTATTATAACGAATCCCTGTAGTTACCCTTTACTATAACGAATCCCTGTAGTTACCCTTTATTATAACGAATCCCTGTAGTTATCCTTTATTATAACGAATCCCTGTAGTTGCTTTATTACCGAACACTGATAACTGACAACTGATAACTGATAACTGATAACTGCTCCTGACACGATAAGCGCGTGCGTTTCGGAAGAGGGATAATTGCCCACCGGATTGAAGACTTTTTTTGTAAAAATGAAATTTCATAAAAGCGCCTACTTAAATCTTCGATGTTTTGCCCACCCTTTTTTGGAGTAAAGCTAAAAATATAAACGGCACAGTACCGCTACCTCTCAGTCTATCCAACTGGATGAGTATTCATAATCAGAGACGGTAGCCATTAATACGCAAGACTCACGATAATATTAAGATGAATTTTGGGCGAGTCTCCGTTTCAATAGAGACAACAGGTCCGAAATTTTTTTTGCGTACTCGTAAAATATAACTGACTGTTTTATAAGCGATAATTAAAACATTTTTAAAGAATAGCCCATCTATTATTAATTTAAAAAGTAGTCGTTATAATCGTAAACCGTAAATTTTATGTGGTTAAAACCAAAACACGCGGCCTTTCAGAGGTCTTTCACAGCCTATTTTAGCCGTATTTTAGTAAAAATACACACTTAAAGTTATTCTCTATAATAATGACTCATTTAAATAAGAAAAAATAGGCGATTGTTAGAAAATTTTCGGGGGTTATAATTTTTCCGAGTTACTATTTTAGAATAACTAAATGCTTGTTTTAAATAACAATTTAAAAACAATTCTGTCTCCTCAACCCATGAATGCAGCCTGTGGGTTTTGGCATCACAGCGCCAACCCCGTAGGGGTTGAATATGAAACGCAGTAACTCGCGGAGCGAGATAATAGCCACAGGTGCAACCTGTGGATTTCTGCATCACAGCGCCAACCCCGAAGGGGTTGAATATGAAACGCAGTAACTCGCGGAGCGAGATAATAGCCCCTGGTGAAACCTGTGGGTTTTGGCATCACAGCGCCAACCCCGAAGGGGTTGAATATGAAACCTGATGTTCGCCATGCAACAAAAATGCTCGTGCAATTCAACACGGATAAGTTTATGATGCGCGCCTCTCCATGAACAAGGAGGTTTTCAAAACCGCCAAGGTTTTTAATAACGAATGCGAAGGGTTAAGGCTTAAATTGAATCTGATGAAATCAATGACTTATAAAAACGTATTGAAAGTTATTTGATAACTTATAAGTTTTTGTTCATTCTTCATTTTTAATTCTATTCGATGCGCGCCTCTCCATGAACAAGGCCAACAACATCGGAGGAAGTACAACGGATACGCGAAATAAACGGATTTTAGGAATTAATAAATTTTATAAAATTAGGATTTTTTAGGTTTTTTTATCCGTTTATTTCGAGTATCCGTTGTACTACTTCGTTGTACTACTTTAATAAAATCAGTCAGTTATTCTTAACTTAATCGCATTGATGCGTTGCCCGCGCAGCGTTTGTAGTAGGCGATTTATCGCCTAAATGTTTGCGTTTGTAGTAGGCGATTTATCGCCTCACGCAAGCAACAAAAATGCTCGTGCTATTCAACACAAACAAGTTTATGATGCGCGCCTCTCAATGAACAAGGCCAACAACATCGGAGGCTTTAATAAAATAAGTCAGCTATTCTTAACTTAATAGCATTGATGCGTTGCCCGCGCCCCTTTGGGCGGCCATCACTCAAGGAACATCACTGATAACTGATAACTTATAACTGATAACTGATAACTGATAACTGATCACTGATAACTGATCACTGAAAAAAGAGGTATAACCATGAATTTACAACTCAAAAAAGACATCTCGGCAACCGCCGAAACAACGCGCAAAACGCGACAGCAAAACCGGCTGGCACGGCCATTAATTATTATAGCGGCCTCATTCGCAGCCAGTGCTTTGTCCGCGCCCCTTTGGGCGGCCACGATTCAAGGAACAACGTTCATGGATCGCAATGATAACGGCCTCAAAGACTCCGGAGAGCCACCGCTGCTCACCAAACCCACGATATTTATTAGGCACAACCCCACCGCCGATGCCGGCGAAGGCGGTTTCTACACCACCGAGACTGACGAAAATGGCAACTACTCATTTATCCTCTACGACAGCGGCTCATACACCATCTGGGCAGGGATGCCTCACGGCTGGCACCAAACCGCGCCTATCCGTGGTGAAGGCATTGCCTTTTACGATTTCAGCGCCTCCAACAACGAACAAGCCGTAACAATTGACTTTGGCTTTATCGAGCCAACGGCCCACAACGGCCCACAAATGTCTGATAACTCAACGTCCTCGGCACCCAATAATAATACGACTGAGCCGGCACCAAACACTGAGGCAACGTCACCGGCACCAACATCAACCGATGACAAGGCCGAAGTCACAGCCACCAGTGGCAGTGATAATACGCCTTCGGCCCCCATTTGGAACGGCACCGTCCAAGGAACAACCTTCATGGACGAAAACAACAACGGCCTCAAAGACTCAGGAGAGCCAGCGTTGCTCACCAAAACCACGATATTTATTAGGCACAACCCCACCGCCGATGCCGGCGAAGGCGGTTTCTACACCACCGAGACTGACGAAAACGGCAACTACTCATTTATCCTTTACGACACAGGCTCGTACACCATCTGGGCCGGGATGCCTCACGGCTGGCACCAAACCGCACCAGCGCGTGGTGAAGGCATTGCCTTTTACGATTTCACTCTCTCCAACAACCAGCAAACCCTGACAATTGACTTTGGCTTTATCGAGCCAACGGCCGACAACGGCCCACAACAACCCAACAAAACGCCCTACAGCGCCGAGTTTTCCCACACTCAACACATTATTGGCGAACCCAACACCCAACTACCAATCAGCTTGGCACTCTTCAACACCGGGCCCAATAATGATACTTACACAATCAATGTGGCTAATACCGCCGCATGGGCGCTAACAAGTTCAGATCAAACGCTCACCATCAAAAGCCAACAACGGGAGAACTTTGAACTAAACATCACGCTACCCTCAACACACGGCGCAGAAACCCGCGTTACCGTCACCGCCCAATCGCAAAACGACCCAAAAGTCGAGGCCGTCGCAACGTTTTCTGTCAGCGTCACAGCACAACAACTCACCACAACACCACGAGGCGACGAAGAAGCTGACTTAACATTAGTGATTGAAGACACCGCCCTGATGGCCGGCGAAAACCTCAAAATCGCCAACGCCCTAGAAAACATCCTTGCCGCCAACATCGACGCAAAAACGCAACTCACCTTTGAACTAATCACCTTCAAAGGCAACAACATCGTTTCTCGTCTTGTCACACAAGACATGGGCGAACTCATCGGCCTACTACGAAGCCTCATACCCGCCGGTGGCGACGACTGCGCTAACGCGTCAGTTGCGGCCTTAGACTCGGCCCTACCTTATATATATAACGGCCAAATCCTACTAGCCACCGCCGCACCACCGCACAACACCGACACCGCCCAACTCATTGCACAGGCCCAACAACAAGCCACCAAAATCAACATCTTACTGGCCGGCACCTGTGGTGAAGCCGAAGCCGACACGGCCCTGTACAAAAACATCGCCGACAAAACGGGTGGCACCTTCCAATGGCTACCCAGAGGCCTAACACCGCCCGAAGAAAGTCAACAAGCTATCACAACCACTATCGCAAACCTCATCACAGAACTAGTTGGCTACAACATCGGCAACACCACTGGCGACAACCCCGATACGCAAAACATTGATGCCACGATAGAAATCAACATACCCACACCCGCCACCTGCCAACTCTACGGTGTCATGCAAGACTTAGCTAACAACCGAACAATCTTCGCCTACGAACCACAAACCGACAGCGTCTCACAACTCGCTGACGTAACAGAACACGGCCAAATGCCAACCATTACGGCCCATCCTGACACCAACACCTTATATATCGCCTCACAAAGCCTATCCAAACTCGACGCACAAACCGGCCAACTAACCGACGTAGGCGACACAGGCCACCAACACATCACCAGCTTAGCCTTTGATTATCAAGGGAATTTATTGGCATGGGCCCAAGGAGCCGGCCTCATCCAAATAGACACCGAAACCGCCCAAAGCACAGTGGTACTACCCACCCAAATTCCACTAGAAGACTTCACCGCCAACCTTGCAGGAGACATACTATATGGCCTCATCGGCCCCGACTTATGGCGCTACGATCCCGCCACCCATGACTTTGCCAAACAATGCGACAACCTGCCAGACGCAGCCAAAGTCATCAAAGTCCTGCCCGAAACCATCTTACCGGAAGGCCTCGTACTGCTAGGCAGGCACCAAGACAACATGCTCAACCTCCACATCTTCGACATAAACAATTGCCAACTGATAACAAACAAAGACATTAGCATGCCCACCGACATAAAAAAACTCGGCAAATTTACAGTCCCCATGGCCGCCTGTAGACAATAAACCACTGACACCTGAGTACAACGAATTACGCGGATGAGTACAGCGAATGACTGACGCGGATGAGTACAGCGAATTACGCGGATAAGCGAATTATAGTGTTGGATAGCATTAATATACCGCACACATGCGTATCTTTCACGCGCCTCCCTAAAAGTGGGCCAGGTTGTCGAATTGATAGGTATTGATTTAGTTAATGGCCCACTAATTACGCGGATAAGTACAGCGAATTACGCGGATAAGTACAGCGAATTACGTGGATAAGTACAGCGAATTACGTGGATAAACGAATTATATTGTTGAATCGCATTAACTTAACGCGCACCTGCGTACATGACTTCAAATTCGCTTATCCGCGCAATTCGCTGTACTTA
>NBMI01000182.1 GCA_002085445.1 Candidatus Parabeggiatoa sp. nov. 2
AGTCAAACTATTCGTGCAACTGACCTCTCATTACATGATTTGGAAATCCAATTTGGTCTTCAACTGGCCGTTGATGATCAATTTTTTCCTGAGTGGCAAACTGAGTTACCAGAAATAACAGATATAGATAAACAAGTCATGAATCAAGTGAAGGCGAGTTATTTCAACTTAGTTAAGTATCCTCCCTTGCTTGAAGATACGGTTAAAATGGCAGTATTAGGCCCATTGTTAAATATTTGCGGGTTTTTATTTGTATCCTCTTCAGACGAAATCAGAATATTCTGTTAAAGTCTCCAATATGGACGGCGATGTGATTGTTGAAGGGAAAATCGATGTGTTGGTTTTGAAAGATCAATTTTGGGTCATGGTTATTGAATCAAAACAAGCCGCTTTTTCTATTGAAGCGGGATTGGCACAAATATTGGCTTACATGTTAGCCAATGAGAATCAAGACAAACCTTGCTTTGGCATGATAACAACCGGTGGAAGTTTTGTCTTTATCAAATATGCTTTACCTAGACAGTTAGAGGGCATCCACTATTATTAATGTCAGTTTGACTTACAAAACCCATAAACTGTACTGGTTCATTCCAGTTGATGGCCCACAAATCTTCGGTTTTAACTCACAAATGCTAAGGGTTTAATCCTGATTGTAACTGTTGATATGTATAACTTTTGGAATTTTATTGATTATATCAATACCATAGTTACTAACATTTCAGGCTAAAGTTTTTCTCCGCGAAACTTTAGCCTGAAAACCCCTACGGGGTTGACGCGTCTGTCGCAAAAACAATGTGCCATTTGGCGAGGGCGATTTCGTCAGCAAGGGATTATTCGCTCACAAGCTGATTTATTGATTGGGGCAACTGCCCTGTTACACGATCTGGTATTGGTGACGCGCAATACAAGGGATTTTGAAGGATGTGGTATTCAATTATTCGATCCTTTTGGTGAACCTAAAGGGTAGCCCGTAGGTTGGAGTGAAAAAAATCCAACAAATTCATTGAATTACCATTACCATAAGTTGGAATTCCTTCATACTTTTGATTTCCTTCAGGCGAGTTTGCGACATTATCAAAGGTGATCAAAATAAAACGGCACAATACCTTCAAGGCAATAATGACAATGGCATCAAACGCGAATTTGAAAGTAATTCTGGGATGAAGATATCCGTATTTAAGCTTTCTTTTGAGGGCCATGTTTTCAAATTGATTGGGCAAGTTTTTGTTAATGTTCACAGTTTTTAAAACCGAGTGGTTTCTGTTGGGGGCCAGGTTGGCGAATTGGTTCTGTTGAGTTGATTGATGGGCCTTTTCCTTTAAAAAATCTTCAACACAGAGACACGGAGTTACACGGAGTTTCACAGAGAATTCCTTTGGCTTTATGACTCCGTGAGACTCTTAAAAAATAAAACCCATAATCTGTACTGGTTCATTCCAGTTGATGGCCCACAAATCCCAAAGCGCCGCTACGCACATCCGGTATACCATCACGGTAAAATTTACAGCCGTTTTGTCTTAGTGTTTTTCGTTAATTTGTTGTACTACAACAGAGAGGTGAATAATCAACAATGAATTTAAAAGCACTTTTGGTATTTCTCATTATTTTTAACATGGGTGTTATGGCGTTTTATGCTGGCAAAGCCAGTAACAGTATCACAACCATTGAGAATTTGGCGGCCTCGCTTGATGAGTTGCGATTGAATATTCAACATCTTGAACAAGAACTCGCCAAAAAAACAGGCATCGAAGTCAGGGCCAAAAATCGTCAATTCCCCAAAACCGATCAAGCTTTTGTGAAAGCCGAAGCTTTGCTCAAACAAGGTGATCTGGCTAGGGCTGGGCTATACTTTAGTAATGGCATCAGTCAAGAGCCTGGCAATTGGGATAAAATTAACCGTTATCAACAAAGCGTGTTGGATTATTGCCGTCAACGCATTGATAATGGTGATTATGAAATGGCCCTCAATGTGTTAGGCGACATGAATACTTTCATGCGTACCCAAGCACTCTATGTGCCAGTTCAAGACATTGAGAAATTGCAACAGGCATTGAGTGATATTGCCCAAATTAAACAGTCAATCGTTGATAAAATGACTCAGGCAAGTCAGATTGAAACGGCCCAATTTGTTAAAACATTGCTTAGTCAAAGTGACGAATTGCTTGCCCAAAATCCAGCCGCTGACAATCCAGACAAAATAACGCCATACGTAGAGGCGTTAAAAGAAAATCTATTTGCGTTACAATCACTTGATGCTAATCTTGTCGAATCGAACGATTCATCAAAAATTGCTCACCAAATAACGCAATTGGAAAACACAATAGCGACGCTTGAACAACAATTGGCAATTGCCCAAGCCGCTAACACCGTTTCGACACTCGCGCAACAGGCGACGCAATTCATTGAGAACGCTAAAAATGAGCCAGCACAATCCGATTTTATTTTATATTATCTGACTTCAGCAGAGTCTATTATTCGGCAATTGGTTTTAATCGCGCCAAATATGGAAATGGCAAAAACGCAAATTGCCACGCTCTTTGAACAACTAGAGCAAGCCAAACAGGAAATTGCTAAACGACAATCTGAGAGGGTTTGGCATGAAATTGAGCAAGCATTTGGGCAATTTGAAATTGAAAAAAGCACTAAAGCTCAAAAGGCTATCGAACAATTGATCCCATTTCGACAACGACTTGCTGAAAAAGCGAGTAAATTGTCTTCGGTAGAAGTTCTTGAAAAAGCCCAAGCTCGGTTGGAAGAAGTCAATCATCAAATCGCAAACTGGCGAGCAAAGCAAATCCGCAAATATGAACAATGGGCTATTAATCAAATCACCACTTTTTACAATGTTTATCAGGATGAATTAGGTACTGGTTTTACTGATGAAGATCGCGTCTATTCTGGTATAATTATTTTTCTTGGTAACATAGATATGCGTTACCTTTCTACTCCAGCACAAAGGGCTTATAATGAAGCGTTCCAAAAATTTTATGCTGAACTGCATGATAAACAGAAAATTCCGCTTTCCTCAAAAATGACTTTGATGGATAAAAAGCCCTTATCCGATTTTTAACTTTATGGAGGTGTGATGATGAAAACGTATCTGGGTACGCTGTTGTGCCTTTGCTTCTTGTCTAGTAGCGTTTTTGCAGACACGCACGAGAATCCGTTTATTTCTCAAACGGAAGCGAGTGTTTTTGCGATTTCTGCTACAACTGGGTTGATTGTCCCTTCAACTCATCAAGAATTAGCCATTTCACGAACAAATGTTCAAATGGAACATGGGGGAGTCTTGCTTAATATCCCCAATCAGAGACACCAATATCTTGGTGCTAGTCGATATGGCTTAGATAGTCGAATAAGAATATCAGAAGTCATTGGTGATGTCGGGGCACGTCAATATGCACGTCGCATGAATTTCAAGCCCCTTTTTCAAGGAAAACCGGGGCAAGGGAAAGGGTTTGATCAAGTTTATCGTTCCGGTAAACAAATTGTGGTTGTTGAAGCTAAAGGGGGAAAAAGTCCCTTAAAACAGTATTATGGGTATACACAAGGTACTGCCAACTATACTCTTGAAGTTGCTAAACGAACTTTAAGGAGTCCAAAAGCAACACTGGCGGCAAAAAAAGCCGCAATTGAAGTCATAAACGCGCATAAAAAAGGTCGGTTGGTTATACAGAAAGTCCATACCAAACATCTACTTGGAAAAGCTGAACCAACGACTGTTCAAACCACTTATGGAAAACTAGCGGTTTCTTCGCCCTTAAAAATCGCTCATCAAACTGGATTAAAAGGTGGTTTAGCTGGTATTGGAATTGCCGGTGCTTTTGAGTTGCTAAGTCAATTGAATTCTGGTCAAAAAGTTAATTGGCAAAAAGTTGGGGGTATGGCAACACTTGGCGGGATAAGTGGTTATACGGGTACATTGACTGGCACACTTATCCAACGTTCATTGATGAATAGCCAATCTCTGTTATTATCAACACTAGTCGCCAGAAGGACAACAGCCACATTATTAGGCGGTGTCGGCGGTGGTATCGTTGGTGGAGTGGTTTTTTCGTATGGTGCCTATTTATTAGGCTATGGTGATTTCAAAACCGCCAATAGAAGCATGGTGTCTAGTATTGCATCATACAGTGCATGGGCTTTGGGCGGTGCTGCTTTGGGTGGTGGGACTGCCCTTGCATTTGCCACCAGTATCGCCGGCATGGTTGGAGCAACAGCGGGTACTGGTACAGCCATTGCCAGTCTATCCGGTGCAGCAGCGGCTAATGCGACGTTAGCTTGGCTCGGTGGTGGAACTCTCGTAGCCGGTGGTGGCGGAGTTGCAGCCGGGACAACCGTTTTAGCCGGTATCAGTGCCACCGGTGTAGGACTATTAGCTGTTGGCGTAGGAGCCGGCGTTATGTATTTATTTCACTTGAGCGATGAAAGCACTGAACGTGAACGAGTACAGCACTTATTAAGCAATGTACAAAGTCACTTGAATAAAGCGTTGTGAATTAGCAAGCGTAGGGTGGGTAGAGCTATGCTACACCCACCACAACTATGGCGCTGAAATTCATGCTTTACCTAGACAGTTAGAGGGCCCTCCCCTAGTATTAATGTCAGTTATACTTACAAAATCCATAAGTTGTACTGGTTCATTCCAGTTGATGGCCCACAAATCTTCGGTTTTAACCCACAAATGCTAAGGTTTATATAATTTATTGAAAAGTCAAACTGACGTTATTATAAATAGTGACACGAGCGATTTTTCTTCAACACAGAGACACGGAGTTACACGGAGTTTCACAGAGAATTCCTTTGGCTTTATGACTCTGTGAGACTCTGTGGCACTCTGTGAACTCCGTGTTGAAAAATAATGGCTTTTACTTCCGAATTGAGTAGTGCGCTTGCCTTTGGCAAGATATGGCTTGCGGCTACCGATAAACGGATATCAGGGGTAAAACATATTCTCTTCATACTGGATTGTTGTTATAGCGGCAGAGCACTATTTCGCCTGGTTGGAAATAAAAAAGTTTTCATTCTGACGGCTACCAATGCGGTTAAAAAAGCTGAGGCGCCGGTGGGTGCCAGTTATACGGCATTTACCGGTGAGTTTGTCTCTCTACTGAGCCATGGGATTAATAATGGCAGAGAGACACTGGCACTTGGGGAAATTTATGCACATTTGAAAACGCGATTGGTTGCTAACAACTTCCCTGAACCACAAGCCATTTATTCTCCCAGCATTGATACATTAGATATTGGTTATAACTTAATTGGTCAATCCGTTATTTCATTACCTAATAATCAACCTGAAATATCAACTTTGATGATCTTTTTACATCGTCTGATGAAATACCAATGTGTGATTTAGTAATAAGACTCCGTGAAATACTCGAAGAATTTCCACCGGAGGTTTTTAGGGTTTAACAACTATAGATAAGGAAAATTTTCTGATTATAACGGATTTTGTTGATAGGCTATCAACACGCCAACCCCGAAGGGGGAAAATAATAATTAACAATTAATGATTAATGGTTAATTATTATACTGTGAACGGGTGAAATTTAGACTTTTTTCTTCACAGGGCTGAAGGGAATAATGCACGAATTCCCGAAACATAAAAGTCCAAATCTAAGCCGTGTGCAGTATAATTGGGCTTCCCCGAAGGGGGAATTAACAATTAATCATTAATCATTAATCATTAATAATTATTTTCCCCGTAGGGGTTGAATGTGAAAATTATGAAAGTCATTGATTTATTTGCCGGTATCGGCGGCTTATCATTAGGTTTCCAAAATGCCGGCTTTGAAATTGTAGCGGCCATTGATAACTGGCAAGCGGCTATGGAAATCTACCAAGCGAATTTTAACCATGATGCGCTTTTAATGGACTTATCCCAAATTTCAGATTACCAGAAATTTAAGGATTATCATCCTGATCTCATTATGGGAGGGCCACCCTGTCAAGATTTTTCGAGTGCCGGTAAACGAGATGAAAGTCTGGGCCGTGCTGATTTAACCCTTTCATTCGCCAACATTATTGCACAAGTCAAACCAACGTGGTTTGTGATGGAAAATGTCGAACGGATTACTAAAAGTGTTACTTTACAAAAAGCCTTGAAAATATTTAAGGCGGCGGAATATGGCCTTTCTTATCAAATCTTAGATGCGAGTCGTTGTGGTGTACCTCAATTAAGGAAACGATTTTTTTTAGTGGGCTTGCTTGCGGCACCTGATAGTTTTTTAGATGATTATCTCAATCAATATTTAACCGAAAAACCGATGAGCATTTTTGATTATTTAGGTCATGATTTAGGCATTGAATACTATTATCGACATCCTTGGAGCTATAAAAGAAGAGCAATATTTAGTATTTATGAGCCTAGCCCAACCATTCGAGGCGTAAATAGACCCATTCCCAAAGGGTATAAAAAACACCTAGGCGATGCGGTGGATATTACTGAAAACGTCAGGCCATTAACTACGATTGAACGTAGTTATCTCCAAACCTTTCCAAAAGGATTTAAGTTGTTAAAAGGCACTAAAACCGAATTAGAACAAATGATAGGCAATGCCGTACCTGTTAAACTCGCTGAATACGTTGCTAATAAAATCAACGCGTTTGATGATAATCAGAAGATGAATCTGGGATGAAGATATCCGTTTTGAGGGCCATGTTTTCAAATTGATTGGGCAAGTTTTTGTTAATGCTTACAGTTTCTAAAACCGAGTGGTTTCTGTTGGGGGCCAGGTTGGCGACTTAATAAATCCGATTTAAAAAAATTCGGATTTCTCAGGGATTTCTCAGGGATTTCTCATGATTTCTCATGACGTGTACCTACTTACCTATCCAGAAAGGAGACAATACCATGTCAGCACAACCTCAAACGGCTTATATTACTCCAGAAGAATATTTAGCTTTAGAACGCAAAGCGGAGTACAAAAGTGAATACTTTGAGGGTGAAATTTTTGCGATGTCAGGCGCAAGCCCAAACCATAATCAAATCACAGCAAACGTTTTGGCTGAAATCCACGCTCAATTCAAAAAACGTCCTTGTCGGGTGTATGTTAACGACATGCGTGTTAAGGTAAGTCCAACAGGTTTATATACTTATCCTGATATTGTGGCACTTTGCGACAAACCTCGCTTTGATGATGCACATACGTTGCTCAATCCTACCGTACTCATTGAAGTACTTTCCGATAGTACTGCCAACTATGATCGAGGTGTCAAGTTTAAGCATTATCGTACCTTGGACTCCGTTAAAGAGTATCTTCTGGTTGCCCAAGATGAATATCACATTGAACACTATGTCAGACAGGCAAATAATCAATGGCTATTATCAGAAACCAGCGATTTGCAAGAAGTGATCGAGTTGCCTTCAATTAACTGTCGTTTAGCTTTAACTGATATTTACGACAAAATCGAAAACCGAGATAAATAGCGATTTGGGAGTCCAAAGCTTTAGCTTTGGCGGCTAGCCACTTAAGGCGAGACACCTTATTTTGTCTGTCATTCCGAGCGAACGCGAGGAATCTTGGGTTTTTAAGATTTCTCCGAAATGACAAAGTGTCGCGGCTTAGAAGAGTAGCCGCTTTGGCAAACATTAGTGTGATGTGGGCAATAAGACTCCGTGAAAGACTGAAAGAATTTCCACCCGATAAATTCAACGGATCAAAATATGAACTTTCCATTTTATACCGAGGAACCGCCAAAAAGTCCTCGCAAAACGCCAGTCGAGTTACCGCCGTCGCGCCAAAAGACGCAAACGCGCCCCGATGCCTATTTGCCCGATGCTGGGTTGGTTAAGGCGGTGAATGTCGCATTGTTATTGGGGCAACCGTTGTTATTAACTGGGGAGCCAGGTACCGGGAAAACCCAATTAGCTCCGCTTGAAACAGTGCAAAATTATTTACCAGATAGTTTTGAACACACTGAACCCCGTCGTTCGGTGGTGTTGATTGATGAAATTGATAAAGCTCCGAATGATATTCTGAACGAAGTGGAAAATATGTATTTTCGTATTCCTGAATTGGGCAATGTGAAAATCGAAGCTGCAGAAGTCTCCGGGTGTGGATAATCCTATTGCGGTTCATCCCTGTAGTGTGTTAGATACGCTGAGTAGTTTGGTGAAAATGGCGGAAGATCAAGAAACTGCCCTGCACATTGTTGAAACTAAAGTCTAGTACAACGGATGACGTGGATAAACGGATTGTCTCGTACAACGGATATACAACGGATAGGCGTTCCGAAACGGATTGTCTAGTGCAAGATCGCTTCAGTCTCGATACCACCCCAACGCCAACGGCTAAAGCCGTTGTCTAAAAGCTAAAGTAGGCTAAAGCCTACTAATCATCTGTCTGGTAGTGCCCTTTAGGGTACAATAGTTCTTCAGACAACTGCTTTAGTTGAAACTAAAGTCTAGTACAACGGATGACGTGGATAAACGGATTGTCTAGTACAACGGATACGCGTTCCGAAACGGATTGTCTTTAGGGTACTTGAGCAATCATCTGTCTGGTAGTGCCCTTTAGGGTACTTGAGCTTTCAGACAACTGCTTTAGCTGTTGGCTGGAGATGGTATTAACTAGAACATCATGCGCCGGATGCACCAGTACTGACAGAATTACTCAAACAGGTAATGAAGGGTATTATTGGTTTAGTGCGTGTGCCGTTTATCCAGAATTACGTTGGCAATTAACGCTTTATTTAGGCGAACAATTGAAATCATTGACTGAGGAACGCTTGGCTAAATTAGCGCGTTTGCCTTGGTTTCGCTATGGCTATATGCCTGATTGGTTACGCAATCAATTGATAAAAGATTTGTCTTTATCTCAAGAAGATAAAATACGCACTGTACTGTATAAACTCTTTTTAACTGCATTATCAAATAAAGAAGCGCAGGATTTTAATTTGGAAATAGCGTTTAATGAAAAAGTAGTACGGTGGCTCTTGCTTAAATGGTTTAAGAGTGCTTCCAATAATAGTTCTTTATGTGATCATGTATTCCTAGCATTTATGGAAAACAGATTAGCTGTCAGAGTTCCAAAGAAATTGCAGATGTTTTTAGTTGAATATTCAAAAAAGTGGATACCTAACCTAAAAAA
>NBMI01000183.1 GCA_002085445.1 Candidatus Parabeggiatoa sp. nov. 2
GATTTTTCCAAAAAATCGGATTCATTAGAGAAATCAGATTTTTCCAAAAAATCGGATTTCTTTTAAATAAACTACCTGTACTGGTTCATTCCAGTCTATGGCCCACAAATATGAACATTAAAGAAATCCGAAATAAATCCTATTTTTTGGAAAAATCTGATTTATTAAAAATCAATTTACCAACCAATCAACCAGCAATGAGTTATGGCGGGCCTCTGAAACGCTCTGCCAATGATCCAACCGTTCTAGCTCACGTTTTAAAACAGGCGGCTACAACTGACAAAGGACTTGTTTATATACAGTCTGATCATTCTCAAGCATTTCAATCCTATAAAGACTTACTGTTAGACGCTCAGAAAATTCTGAGTCGCCTCAGAAAGCTCGGATTGCAACCCCAAGATAAAGTGGTTTTTCAAATCGAGTCCTCCCAAGATTTTATCAGTGCTTTTTGGGGCTGTGTTCTCGGTGGTTTTGTTCCAGTTCCGGTAACCCATATTGCTTATACGCCTGAACAAATCCACAAAACGGTTAGCAAACTTCGCTATACCTTACAAATGCTGGAGCAACCACTGTTGTTGACATATGCGAGTTTTGCGTCTGAAATTCCTCATTTGCCTGAGCTTTTAGAGGTAGGAAACTTTCCGGTGGCAACCGTTGATGAATTGCGCGACGGACAACCCGATCACAATTGGTACCACAGCCAACCGGATGATGTCGCTGTGATGATGCTGACTTCTGGTAGCACCGGCATACCAAAAGGCGTTTTACTAAGCCACCGAAATCTGTTGAGCCAAACTATGGCTTCTGTACAAATGAACGGTTTTTCCAGAGAAGATATTAATTTAAACTGGATTCCTATCGATCATGTGGCCGGGCTTATCTATTTCCACATTCGTGCGGTTTATTTAGCCCAGCAATAAATCCATTTTCCATTTCAATTATTTCTACAAAAACCGCTTATATGGCTTGATTTGATTGAGCGGTTTCAAGCGACTATCACATTTGGCCCTAATTTTGCATATAGCTTGATCAATGATTGCGCTGAAACTATCAAACAACGGCACTGGGATTTATCTTCCCTGAAATTCTGTTTGAATGGTGCTGAAACCATTGTTGCGAAAACCGCGCGGCGTTTTTTGCAACTACTCGCTCCCCATCAACTCGCACCGACAGCTTTATGTCCTTCTTGGGGAATGGCAGAAGTGTCGTCTGGTGTGACTTTTTCCGATAACTTTTTGCTGAACTCAACCACAGACGATGATGTGTTTGTGGAAGTCGGCGCGCCGATTCCTGGCGTTGATCTGCGGATTGTAGATGATCAAAACCAAGTTATTGAAAAAGGGAAGATTGGTATTTTACAAGTTAAGGGATTAACTGTCATGTCTGGCTATTATCAGAATCAGAAAGCTAACCAAGAAGCCTTCACTGAGGATGGCTGGTTTAACACCGGAGACTTGGGATTTATCCAAGACGGGCGTTTAACCCTAACCGGGCGGCAGAAAGATATCATTATCATTTGTGGCAATAACTATTATAGCCATGATATTGAAGCCGCAGTGGAAGAAGTTGAAGGCGTTAATGTTTCTTACACTGCCGCTTGTGCCGTCAGAGAGCCTAGCAGCCATACTGATCAATTAGCCATCTTTTTTAGTGCGACTGATGCTGATGGCAACGCCTTAAAAGTACTGATTCATCAAATCAGAGAAATCGTTGTGAAACAGATTGGGCTGAGTCCAGACTACCTGATTCCAGTCAGCAAGGACACCATTCCCAAAACGGCTATTGGCAAAAAAATTCAGCGCTTGCAACTGAGAAAAAGGTTTGAGGCTGGTGAATTTGATAGTCTTGTTCAACGTTTTCAGGAGCAATCTTAGCGAGCTACGCTAAGGGTTTCATTACTGGTGGGTAAAGCGAGCGAAAGTAAAAATCACCGGTTGTTTATTACTCGCTGATCAAGTTTTTAGTCTGACAATAATAACTACAAGGATTGTATGCTTATGAAAGGATTTTATTCGTATCGCCAAAAATAACCTCAGTCAACTTGTTATCAATACAGCAATGACAACCCAATAGCTAATTAATGGAGATGAAAATTTCATCGCAAAAGCTTCAATTTTATCGAATTCGTTCATTGCGATTCTTCAACGCAAAGAACCCCATCCTTTTTTATAACAATCCTTGGGCGTTTGAGTTCAGAAAAACTTGATCATCGAGTATTAGGGACTTGGAAAAGAATTTTAGAAATACGACTTTTTTTAACAAGTCGGATTCCTTTGGCTTTTTTATTTTCGCCCAATTTATAAGTGAAAGGTATAGCTTTTGCCAACTTCACAGCTAATTAACAAATTTGGAACACACATTGAACTGTGCGTAGCGTTTTGTTAACGTGCTATTTCAGTAGATCGAAACCCATTAAGCTTAACTTAATGGCAGTGTAAGGATGTCTGCCAAACTAAAGTTTGGACTCCGGCACTGCCAAAAGTTTGGACGACTGATCACTGATCACTGTTCACTGATTTTCTTGAAGAGTCTCTCAAGTGGGCCTTCTTTATACCTATTAACCCACCAATGGGAAAATACAATACTCACAAGACAAAACAACCCTGCACTAATGACAGCTATTTCTATAGGTTGTTTATTATTAAGTAAACCTAAGGCCTCCAATAGGCCCATACCTAGAATCACATGGGCCACATACAGTGTTAAAGACAATTGGCCGGTATGAGCCAACCAAGTATTCATTCGATTTGTTGGGTATTTTTCGGTCACTTCAATGCTAAGGCAAATTATTAATATGGCAAGGCTACCAGCCGCAATAATATATTGTGGCATGGGTGGCATTGCGGATGTGCCTAGCAAAGAAATGATGTCATCGTAAGAATCTGAATGGCTCAGATATTGAGACACAACTATGATGGATGCCTTAGACGCGAGCTCGGTCAATACCCAAACGCTACCTGATGCTAAAGCAATTGTTCGACGCAAGGCCAGATGACTCAAATCTTGACGACCAAGCCAAATGCCCACAAATATAAACGCCAGCCATGGTATGACTGGATGGAATCCATTATAAAAAATATGCCTGAACATACCGGCAAACGTCCAAAAATCCAAATACGTTAATGTAGAAAAGTCCCAACCCGTTTCATAATCAAAAATGAACAACAGCAACACAAATGCCAAGCAAGAGACTGCTGAAGCGCCCCATAACAGACGGTAATAACGATAACCTTTTCTGTATTATAACAGAAGCATCTTTTTGTAGCCTTGCCGTTTTCGTCAGTAGTGAAATGCCGACACCTGCTAAAACCACAAATAATGCCGATGCTCTGCCTTCCACTAATGACACAATAACGCGTAACGTCTCATTACCTGTCGTTGAGTCCAAAACGATTTTGAAATTCACAAAAACCATGCCAAAAATGGCAAAAGCTCTCGCAAAATCGTATCCAATAATTCTCGTTTTCATAATTAATTTTTAAATACGATGGTTGCGCTGATCGTCGATGCTGAAAAACTTTCTTCCATAGAGCGGAATCTCGCTTATGAAAATTACGTCACTTGAAAAAGTCCGGAGTCCAAGACTTATCTTGGACGTCTAATTAATCCGGAGTCCAAGATTTATCTTGGACGTCTAATTAGTCCGGAGTCCAAGAATTATCTTGGACGTCTAATTAGTCCGGAGTCCAAGATTTATCTTGGACATCTATTTATTCACTATTCTGAACATCTATAGGCGATCATGATGTTTTTCGTCTCGGCAATCATCTCGTTGGAAAACGGATAGCACTGCTGGTAACGGGGGGTATTGCCGCAATGAAAGCACCCTTGATTGCACGTTCTCTTCGCCAGCAAGGTGCAGAAGTTGTTATTAGACTTACGTGTGGCCGTTTGTAGTAGTGGCTTTAGCCACTGAGGCGATAAATCGCCTACTACAAACGGGTTTCGCCTACTACAAACGAGTTGGTCCAACTTTTTTGACGATTAAACCCTTAACATTAATACGTCAAACCTACAAATTGTGGGCCATAGAATGAAATGAGCCAGTCAATGTTTTTTTAAACTGATTGATTTAAAAGTTATTATAAATAACGATTTGATAGAATTAATCATTCTATAACTCACTGATATTTAAAGTCGAACTCACGTTAATAATGGTGGGTATGATGAATTTAGCTTTGCTGAACGACGTCTCGTCCCTCTATCCTACTTACGCTCGCTTTCAAGATTTAATAGAATTTCGCAATTCTTGCCACAATGTCGGGAAACGCGCTTGCACATCCGGCTTTGTAATCAACGCCATATCCGCATACTCAAATCCGGGAGAAACGGCTTCACTAATTAAGCCAAATTCGCCCGTTTCCAAAATACTCGTTTTCCAACAACCGCCCTTCACCAATAATTGCAACTGTTCGCCAGCCGCAGGATTGTTGCCGAGCCGCACCCGTTCTAACTGCCCATCAGGATGCACAATCAAATAAGTCAGCGGTGAACCCGCATGAAAATAGTGCATAATGTCAGCATAATTTACATGCAAATAACCAGTCGGGCTATCATCAGTCAACATATAAAAAATCGATGTCATCAAATAGCGCGGGGTTTTTGCGTAAGGAATGGCCTCATGCGTATAATCGGATTGATAGGTGCGTCGGAAATAACCGCCTTCTACTACATGCGGTTCTAATTGTAACTGCGTTATCCAGTCGGTTTTGTTCATAATATTTATTAATATAAGGGGCAATCCCTTGTGGTTGCCCGGCTACTAGGCGGCATTGGATAAATGACCTACTACAAACATTTTTTATTATACTACAATTCAAAGCCATTGGGCCGAGGGCCATGATTTGAAATTCATTGAACCTGTTTGTAGTAGTCGCTTTAGCGACTAAACCGTTTGTAGTAGTGGCTTTAGCCACTGTTTGTCGTAGTGGCTTTAGCCACTGTTTGTAGTAGTGGCTTTAGCCACTGAGGCGATAAATCGCCTACTACAAACGGGATGGCTCTCAATTAGCCCTTGCTACGCTGACTGAACTTGATCCAAACACTGTCTTAATTTGTCGGCAAGCACTTGTACATTCGGCTGACTCATCATCGTGAAATGATCACCGGGCACAACATGGATATCCACCAAGTCCTCAGCATATTGACTCCAACCCCATGCCTGTTCCCGTTTTGTCTCATTCAATTCAGTCCCTTCAATTAGCTCGCTGGCTTGAAATAGCGTAATTCGAGTCGGTTTGATGTCTTTTGGTATATAATTCATTCGACAATTTGCTTTGTAAACATCAATCAAGCCCCGAATATGCGTTTTATCAGCGTCGGGTGGTAGAAAAGAAGCCTTCTTGAACTGTTGAAAAAGGTAATTTAATTGGCTCTCTGAGTCAAGCGTTTGGAGCGTTTCATAAGACACCTCTAAGGGTTTTCCTAACACGCGTTCTATGACACGCGCCACATCGGATAGTTCAAACAAATGAGGGGAGATTGCGTCGAAAATCGCTAACAGTGCGACTTCATGTCTTTGCAACTGTTGGGAGATTTCAAAAGCGACTAAAGCCCCAAAAGAATGACCGCCTAACAAGTACGGCCCTTGAGGCTGCACCGTTTGCATTTCTTTAATATAGTGCGTTGCCATATCTTCAATGTTGGTATAAGGCTTTGATTTTCCATCCAATCCGACTGTTTGCAAGCCAGTTAAGCTTTTGGAAAGCGTAAAATACTGCTTAGCTCCCCGAAAAGTGGGTGTCACCGGGCGTGGATGATCGGTGGGTAACTGTAGCACTGGCAGATTGTCACCGAGTATGGTTTTCCAATAGGACACTTGGCTGTCAACAATTTCAGCGGACAATTGTTGCCGTTGCCAGTAGGCAAAGTCCGCGTACTGGAAGGGCAATTCTGGTAGCGGTGAAGGTTTGCCGGTGGAGAAGGCTTTGTAGAGGATAGCCAACTCTTTCAGGAAAATACCCAGGGAAATTCCATCAAAATTGAGGTGATGTCTGATCAAAAATAACTGGTACTGGATTTCATCCAGCCGTACTAAAGTTGCTCGCAGGAGGATATCCTGTGTCAGATCGAAAAGCCGCTTAGCCTTTTCAGTCGCTCGCCGTAGGGCTTCGGCTTCTCTTTGTTCGGGCGGCAATGCCCTTAGATCAACGACGGGCAGGTTGAGCGTTGGGGGTGGCATAATATTCTGAACGGGTTGCCCAGAAACAGTCGCAAAAGTCGTCCGCAGTGCTTCGTGACGTTTGATGATTTCATTGAGGCTTTGTTCTAGTACCGCTACGTTAACTTCATCATTGATATGAATGCTGATCGCTTCATTATAAAAAGGAACATTCGGGTTGAGTTGAGCGAGAAACCACAGTTGTTCTTGGAAAGAAGACAACGGCAGGTTCTGTTGTCGAGATATGGGTTGGATAGCCGGTAGCTGTTGTCTGTGAGGCTCGTCTCCACGAACCGTTTCTATGTGCAGGGCGAGTTCGGCTATGGTAGGACAGTCAAACAGACTAGAGAGGGATAATTCCACATGCAAGGTTTCCTGCACCCGTGAAATGATCTGAATAATCAACAAAGAATGCCCACCCAACTCAAAGAAATTGTCGTGAATTCCTATCTGTTCTAACGCCAAAACCTCAGTCCAAATAGTCGTTAGGATTTCGTCAATGGGCGTGTGAGGTACCACCCGTTCTTCTTCTATATACCTTTCTAAAGGATCGGGTGTTGGTAGGGCATGGCGATCTATCTTGCCATTAGGTGTTTTGGGGAGTTTTTCCAGCATGACAAAAGCCGCTGGCACCATGTAATCGGGTAACTGTTCCTTAAGAAAGTGGCGTAATTCAGTTGGTGTCGGCGCGACTTTCCGATTGGGAATAATATAGGCGGCTAGGCGTTTGTCTCCCTGATGACTTTCCCAAACGATAACGATGGCTTGTTGCACGGCCGCGTGTTGGGCCAACACCACCTCTATTTCTCCCAATTCAACACGGAAGCCACGAATCTTGACTTGATGATCAATACGCCCCAGAAATTCTAGGTTGCCATCGGCTCGGTAGCGAGCTAAATCGCCGGTTTTGTAGAGACGGATTTGTTGGTGAGGTATTAAATTGTCATGCGTGATGAATTTTTCAGCCGTCAACTCTGGCCGATTAAGATAGCCTCTGGCGAGATTAACACCACCGATATACAGTTCACCAGACAAACCAATAGGCACCGGTTGTCTGTCTTTATCAAGCAGATAAATTTGGGTATTGGCAATAGGGCGACCGATAGGAGGAAGCGTCGGCCAATCAGTCACTGAACCCGTTAAGGTAAAAGCGGTTACTACATGGCTTTCAGACGGCCCATAATGATTATGCAACGTAACATGAGGGCGTTTTTTAAACCAATTGGCAATGGCGGGCGTGATTTGCAATGGCTCACCGGCGGTGATGATCTCACGTAAAGTCGCCGGCACCGTTCCCAAACCTTTCGCAACGACATCACTCAATTGTTGTAGGGCAACAACTGGAAGAAAGAGCCTTTCAATGGCTTGCTCGGTGACAAAACGTAATAGCATCATGCTATCTTTTCGTACTCGCTCAGAAACCAATACCAATGTTCCTCCCGAACACCAAGTCGAGAAGATTTCTTGGCAGGACACATCAAAACTGATTGGCGCAAACTGTAATGTCTTGGCATCACCTGAAACAAAACTCTGCTGAAGTTGCCAGGTGATAAGATTTGACAAAGAACCGTGTCTCATCATCACGCCTTTAGGCTTGCCGGTTGAACCCGAAGTATAAATCACATACACCAAATGAGAAGGTGTCACCTCACTGACGGGATTTTTATCAGAGAAATTGGGTAACGACGTTTCCAAGCAGACAATCTGGGCTTGATGTTCAGGCAATCCTTCAACTAATCTTTTCTGAGTCAATAGGACTGGCACTTGGGCATCTGCCAACATAAAAGCGAGACGTTCTTTGGGATAGGTGGGATCCAACGGCACATAAGCACCACCCGCTTTCAGAATCGCCAACAATCCTACCACCATTTCTAAAGAACGCTCGACACAAATGCCCACTAGCATTTCTGGCGAAACACCGAGTGATTGTAAATGGTGTGCCAATTGATTAGCGCGGCGGTTCAATTCATCGTAGGTGAGTTGTTGTTCTTCAAACACCACCGCTATCGCATTGGGTGCCCGTTCGACCTGCGCCTCAAAGAGTTGGTGAATACACTTGTCTTTGGGATAGTCTGTTTGGGTGTTGTTCCATTCGACCAAGATTTTATGCCGCTCGGCAGCAGACAGTTTAGTATTTGAGTTGTCACTATGGATTGTCATGGGATTTTGTTTTTACTCTAATTTATTGATTACAATGCAAAAAGTGGGCTATTTGAACAAAACACCGCACCGTTCAATTGTCAACGTTGTGGTGGTTCATCGGGTGCAATTAAAAATGATGTTTTGTTGTCTTGTAGGGTGCTCATGTCTAGCCCTTGATTTATTATCTACTAATACCTACATAAGGTAGAATGAGCAATAAATATGTCAAAGTTTGCGTAAATGAACAAGATCATTCAAAAAAGCGAGAGAGATGATGAAAAAAGCTAAAAAAGTCACCAGAATTACTTACAGTGATGATTTAAACCAAGCTAAATACGATGCGCTGCAAGAAATCGCCAAACGATGTGGTTCAGTTCGTACTACAGTCTGGCATAATTATGGAGCCAAAAGTGGTCTTGATGCTAAATTCCGCCCAGTTCGTGATGAATGGATAGCGGACGGACATATCAAGAACCTACCACAAAGAATTTGGCGGGTAACATTATCTGATGTGTTAGGTGACATAAAAGCCAACCGAGAAGCGGCTAAGATAAATGTTAATAGCCATATCTTTAGAAATATTGATGACAAGAATAAACGTAAGGAATTATTTAAAAACTTAAAAAATGATTCTGTTTGGATTAATAATTCTTACCAACGAAGATTAATGCGAAAATACTGGAAACATGGCAAAAACGATACTTTCAATCAAATCGTTTTGGAACCTGGGAGCTATAAGTGTTTTTCGTATCATGGTAAAAACGACATTGAGGTAATTAGCAAAACCCACGGCAAACGCATTGCCATTCCAATCACAACCAATTATCCAATCACCGGACAGATTAGGCTTATTCTACGCTCATGCCAAGTTGAAATTCATTACACAATAGATAACACTGATGCTCGTGCTTGTGGTTTACCTGGGTCGAAAATTGGCATAGACAAAGGTTATACAGAAGCCTTTGTTGATTCTGATGGTAACTTTCATGGCGAAGGCTTAGGTAAAATTTTATCAGATGAAACAGATTTCCTAAACAAAAAGTACCGAAAGCGTAATAAGATTGGTGCAATTTTAGAGAAACTTAAACAAAATAATCCTAAAAAAGCTAAAAGAATAATTAAGCATAACTTAGGCCGCAAAAAACTTGACCGGCGCAAATCAAGGCATCGAGGAAAAGTAAAAACCCTAATTTTCACTGCTGCTAACAATATTGTTGGCAAGGCAGAGACCGTTGTTTGTGAAGATTTAACTAAAACGTTTAAATCAAAGAATTTAGGAAAAACTGTCAATCGCCGGTTAAGCGGTTGGGTGAAAGGATTGATGGCATCGGCCATTGATACAGTAGCTTCCCGAAGAGGTTCTAGGGTAGTTCTAGTCAATGCGGCATACACCTCTCAAACTTGTTCCCGGTGCTCAAGCCTCGGCAAACGTACTGGGGATAAGTTTCACTGCACCCCCGGGTGCGGGGCGGTTATGCAGGCGGACTTGAACGCAGCGATTAATATTTTGGCAAGGTTAGACGATAAAGAGCTACATCGGTGGCTTCCCTTTACCAAGGTGAAGCAAATTTTGCTTAAACGTTGTCGCCGGTCGGATGAGACAGCCCATCCTGAACTCCAGTTGCAACTCCAGAAGTTATCAACGGAGAGTGAATTATCTTAATTCTTATTTTAGTTGTCTGTCTGGTAATAGATGAATAACTGTGAGTAAGAAAAAAGAAGCTGTGTAAAGCTTCGCTGCACCCACCATTTGCGACTCAATGATCACGTTTTTTAATGGCAGTGCGCTGGCTTCCTCGTTTAAAGGTATCCGTTTTTTATCTCCTTCTTCATTGGAACGTCTTTAAGGGGTAACATAGCATTTCCAACCAGAAAAAAACGATTACAGACAATCAGTGCTGTCATAATGCTAAAATGTAATATATACTTCAAACGTTCTGATTAGCGGTATTGGGCAACCCTTGTGGTTGCCCCCTTTCAAAAATCCGAAAACTTGAACGTTTAGAGTATAGAAAGCCCACACTAAATTATAGCGTTTCCCGTTTGAATTAACGACACTTATATCATTTAACTCATTGATAATTAAATATAATTTTGTACTTCATTCAATAGGAAAACGCTATAATTGTGCCAAAGTATCAAAGTCACTGCCAGACAGGTTCGTCGATTATAATTCCCGTTTTTTTAAATATCATATCAACCCGATCACAAAGACGAGACAAACTGCTATTCATGAGGATGATTTCGGGGTTATGAAAGGATTTTTAATAACGACAAAAATGGGTTATAATTAAAAATTAAAAAACGATATACACCACTCTCTACTCTCGAATTAATTAATTAATTGTGAACACCACTCCATTTTCCGCTCTGGCTTTTAAACCAGAGATTAAAAAAACCATGCTGGCCAATCTGAAATCAATTGGCTATAGCAATATGACACCTATTCAGGCCGAAAGCCTGCCCAGTATTTTGAAAAATCAGGATGTGATTGCTCAGGCAAAGACTGGAAGCGGTAAAACGGCCGCTTTTGGTCTAGGCCTATTATCCAAACTGAATGCGAAAAATTACCAAGTCCAAGCACTGGTAGTTTGTCCTACCCGTGAATTGGCTGAACAGGTGGGTCAAGAAATCCGACGTTTGGCCAGATTCACTCAAAATGTCAAACTGTTGTCGCTCTGTGGCGGTAAACCTATTGCGCCCCAAAAAGACTCACTGGCACACGGAGCCCATATCATTGTTGGTACGCCAGGACGTATTCAGGATCACCTGCGTAAAGGCACACTGAATCTGAAAAATGTACACACCTTGGTTTTGGACGAAGCGGATCGTATGCTGGATATGGGATTTTATGATGAGATGATGAATATTATCTCGTATATCCCTCACAAGCGCCAAACCCTGCTTTTTTCAGCGACTTTTCCGGATTCTATTGTGCAAATGAGTCACGCCATTCAGAAAAAACCGGTGAATATCCAAGTTGAATCATTACATAGTCATATCGAAATTGAGCAACGGTTTTATAAAGTCAAACAACCGCAGCTACGAAATGAAGCGGTCAGGGCTCTTTTGGCCCATTATCAACCAGAATCTACCGTGATTTTTTGTAATACCAAGCTGCAATGTCAGGAACTCGCCACACAACTTAAAAAGAATGGTTATTATGCCATAGCTATTCATGGTGATTTGGAACAAAAAGAGCGTGATCAAGTGTTACTCAGATTTGCCAATAAAAGCTGCTCTATTCTGGTTGCTACTGATGTGGCAGCCCGTGGATTGGATATTGATGATCTACAAGTTGTTATAAACTATGAATTGCCCGGGAAGCCGGATATTCATATACATCGTATCGGTAGAACCGGTAGAGCGGGCAAAAAAGGCCTCGCACTCAGCCTGTATACGGCCTCTGAACAGCACAAAATAGAGGCTATAGCGAAAATCCAAAACCAACCCTGCCGCTGCGATATTTTGGAGTCACTGGAGGATAACGGTACCTCAGCTGCTCCCCCAATGATCACAATATGTATTCATGGGGGCAAAAAGAACAAGATGCGCCCTGGCGATATTTTAGGTGCGTTAACGGGTGAGATTGGTATGGCAAGCACTCAGGTTGGGAAAATCAATATTTTTGACTTCTATTCAATAAGGTATTAAAACACCTACAAAATACCAAGATCAAAGGCCGTCAATTTAAAGTAAGCAAACTGGGGGAGTCCTGAAAGCCAAGAGCCTTTTTTTAATTTAACAGCCAACTAAAGCAGTTGTCTGAAAGCTTAAGTCAGGTGGTGGTGACTAAGCAAATACGAAAATTATAACGGCGGACAGTATAACTCATTTTTCATTAGAGTTGGCACTGTTTACTTGTGCGCTTTTTGGGGCTTTTAATGAATGATGAATGGTGAATGGTTCAATTTCAAAATAATTCAAATTCAGAATGAATCATTCACATCATTCATCATTCACATCATTCAGAATGAATCATTCACATCATTCATCATTTATATAGCGTTTCCCGATTGAATCAAGTACAGTTATATCAAGAAAATCGAACCGCAAAATAACATGCATTCCAAGAGGCCGCAAAATAAATTTGGAACGAAAAGAGGGCCGCAAAATAACATGCATTCCAATCGGGCCGATGCAAAATAAATTTGGAACGAAAATCAAATTTGTACTTCATTCAATCGGGAAACGCTATAATCAGCAATTTTTGAACCCGTGAGTTTTTTTAGGGTATTGATTCTTACAATTTGTCGTGTGGTTAATTATGCCTTGATTTCAGATTTAAACAATACCCAACCATAACGTGGATAGTGAAATGCTTTAAATGGACTGTCCAAGCGTCCAAGCTTTTCAGCGTCAAGTTGTTCAAATTCAAATAGTTGTTGTTGAAGTCTGGCTTCGGCCAAGCCCTGATTTACAATTAACAGGATGCCATCGGATTCAAGCAGCCTCCAAACCTGCCGAAACAAGCCCGCTGGGTCAAAATGATAGTCTGGCAAACCGGCTGATAGCAAGGGGTCGATTGCGAGATAGGGTAGAAACCAGGTGATGAATCTAAATCGCTTCTTCTGTTCAGTGATACATTCAGCACGATAATCCGCTTCTGAATAAGCTTTAGTCATAAATTTAGCATGTGCCAGCCAATTATCAAAACGTTTTGCCCGTTGAACGGCGGGAAGGTCTACGCCAGTCCAGTGTGAAGGGCGAAAAGCTTTCAGAGCCGGCAGATACCACCATATGGCAGAGCCAACATCTAAGGCTGGGCCACCCATTTTTGCAAAAGGCACAAACCTATCCAATATATCCAACATATAAAGGTTGCCGAGATATTCTTTTTTGGTACACAACTTGGGCCAGCAAGATAAATCGTATGATGATTCGAGCGCCAGCAAGCGAGTTTGGGCAGTTCTGGACAAACTGTTGATAAGACCTTTTACATTTCTCAGACGAAATTTAAAAAATGGCAACGGCCATGTGCGATAGCGAGCATTTATCATTGTGCGTTTTTTACGATTGGGAGCGAAGAATCCACAAATCACTCATGCCGGAAAGCGAGAAGTTTAGTACAACGGATTAACTTCATCCCCGGATTGGAGCGTGGCATTATTGACAACTGTACCGAAGCATGAACTTTGGGGTATTTTGCCAAAACGAGCCCAAAAGCATTGAAGCTTTAGCCACTAGACGGCATTGGATAAATCGCCTACTACAAACGGGTTTGATTAAAACCCGTCTCAATAAAAAATGCCATGCCAAATCCAAAAAGTTATGCAAACACTAAACGCCGTTCCTTTGGCGCCGGTATCGGATCACCAAACTCCTTGGCGGTATCAATCCATAATTCAATTGCCTTATTAGCTTGACGGAGTGCATCGATATCGGTTTGACCGTGTGCCATACAGCCGGGCAGTTCAGGTACTTCGGCGATGAAACATTGATCTTCACGGCTCCAGTAAATAATCACGTCATATTTATACATTATTCATCACCTCCTAACCGATATCTCAACAGGATGTATCGTACTTGGCGGACTTGATACGGTTTGGCATGACTGCCCTCTTTTTGTAGATTGATTCTTTCTTCAATACCGGCTCTCCGAAATATAGGGTGACTGCCGCGTGTACGTTCATCAAAACCTAACTGTGATAATAATTGACACAAAATTTGCCAGAATTAATAATTGGCTTGTCCTCATAAGAATATCCCCCACGAGGCCTCGTTGTTTGAGAAGCCAGTCATTCACGAGGGGGTGTTGGACACAGAAAGGCCCGTAAACGCTTGACTCTAGGTTTGCGGCATGGCGGGGGCCGGTGTGCCATTTGTCACGGTCGCTACTATTGGTAGCCAACAGAATAATAAAGCCAATGCTATCAATGGGATAGCGGTAACATAAGGTTTTAACATCGTTATTTAGTCCTCCTTTTTAAAAACAAAAAGTGGTGTTATCGTGGTAAGGTCAACTATTGTTGTTATACTCAACGTGGCCATAAGGCAGGATTTTTATGACGGGTTAATATATAAGGCGTATTATAAAAAAAGCCAGGTAGATACACTGGCTATATTAATCTCGTACCAAAGGGGCTTTCCTTGTTAACCTCTATCAGCCCCAAAGGGGCCTATTATTAAAGCCAGTGTAACTACCTGGAAAACAAAACCCTAATCCCAGTGTAACTACCTGGAAAACAAAACCTAATCGTAGTCGGTTAAATGCGGTCATTGTGTCATTTTTTGACGATCAACCGCTAGAGTTTATCTGGATCGATTCCCAATGCTCGTAATTTGGCGGCTAAACTTTCGGCCCGTTGCTGGGCTTGTTTTTTATTATATCATGAGTTATGTCAAACGACTGGCTCTCAATGTTCCAACAACGCGTTCACGTCATCCTCTAGCAACCATTCCCGAAACAATGGGACACAATAACGATAAGTGCCTTCGTAACGCTGAATAAGAGACGCAAATATCACTTCAATCTGACGATTCACGTCTTGACGCAATTGCTTCATTTCCTCTAACATCAATTCAAAACGCCGATCCGTGTCTTCATGATGCGATTTAAGTTCTTTCACCAATTCGATAAATTCATCGCGACGCGGAAATTAATGAGCCAGCATACCTTCTATCGTTATGGCGATTTCCAGATTCTGACGCAATAATTGTGGCTAAACTTGAATAATATAGTCTTGCATTTTACTAAAATATTGTTCGGCTGACATAGTCACTTTCAAATTTTATCTCTCAAAAAATGCGAATGGCTTTAATTCCAGACAACTCTTTAAAAAAAAATACTTTTCAGAAAACAATAACAAATAAATTCATCTCAAAATGGCTCAAACAAAATATTCTCACGAAATTTTGGAATCAAAGTACTATATGAAATATAGATGATTGCTTTTATCCGATTGTTTCAAAACACAGTATCTAAAAATTAATATTAAAATCAATCGCTTAATTAAATTGGAACAAAATCTTGTCACGAAATTTTGGAACGAGAGTACTATATAAAATATAGATGAATCTTGGACGTCCAAACTGAAGTTTGGACTCCTGCCAAGATAATTTTAAAGGAGTCCAAGATTTATCTTGGACGTCCAAACTGAAGTTTGGACTCCTGCCAAGATAATTTTAAAGGAGTCCAAGATTTATCTTGGACGCCCAAACTGAAGTTTGGACTCCTGCCAAGATAATTTTAAAGGCTTCACTCTAAAGGAATGCAAATAGATGAAATTTTGTTCAAGAAATTTGCAGTGGCTCGCTATTGTAACTTGTTGTATACTAAGTATTATCATAAAAACAAGCGTGGTACAGGCTGAGGAGATTGCGATGGAAAAATTGGAAGCGTTGACTTACTTTGACTCACAGGAAAATTCGCTGCCCTATCGGTTGTTGAAACCAGCCAACTATGATCCAGCGAAGAAGTACCCTTTGGTACTATTTTTACATGGTTCTGGAGAACGAGGAACAGATAATCACAGCCAACTTTTCAGCTACAAAGGGACTTATGAGTTTATTAACACCGCACACGACTATGTGTATTTTATGCTTATTCCCCAATGCCCAATAAATGAAAAATGGTCAGCACTTGATTGGGAAGTATTGCCGTATAGGATGAAACCTGAGCCTACGGAGCCGATGCGATTACTGATGGAATTGATTGAAAAAGTTATGGGAGAGTTTTCGATTGATCCGGCGCGTATTTATGCCACGGGACTGTCGATGGGAGGAATGGGTACCTGGGATTTGGTCATTCGGAAACCAAAACGGTTTGCAGCAGCGATAACAGTCTGTGGTGGCTATGATGAAACCAAGGCCTCTCTTATTAAAGAGATTTCTTTCCAAGTGTTTCATGGTAGCGATGATCCATCTGTGCCGGTAGAAGGATCACGCATGATGGTTAAGGCTCTGAAAGCGGTAGGTGCTAGGGTTGAGTATGTTGAGTATGAAGGTGCTGATCATTTTATCTGGGGACGTACCTACACCGATAAAAAAGTGATTGATTGGTTGTTCCGTCAATCCAAACCGTGAACAATTCACAAGATCGTGCCAAATAGTTTCTGTAGATGTATATAAACGCCAAAATCTGATCGAGGCACTGTTGAGCCTCACCCTGGCCCACTTCAGGTAAGGGATTTGGGGTGAGGGGTCAGTTCAAGTGAAGTGATTTTTCTGAAAATCTCTTAAAAATACACTGGCTATATTAATCTCGTACCAAAGGGGCTTTCCTTGTTAATTTTTAGTGTTAATTTTTATCAGCCCCTTCGGTATGTGTTATTAAAGCCAGTGCAACTACCTAGAAAACAAAACCCTAATCGTCGTCGGTTAAATGCAGTCATTGTGTCATTTTTGGACGCTCAACCGCTAGAGTTTATCAGGATCGATTCCCAATGCCCGTAATTTTGCGGCTAAACTTTCGGCCCGTTGCTGGGCTTGTTGTTTTTCCCAACGTTCTTGTTCAGCCTGTTGCTGGGCTTGTTCAGCTTGTTGCTGGGCTTGTTCAGCCCGTTGCTGGGCTTGTTGTTTTTGCCGACGTTCTTGTTCGGTCTGTTGTAGAGCCTGTTCTTTTTCCCACTTGGCTTTCTCTTTTTCCCACTCGACTTCATCCGCTTTTTCTTCGCCAGTTAAAATAAGGCCGCCGTTTTTATCACACCAACGTAGCCACTCTTCCACTTTGTCTTCATATCGCCCTTTCCAGAGCGTTAAGCCAAGGCCTACTCCTTTCAACCACCAATTCGGTTTTTCGACAAAGGTTTTGCCATGTAATTCATATACACGTAACACGCCTTCTTTGAGTCGTCGCTCAGGATCAAAAATCACATAGTAGCGTACACCCGCTTTAGCATAGTCCTGCCATTTGCTGCCAGCTTCTTTGCCCTTGAGATTCGACACAATTTCAATGGCCACCTCTGGGGGCTTACCGTATTCTGACACAAAATAAGAACGGTTATGTGTTTTCCACAAATTCTTTGGCAGTTTGGCATCTAAGCTCACCAAGACATCAGGAACAAGAGGTGGTTTATCTATCGCATAGAATAAGCCCACATTTGCCAACGTTAAAAAACAACGCCCTTCTGGTTTGGGTTGCCAACTATTGTACAAACTTTCTGTCAAAAGGCTTCGTCATCCTCCGTTACCAAGTCGTCAAAGTCGGGCTGTGGTATCTCTTTTTGGGCCGTTTGTTCTTCGAGTTGTCGGCTATAAAATTGGAGTGGGGGAGGTGATGAAACTGGTTTTTGTTTTTCGACTCTTAAGCTCATTTCATTATCCCCTATAAGTGACTAACCAAAATGGTTTTTTTAATCAAATAAATACTTTAATAATAACAAAAACATCTATTAGTAGTGAAAGTCAAGTCAAAAATAATGGAACTTGGTTTTTTTAAGAAATTTTTCTACGCTCCTAAGTGTCAATTTAAGCATGATTGGTAAATTATCCATCCGGAAAAGTTTTGTCTGGCAAAAATTTTGTTGGTAAAATTATTCGGAAAAGTTTTGTCTGAAAAAAATTGTTGAAATTTTTTGGCACCCTTCATTTATTCTGAAAACCCGATATTTTTGAAGGGTGCTAAATTTTTGAAGTCGCACGCACCATTTAATGCTCCGAAAGAGCGGACGCATTATAATTTTTCGTCTTAATACCAGTTACAACACTGTTGCATTTTTAAACTCTCTGTGCGATAGACAAAATGGCATTTGTCGTTAATAAACTCACTTAAAAATAATAACTGTCAGAGATCACGGTAACGCTTCTTTTTTCTAAAATGAAATTGTGCCTATTTTTAGAAATTTATTCGGAGTTGGTGGCATTTTTTCTACTTAAAAAACGAGCAATGCGAGAAGTCTTGCCATCAATGACTTGTCAAATTTTTCCACAATTAATGACTTAAATAAATTATCCTGTGCAAAGTTTGACTATTAAAAACGGTTTGATGGCCCACAAATCAGTCCTAATAGCCATACAAAAATAAGGGTTTTTAGGCGTCCAAATAACTACAAGGATTGAGTTATCTCTGCACCGGACAAAAGTCCGTTTATATATTATCTAAGGGCTTTTATTGAAATATTAAACATTATACCGATTTAATGAATAAATTGTCCGGTGCAAAGTTTGACTATTAAAAACGGTTTGATGGCCCACAAATCAGTCCTAATAGCCATACAAAAATAAGGGTTTTTAGGCGTCCAAATAACTACAAGGATTGATGCCGACAGTGCCGCTTAATTTTTTTGTCCGGTACTTAGAAATTTCTTAGAAATAGAAACACATTTGTATTTGAAAATGCACACGTTTAGATGAGAATTAATTGAGTTAAAAATCAGTACATTATATTTTTTTATAGCCGTTACCGTGATCTCTGAACGGTTTTATTTTAAAGCAAGGCGATAAATCGCCTACTACAAACGGCGTTTCTTTGCTGAGGTTTGGAACGAGAAAGAAAGGCGATAAATCGCCTACTACAAACGAAAAACGACAAACGGTAGGCGGCACTTATTCTACGCTTGCTGTTCAATCCACCGAGTAAACGCTTGTTCTCCAGCCAGTCGGAACTTAGAGTCTCTTGCATCGCTGGGGTGAACGAGAGCCTCAATCAACTCGAAGAGGAATCCTTCGTTGAGTCCCAAGCGCTGGTATGCTGCCTGAGCACCTTCAAAAACGGCTTCTCTCATAGATGAGGGCATTGCCGAACCTGGTACCAAAGCACCGAACTTGCCGCCTTCCCAGTCGGGCTTTTGAGTGGCACAGAATGTTATCCCAGTCCCGGTGGTACGTGCTAGTCGCACCCGAATCGAGGCGATCCCGCCGCAATTGGTTTGTGTGCCCATTCTTGAAACAATGGTACCATCTTCTTTGATTTCAAAGCGCGGCTTTTGTTCCCAGTATTCCATAATTTCTCCTAAGAAAAGTACCCCAGGTTTATATTGCGGAGCGAATTACGGCGTTTCACATTCGGTAGTCCTGAAATGTGGGTGATATTTTTTAACCCCCCAGGTTTCACCTAGGACTTCACATTCAACCCCTTTGGGGTTGGTGCCCTTCCCTGACTCTCCTCTCCCCAGGTTTCACCTGGGGCTATTCACATTCAACCCCTTTGGGGTTGGTGCCCTTCTCTGACTCTCCCCAGGTTTCACCTGGGGCTATTCACATTCAACCCCTTTGGGGTTGGTGCCCTTCCCTGACTCTCCTCTCCCCAGGTTTCACCTGGGGCTATTCA
>NBMI01000184.1 GCA_002085445.1 Candidatus Parabeggiatoa sp. nov. 2
ATTTGAAAGACATCCGCTGACACAAGAATATGGCCCCCTGGCCCACCTTGACCACTGGTGTTGCTGCCAATACTGGCGTTATCGTTCATTATCAACTGCTTAGCTTCAATGGTGATAACACCACCAGTGCCACCTTGGTTAAGGAGATATCGCCGGCAACGAGAGAAAAGGTTTGGTTATCAAGAACACGCAGTTCACTGTCTTGCAGGGTTATCGGCGCGAAGTTTGGTTCAAGAAAACCAAAGGCGGCCGGCGGTGCAACGGTTAACAGACTCTTTTCTGGTTGAGCCGCACTAAATTGTCCGCCATCGTCAAGGCGTAAATAGTCGGCGGTACTCAGATAAAAAGCGCCTTGGACATCCAACTGTGCGTGTTTACCAAACATCACGCCGGCCGGATTGAGAAAATAGAAATCGGCATTGGGAATGGTAGAACGTAGTAAGCCATTTATGTGTGAAGAGGTTCCGCCGGTAACACGACTGATAATATTATTAACCGTATTCGGCCCAGAAAAGGTGGCACTTTCACCTTGTTGAAGTCCAAATTGACCAAAACTGTGAAACAAATTACCACCGTGTTGTTCTCCAAGTTCGGCCCCTATCGCAAAATAAGGGCCTTGCAATGGGCCGCTACGACGGCCTAAGGTGCCATCTAGCACAATGTCGGCACTGGCGTATGTAGAAAACATAAATAGGTTAATAAGAACAATTAATGATAATTGGATTTTCATTGTGTTATCCTAAAAATGCGGATTAAGGGTTGAATTAATTATTATGAAATCAAGGATTTATAAAAACTTCTGATTGAGAAGTTATAGAAAAAATCTAACGCACGCAAGTGACGCAAAAGGTGCAAGCATATTTGGATGTCTCTTGCGTCAAAGCGCGTCAAAGCGCGTTTTCCACTTCAGTTGAATTTATAAGATTCAATTTAACCCTTAATCCGCATGTCTAATAAATGCCCTTTGAATTGGGGGCCATTAACAAAACTAAGACTTATCATTTCAAAACATGGCCCACATTTTAACCATCAAGCGTTAGACTGAGCTTCGCCATTCTTTCACTGTCATTTCTGAGAAATAAAGATTGGACGGGCGAAAAATTTAATAAAGCCCCAAAGGGGCGACATTAATAAAGCCACAATGCCACACAGTTTGCGGAATTAGAAACAAATAATCCCCCCCGCCTTTGGTAAAGCCGTCGTCTAATAGCTGAAGTGCCCTAAAGGGCACTGAAGACTCAATGACTTTAGCACCGCCCCTGGCAAGCCCCAAAGGGGCGACATTAATAAAGCCAGTGTACCTACCTGGCAAGCCCCAAAGGGGCGACATTAATAAAGCCAGTGTACCTACCTGGCAAGCCCCAAAGGGGCGACATTAATAAAGCCAGGGGCAACGCCCCAGGCAAGCCCTAAAGGGGCGTATTAACCACAAGAAATACATACACTTTAAGTCGTTGTATTTGTGAGCAACTTAGGGCCAGACTTTAATTTGAATGTTTCCAAATGAGTTTATGGCCCCCAAATCGTATGATTCAAATAACCACAAGAAATACACACACTTTAAGTCGTTGTATTTGTGAGCAACTTAGGGCCAGACTTTAATTTGAATGTTTCCAAATGAGTTTATGGCCCCCAAATCGCATGACTCAAATAACCACAGTAGATGTACACATTTTAAGTCGTTTATTTCTGAGATTAGTTGTACTTTTATTAGTAGAGAATGTGTTAAAAAAGTCTCATTGAGTGATGAATTATGGATAAATACATTGGAAATTGAACGATTTCTTGTCATTCTTGTCATTCGTTAATAATCATGTCATATTAAATACAATAAATGAACGAAATGAATTAAGTTAAGGAAAATCAAATTATGCCACATTCATCACAACAAATCGTGTTCAACGTAGATGATTTACTCACGACGTTGGAACCACTGATTCGACGCATTATTCGAGAAGAACTGGCGGATTTTGCTCACTTAAACACTTTTTATCTTGAACCAAACACACCACTTTACAACGATATGCAGGATATTGAAAAGCGGGCTTTACTCGGCAAAGTGAAATTATATTCATAAGAAGAGGTGTGGGATGAGTAATTATACTGCTGTCTATGAAGAACGATTTACTCAAAATCTGCGCAGTTATACTTCCATACGGCAGCGTATTAAACGTCGTATTGAGCGCATTTTATGCGATCCTTATGCGAATACGGAATTATTAGGTGATGCGAGTGGTAAATTAGATTTACGCGGTTGTCGTAGTGCGAGAATTGATAAAAACTTCCGAGTAATATTCGTTATTTGTGAAGAATGTCGAGAAATTTTAGACAGAGTGATTACTGCTTTTGTGAGAATTTATCAGATAAAACCGTCGTATTTCTAACTGTTGGCCCACATGATACCGCTTATGCTATGAAATAACTGGCATACTGTCTCAATGAATATACGACTGCTTAATATACGACTACTTTTTGGGTGGCTGGCGGTTATCTGAATGAGGAATTATCGTCATATTTTTCATATTTTGCCCTCGTAGAACAACTGCTGCACTGCTATCATCTTGTGTCAGAATTTCATCAAGCACCGTGATAGTTGAGACCTCTTCTAACAAATCACCTTGTTTTACTTGTGTGCCTTCTTCCCCTTGAGTCAGGCTTAAAAATTGAGCAGGTATCTTGCCTTTTGAGACTTCTACCAATATCGACAGTTCTTTCATTAAGAAAAAACCCGAAATGACAACGTGGTGGGTAGAGCGAGAGCAAAACCCACCCTACGTTGGTATTCTAAGCCAGTTGTTCCAGTTTTGTTAACCACTCATCGAAATGTGGATTTTCGGCACGTATTTTAGTCAAACCAATTTCCATAGCGACTAGGGGCCCCACCGTCGGTTTAAATTTCGCATAATCTGGAAAAATGGCCTGAATTCTTTTAGAAGGAGCCTGGTTTTCATTGATGTCCTCCGGTGAGAGAAATTGAGAGCGCACGGCGACAAGTTGTTGGATTTCATTTTCTCTTTCTGGATAAGCCACAACAAATTGGGTTGGTTCAGTAAACAGTAAGGCCTCAAACTCATGTTGTTGAATATAAGGAATAAAACGAATATCTCCAATATCTAGTCGAAAATGTTGCTCCAAAATGTCTATGCGTCTTTTAGAACCCGTTTGTCTTCGGCTTTCATCATAGCCCGGAAAATCATTAGGTAGCGCATAAAAGTCAATCATTGTCGTGAAACGAGCTTCTTGATGTTTGTCCTGTTTGAGCCAATGTCGTAAATCATTTTTGAGTTTGAGGTAGCTGGTGATACCACCCTTATGCACTTTACCCCGTTTACGCCCCGTTTTAACTAAGCACGCATCAATATTGAGACGCGACAATTCGGGTTTAAGCATTTCATTCACAAAAGTTTGTTCAGTGGAACCTTCCACTAAAAAATGTAAACGTATCATTGGGATGGATGTCCTCCCGTCACATTTTTTTCCCACATCTCACTCAAACTATATTCTTCTAACCACTCGCGCAGTGATGCCGGTTCAAGACGCTTGAAAGAAGAAACGCCTTGTTGTTGTTCGACAACAATCACCTGTTCTGGCTCAAAATAGTCAAGAAAGGTACTCGATTGAGTTGCCAACATCATTTGTGTTTGTGTCGAAACCCGGTGGATAAGGGAAGCAATAATATTAATCGCGTAAGGATGAAGGCCTAATTCGGGTTCATCTAGCACAATCAGCGTGGGTAAATCCGATTCTGGTTGTAACAATAACGTGATTAATACCATTGTGCGTAATGTGCCATCTGACAGTTGATGCGCTCGAAACTCATAGTCGCTATTCCGATCGCGCCAACGCAGTTGAATATAGTTAGGGTTTATTTCTGGCTTGAGGACAAAATCCTTAAAAAAGGGCGCAATCAAGCGAACCGTTTTAACAATGCGCTCATAATAAGGGCGTTTGATATCGCGTAACTTGTAAAGAATGGCCGCTAAATTACTGCCATCACTCATCAAGGTATGATGATTTTCAATATCACAATTCGCACGTAACCGCGCTGTCTCAGAGGTATCATGAAAATGAAATACCTGAGAATTTTCTAGCTGAGTCCTCACAGCGGTTGTCATTAAATCATGTTGGTATTCGGCCGAATTGAGAAGACTTTCCTTATGGGCCGTTCCTAAGTTTTGTTTAGGTGTCGATTTTCCCTCTTCAAAACGGGTTACGGCATGGGTAACAGAGGCACCATAATGCAATAAGCTATTCGCACCACCGGCTTTACCAATATAGAGTTGTAAACTATTATTTTGAAGCGATTTTAACAGCCGAAAAACTTCAATCAGGTTTGACTTGCCGGCCCCATTGGCACCTATCAAGACATTAATAGGTTTTAACTCAAGTTTTATGTCGCGCAGTGACCTAAATCCAAATATCTCTAATTTTTCCAACATGGTTTTTTATAAACAGACTTTGTGAGCTTTACTTAAAGAAATCCGATTTTTTTGAAAAATCGGATTTCTAAACTGACTTAAAGAAATCCGATTTTTTTGAAAAATAGGATTTCTGATTTCTATTTCAATCTTGGCAGGACTCCAAATTGTCGTTTGGTTTGATAAGTTATTTTATAACTCTTTATTCATTTTTCATTTTTCATTTTTCATTTTTCATTCGCATTTATGCACACGCAGTTGTTGTATTTGTGAGCGAAAGGGGGCCATACTTTAATTTTAAAACATTCAAAAGCGTTTATGGCCCCCAAATCAAATGAGCCACTACGTTAGACGCACACAGTTTACTTTAATTCGTTTATTTCTGAGATGAGTTGTACTTTTATTACTTAGGGCCATACTTTAATTTGAATCTTATAAATTCTTGTAAGTGGAAAACGCGCTTTGACCCTTTGACGCAAGAGACATCAACATAAGCTTGCACATGCAAGCGTCACTTGCGTGCGTTATTTTCAAAAACTTTATAGGTAAATTGCGCGAATAAGCAAATTGACTTTGAGTTGGTTAATACTTAGTACAGCATCGTTTTTAATCCTTTATTATATACAATCCTTGTAATTGCTTTTACGCTTTTACACAAGAGACATCCAAATATGCTTGCGCCTTTTGCGTCACTTGCGTGTCTATATCTTGTCAATCAGAAGTTTTTAGTCATAAGAATTTTATCAAATCTCACTCCTTCTTGTCATCTCTTCGCGTAAGTTTTGGACATCAAGTATTGATAATTGACTAATCTCGGAGATATCTGAGTCACTCAGCATTGTAGCACGCCTCAAAACCCGGCGTGCGGTTTCGATATGAGCGAGGTGTTTTTCCTCTCTCACTCTGTCTTTTTCCAGGCGTTCGTCCATCATTTTCGTGTGAAGTTCAGGGGAGGTGTCTTCTGTTTTGAGACGCTCAAAAAGCGTCTTGATTTCTGGTGTCTGGAATTGGTGTAAATACACCCATCCCTTCAAGGTTTCGTGAATGGCCTGCACCCATTCTTTGCGTTCTGCTGGCATTCTGGTGTCTGCCTCAGGATCCTTGGTAAAAATATAAAACAACCGATGTTTGAGAGGAAAAAATTTATCATCAACGATTTCATTGTCATCGAGCTTTTTTACCTCGGTATCGTGGACAAGGATGTTGCAGCCGGGGACTGGTGAAAGTCGGTTGGTGAAGAAAACCAGCGTATATACCGTTTTCGGGAAATGGTAGTCTTGTGAACTCTTGATGGTTTCCGTAATCGCTATCAGATGATAGTAGTAGAACCGCTCAATCAAACTTGACTTTCACGTTTCCTACAGGCTTGTGAAATTCTTTTTCGATTTCTACTTCCTCGATTTTGAGGTTTACGCCTGTGAAGGCTTTTACCATTCTTTTGAAAACATCCACACTACTGAACCCTTCTTGAAAAGCCGGTCTGCTTTCCAAAGAATGGACAGCGATTTTTTCACGTTCAAACGATTCACTCATGATGAATCTCCTAGTTAATAATAAAATATATTTACTTAACGAAATCCGATTTGGGGGAAAAATCGGATTTCTAAACTCAAATAAATGGCCGTTGAATTGGGTGCCATTAACCAAACCAAGACTTATCATTTCAAAACCTGGCCCACATTTTAACCGTCAAGCGTTAGGCTGAGCCTCGCCATTCTTTCAGTGTCATTTCTTATAAATCAAGATTGGACGGGCGAAAAATTTAATAAAGCCCCAAAGGGGCGACATTAATAAAGCCAGTGTACCTACCTGGCAAGCCCCAAAGGGGCGACATTAATAAAGCCAGTGTACCTACCTGGAGACAAAAGCCCCGTTGAATTGGGGGCCATTAACCAAACCAAGATTTATCATTTCAAAACATGGCCCACATTTTAACCGTCAAGCGTTAGACTGAGCTTCGCCATTTGACTTAAACAAATCCGATTTTTTTGAAAAATAGGATTTCTAAACATGGCCCAAGATTCCTCAAAATGTCTCTTGCGACTGCACTACTCGAAAATCTACGTACTAACAGACACACTTTGCAATGGTGTTTTAGGAGACATCATACTAAAAGGACGCACTTCTTTAAGTAAGTCTTCGGCGAGTTTTGTTTGGGTACAAATTAAATCATACCGAACTTGCAAGTTCATCCAAAATTGTGCTTCCATTCCAAAAAAATGCCCTAATCTTAAAGCTATATCGGCGTTTATATCTTGTTGACTTAGCACAATTCCAGTTATTTTTGGCAAAGGAATATTCGTATCTTCGGCTAATTGTTCTTGGCTAATTTCCATTGGTTTTAAAAACTCTTCCAAAAGAATTTCACCAGGATGAATGGGAGCAAAATTTCGTGCGTTCATTTTATTGTCCTAGTGGTAATCTACAATTTCAACATCAAAAGCATCACTATCATACCAGACAAAGCATATTCGCCACTGTTTATTGATGCGAATGCTGTATTGCCCAAGACGATCTCCGCTTAATGCTTCAAGACGATTTGAAGGGGGTATTCTCAAAGATTCAAGCTCCGTGGCGGCCTGTACCATTTCTAATTTACGGGCTGCTATACGTTGCACATCATGCGGCAAGCGACGGGAAAATTGTCCATTAAATAACTGATCTGTTTCTTTACACTTGAATGTTTTAATCATTACTTATGATATTTCTTGTGTGATTCAATGATAATAAAAACTAAACTTTGTAAATGAATAGACTTGTCCGTCAATACATTTTTATATATAACAAAACCTTATTTTCTGACCAATGGCACTGGCGATAAGTGGATGTTGTCTGGCTAAGTTGTCGTTAATCCATTTACTTAAAGAAATCCGATTTTTTTTGAAAAATCGGATTTCTAAACTTAAAAAATATTAGAAATCGCGGCATGTCTAAGAAATGCCCGTTGAATTGGGGGCCATTAACCAAACCAAGACTTATCAAACTTAATCATAATTTTCAGAATTTAAGAATTAACAGAATAAGACAAAATATGCTGGACGCGCCTACGTCTCAATTCTATTCTACCCGAAACGTCGTCACATTCAATTCCCCGTCATCAAGATGATTCATAGGGTCTTCAATACTCGCCGGCATTCGTAGCAGATAGAGCTGATAGTCGCCGCGAGGCCAGTTGTTGTCTATGGGTTTATCAATCACCGTATTTTTTATGCCTTTCCAGAGTGGTAGATATTTCCAGTCGAAGAGTTCAAATTGGTTGAGTTCAGTGAGAATGAAAAAACGTCCATCAGGATAGGCGATGCCCACGTAGTAACGGGCACAACGGTTTGGTGGTAAACGATATAGTTGAAACTCGACTTTGAGTTGTTCTCCGTTGTGATAGACAGGTTGAGAAACGCGTAACGTATCGCCATTGCGAAAAGCCAGTTGGGCCGGTGTTAGGGCTGGATAACTGTCACCGTCTGGTAAAAGCGCCATATCTCTTTGTATAGAGACAATTTCAGGAATGGGCGTATGACAAGTTAAACTCCGATAGCCAATGGCTTCGATCGTCAATTCATATAAGCCACTAGGACAATTATGAATAAGACGGTAGTTACCGTCTTCAAAACTGATTGAAGTATCGTTATCATTACAGTTAGTGTAAACGATTGCACCTTCGAGAGGCTTGCCAGAACGCACATCGGTGACAATACCTTGCACTTGTCCAGGCTCCAACGCAATTCCTCGCGATACCTGTAATTGATATTGGATATTAAGCCGGCAATTCTCCGACTCAGGTGCAGTGTCACTCACTTTCACATAGTAAATACCGTCTGATGGTGGTGACCATTTCAAGAACTCCTTTTTACCTTTAAACAACTTATTCACTTCTTTTATCAAAGTGATACCATCAGATTCATAGAGTTCAAATGCCACGTCTATATGGCTACCCACCGGGTTAATCGTAATCTCATAGCTATTTTTGCTGCGAGCATAAAACTTAAACCAGTCTTCATCTTCCCGACTGTGCAACGTGTGTTGTTGACGTTTGTTGTCGTCAATCACAATGATATTGGCCTGTTCAACGCTATCATCAGGCTCAAAGATATCTGAAAAAGCGACCACCTGTTGATGAGTTAACATCAACAGGATGAGCGCAACGGGCCAAAACCCAGCAAAATTCACTTTTTTCATAAGCTACTCCACAGAAACAGTTGACACGGTTAACGTTTGGGGTTCAGGTGGTAATGTGAGCGGTGTTCCTACGGGTAGGCGTACCAAATAAAATTGGTATTCGCCTCGTGAAATATCGCTATTCACCACCATATCTATCGCTATATCACCGCTATTTTCCTGCCAAGCAGGAATAGCGACGCTGTTATCAAAAGGCATAAATTCGTTTAAGCCTTTGATGATAAAAATGTGACCATCGGGCAAACCGACCGCCAAATAGTGTGTGTAGTCCTCTAGGGGTAGCGGCGGTAGTTTGACTTGCACTTGCTCACCATCACCATACACGGGCTGAGACGGTACCAAATAATTGGGTTTTCGTTGATGAATATAAGTCGTGTTATGGGGGTAAATACGCCGCTTGTTATCCCGCGCATAGATGGCAATTTTATAGCTGTCTTCGTCTAGAAAACCATCATAGCTCGCTTGATAGCGTCCGGGCATACTTAGCACTGGCTCCATTGGTATTTCAACGGTTCCACAAAGATTATTCAACGGCGTTATCACCGCCCAAACCTTAACTTTCTCAGGTGTGGTAACCGTTGTATCAGCCCAGAATGTGGCCGTCGTTTCTCCATTAAGAAATTGTTCCGATGAAATCTGGCTGACAAGTGGCGTATCCGCACTCGCCCTGATAATACCTATGCCAATGGTATATTTTTCCGCAATCAGGCCATCGCGGTTGCCATTTAAATTATATCCACCATCACCATTATCATCTAATTGTGCGGTTTCTTCTCCGGTTTCGTCTTGGGCATAAACAAAGGCCGTTAACACATCCGCACCCTGAAGTATCTTTTGCCAAAATAAATTGGAAAAAGAAAGCGTTAAAAGTTTGTTATCGACGCATCTTTCATTCATTCGCCCACGACTGCTTATCACGATGCGTTGTTGACCTGAAGGTGGCTTGAGTGCCGGTAACAGGTTTCCACCGTGTTGCCCTTCATAAATCACGGTGACCAATCCGGGAATCGTGCTTTGTAGCCTATCCAGTGCCTCATCTAATTCGGTAAACCGCAAGCTTTCCGTTTCGTTAAGTACGAGACCATTTTCCCGATCTATTCCCACCAGATAGACGACAATATCCCGTGTCTCATCCTGCGCCCAACGATTAAGGGCATCGTTGACATTAAACAAGTCGACGGTTTTGATAGTTGCATCAACGCTAGGCACCGGTACGTTGCTTAGGTAATAAATCTCTTCGTCCCGATAACCTTGATACTTGAGTGCTTCATAAGCATACCGCGTATTTTCAGCCATTTCTCGGTACGCGGGATTGGTTGACGGGCCGCCTACCACAATAATGGCTTTACGTTTCAAACCCGCGCCAACGGAAACCCTAACCGTTTTCGGGATTGAAGTATTCATTTTCGCATCACGCGCATAAACGGCAATTTCATAAGTATCTTGTCGGTCAAATTGATAACGGCCCTGATAACGGTTATCTTCCAGTCGTTTAAACTCAAAAGAAGGAAGTCCCACAATCGTTTGCCCGGTGAGATCGGGCTGAAATTCACTCGGTGATCTCACCATTGCCCACACCTTGTCAATATTATCATCGTCAGTCACTTCGACAGTTATCACCACACTTTCATCAGTATTGGCGAGTTCTTGTTTTTGAACTGAAACAGAAACAATAACTGGCGCGTTACCTTCAATTGGTGTCCCATTACCAATGGCTTTTCCCTGTACTATTTCAAAATCTGCCGGTTGGTTAGCGGAACGATCACCATTGGCCTCTAGTAGCAGGGTTTGTGTGGTCGTTTGTTCACCCTCATATTGAGGTAAATAATAGCCAATGGCCGTTTTCGCTTGATTAAACGCCTCGCCAATCTTCAGCCCATTAAAAATATGGGTCCAAAAATAGCTTGAAAAAGACAAAGAACCTTGACTCAGAAAATAAGCCGATTCCTCTGCCTTGGCACTGGTAATTAGCATGCGATCCGGGCCTGATAATTGGGGCAAGAAGCTACCTGAATGACACGCATCATAGATAATCTTAATGTTACCCGTCATGTCAGATTGGCGCGTATTCAACCATTTATCAAGTTCGGCCGCAGTGAGCACCTCCGTATTATTGAGTTGAAAGGTTTCATAGCCCCCATGATCTGTCAGGTAGATTGTCAAGTTATCTGTTCCTTTAGCCCATTGAGTAATGGCGTATTTCAACTGTTCCTTGGTGGGTTTCTCATCAACATCATCGGCGACTTCATTATTATCAAGATCAATCTTGTCGTTAGCATTAAGATAATAAATGCTGTCTTTGGTAAAACCTTGATAAACAAGGGTGCGGTAGGCAAAGTGAGACACCATTTGCGTCGCATCCCACAAGTTGTTACCCTTATTCTTATCTTTTCCGCCTGCCACAATGATAGCTTTACCTACATCATAGAGGGTACGGTTGAACACCTGAATGCGATTATTCGTCTGTTCAACCACATAAACGCGATCACCATCAGGGCTGACAGTTAAGCTATCCGCCCTATTAAATTGACCGGGGTTGGTACCAAAAGCACCCCATTGAGTCATGAATTGCCCATTCGGTCTGAATTTCTGAATGCGGCGATTTGTTAAATCCGACACATAGACATTGCCGTCTTCATCTGTTGCTACATATAAGGGCGCAAATAAGGGCACATATAAGGGATTTTCAAATTGACCGTCCTGACTACCTTGAGTGCGCCACTCTCCCACAAAGTTACCGTCTGTCGTGAATTTGTGGATATTTCCGTTCTCAGGATCGGTCACATAAATATTATCGTTGTTATCCACAGTGATACTCCAAGGCAAAATCAAATGCTTGTCGCCAAACGCCTTGATAAAACGACCCTCTGATGTGAACTTTTTGATCTGCCGAGCTAAATTATCGACCACATAAACATTGTTGTTATTGTCTACCGCTATGTATGTGGGTGCCAAAAAATCGCTGTCACCAATACCTAATTTTCCCCACTGTGCAACAAACGTCCCATCGGCAGTCAATTTCTGGATGCGGTAATTGCCACTATCAACGATATAAATGTTTTCGTCCATGTCTATGGCTATCCCCTTGGGAGAACTAAACTGTCCTTCACCTTGGCCCAATTCTCCCCACTGGGTAACCAATTGCCCTTCAGCGGTGAATTTTAAAACACGATGTGCTAAGCTATCAATGACGTAAAGATCACCGTTTTTATCTCTGGCAATGTCAGTAGGCTGATGAAATTGAAATTGTGCGTTGCCTCCACTATCGTCTGCCAATTGTATGACATCTTGAAGTAAATCTTTAAACATTTGCAAGAGTTGAGGGGTGCTGCTACCACCGCTCGTCCATTGAGTGATGAACTGGCCGGCCGAGGTGTATTTCTTAATGGCAGACAATGGCATGGTATAGCCAACATAAACATTACTTTGTGGCCCGACAGCAATAGTCATGGGAAAAGAAGATTCATAATCTAGTAGGGCTTCAAACATTTGCCATTGACTACAAGTTTCAACATTCTCATTAGCCTCGTTTGGAACGTTTGGGACACTATCTGTTGTGGGACAAAGGCTGCTATATAAACCCAACTTGAAAGCTTGCCACATCATCGAGGATAATTGTTGGAAAACTATTTGAAGTGCGCCACCCAAATTAATCTCATCATGCCATTGGTTAAGCAATTGACCATCATCTGAGCTAAATTGTTGAATGCGGTTCAAATTGTCTGTCACATATATATTGCCGTGACTATCAACAGCTATATCCTTAGTCTTGTAAAAAACGAAATCGCTGGTTTCACCCTCCTCATCAGTCTTCCAATTCATCACCCACTCGCCACTGAGCGTATATTTTTGGACACGGTTGCCGTTTCTATCCAAAATATAAACATGATCACGATCTATAGCGATATCGCCATCCGAATTAACCGGCCATTTTTCCAGCCATTGTCCGTCTGAAGTCAATTTGTGGACAAACGGTTGTCCCTCTTTTGGCACACAAGTCACATACATATTGTCTTGGTGATCGACGGCAATGTGGCCCAGGTTCTCAGAACATTGACTAGATTGTCTCCATTTATCGGAGATCAGTTCACCGTGGGCGTTAAACTTTCGTATCAAATGAGACCAATGCTCCAAACGACTCGCCGTTGTTTCAGAGAGCATTTCAGAGAAAGTTTCTTCGCCGCTATCAACCAGAAGATTGGTAACTGTATATGAAACATAGACATTTTCTTTGCTATCGACCGCCATTTCTATCGGCCGAATGCCTTCGTTAAAGGTGCCAAACTGGGTAATCAAATGACCATCCAAGGTCAATTTCTGCACCAGATTATTACGCCTATCAACCACATAAACGTGTTCTTGCCGACTAATCGCAATATCCCAAATCTCATCAAAATACCAAGGTTGCTGCAATACCGGCCACATCCGTTCAAACCGATACACTTCTTCTGGTTCGGCTAAAACCGGCAAACTGTTTAAGCAAGCTAAACCACACAAAAGTATTAAGCGACGTAAAGTCATTGCTTGATCTCCTATATTAAGAACTACAAGGATTCGTTATAAGAAAGGATTAACTCATAAGAACTACAAGGTTTCGTTATAAAAACGGATTAACTCATAAGAACTACAAGGTTTCGTTATAAAAACGGATTAACTCATAAGAACTACAAGGTTTCGTTATAAGAAAGGATTAACCCATTCATTCGCCTGAGATTTTTTGTGAATGGCAATATTTTCCTGGGGCGCTGCCCCAGGCTATATTAATAATTAATAATTATTTTGCTAAAATGATGATTTTTTAAGGTTTTTTTATCCGTTTATTTCGAGTATCCGTTGTACTACTTTGATTAAATCAGTTAGTTATTCGTTACGATATGGCATTGGGCTTAATGTCTGCCCCTTCCAAATCAAACAGCGGTGATGTTAATAGAGAATTAGGCAGCAAATTTTTAATATCGATCTTTATTTGCTCTAATTGAATACCCGCCGCTTTGTTTCGAGTGACTTTAAAAAAAACCGAGTTTTCGGGAGCCGCTAACAACGGAATAACGCTATGTGTCGAAGCGATAAATTGTACTTTAGGAAAAACGTCAGATAATAAAAGCGGCCACCGTCTCTGCAATTTGGGATGAAAATGCAAATCAATTATAACGGGGTGTTGCTGATAAAAACGAATTAACATATCACCAATCATCGCAATGATGCTTTTATAACCAGCCGCTAATTTTTCAAAGGGCAGCGACTGATAAACTTCATTGCTGTCCTTTTGTTCTTTTTCAATATAAACCACTTCACTATTATGCTTGATTTGTATATCAGCCATTGATGGCAATAGTTTAAGTAACGTGGCTTTGACGAGTTCATATTTAGGATTTTTGGTGAGATACCATAACAACAGCGCATATTCAATATTTAACAAAATCCCATCGGGATTAAATAAACTATAAGTCGTGGTACTCTTTTCTGAAATTTCATTTTGAGCCGATTGGTTTTGAATTTGCAACCGTGAAGAACCGTAGGCGACAAAATGCGTTTTGTGTGGCTCACCAAGATGCGTTATTTGATTATCACCTAAGTGTTTTAATTCAATACTGATTTGACAATCCTCATCCGTCAAAATTCTATTGTTATCCTGTTTACCCAATAAACCAATAGCAATCGCTTGTAAAATAGCCGTTTTTCCAAATCCATTTTCCCCAGTCAAAAATAGCCATTGACTATCTACTGGTATTGCGGTAATGCTGGTTTTAATAATGCCTTGATAATTTGCTATCGCAATTTGCTTAATGGCACTGGGCAAACTCTGTGGGTGAGTCTTATCAAAAAACACATCTTCAGAAGGCGCGTTTATCAATGGATGTGTTGCCGAGGTGGCGTACCATTGCCCATAAATTTTTTCTATTTGATCTTTTTCAGCGGGATGTTCATCCATCCAAACCAGGCAACTTTCGCGCACTTTTGGCTCAAAACGGTACACAACTTGCTCGCCGCCTTCGCTTTGCAAGAGTTCCAACTCAGTCAGTTCCTGCAATAAAGATTCTAGGGGCGAGGATTCGACTTCACCAGCCCAGACTTTTTTTAACAACCAAAATGGTACTGGCTGCGTCAAAGTCAATGTCACCAGCCATAATAATCGCCGTGCTGCTGGTTTAGCGCGTTCAATCTGTGAATAAAAGGATTGTATAGATAACATAAACGTTTGATTATTTTGTTTTAGAGGCAAGTTTTGTTGGCTCACTCGTTAATAAACATTATGGCAGTTTCACAGAGAAATTCTTAGCTTTATAATCTCTGTGAGACTCTGTGGTACTCTGTGAACTCTGTGTTGAAAAACAATGCTTAGGCACTTTATCAAGCCGCATAATATATAAGACGCGGCAATCTTAGTACAACGAATTGCGCGGATAAGCGAATTGAGTACAACGAATTACGCGGATAAACGAATTTTGTCCAAGATAAATCTTGGACTCCATCGATAAATCTTGGCAGGACTCCAAATTGTAGTTTGGTTTGAGAAGTTATTTTATAACTCTTTATTCATTTTACATTTTACATTTTACATTTTTCATTTTTCATTCGCATTTATGCACACGCAGTTGTTGTATTTGTGAGCAAAAGGGGGCCAGACTTTAATTTGAATGTTTCAAAATGAGTTTATGGCCCCCAAATCGCATGACTAGGACAACGGATGACGGGCCGATAAACGGATTAACCTGAGTACAACGAAACGCAGTGGCGAAGCGCCAATTGCGCGGATAAGCGAATTGAGTACAACTAATTACGCGGATAAGCGAATTTTGTCCAAGATAAATCTTGGACTCCATCGATAAATCTTGGCAGGACTCCAAATTGTAGTTTGGTTTGATAAGTTATTTTATAACTCTTTATTCATTTTACATTTTTCATTTTTATATCGATATTCGCATTTGTGCATACGCATTTGTTGTATTTGTGAGCGAAAGGGGGCCAGACTTTAATTTGAATGTTTCCAAATGAGTTTATGGCCCCTAAATCGCATGACTAGGACAACGGATGACGGGGATAAACGGATTAACCTGAGTACAACGAAACGCAGTGGCGAAGCGCCAATTACTTGGTTAAAGAAATCCGATTTTTTTGAAAAATCGGATTTCTATTCTTCAAAATCCATTTTCACCAGTCAAAAATAGCCATTGACTATCTACTGGTATTGCGGTAATGCTACTTTTAATAATGCCTTGATAATTTGCTATCGCAATTTGCTTAATATTCACAATTCACAATTTTTATCGTCCTCCCGTCACATTTTTTTCCCACAATTCACTCAAAGTATATTCTTCTAACCACTCGCTCAGTGATGCCGGTTCAAGACGCTTGAAAGAAGAAACGCCTTGTTGGTGTTCTACAACAATCACCTGTTCTGGCTCAAAATAGTCAAGAAAGGTACTCGATTGAGTTGCCAACATAATTTGTGTTTGTGTCGAAACCCGGTGGATAAGGGATGCAATAATATTAATCGCGTAAGGATGAAGGCCTAATTCTGGTTCATCTAGCACAATCAGCGCGGGTAAATCAGATTCTGGTTGTAACAATAACGTGATTAATACCATTGTGCGTAATGTGCCATCTGACAGTTGATGCGCTCGAAACTCATAGTCGCTATTTTGATCGCGCCAACGCAGTTGAATATAGTTAGGGTTTATTTCTGGCTTTAGGACAAAATCCTTAAAAAAGGGCGCAATCAAGCGAACCGTTTTAACAATGCGCTCATAATAAGGGCGTTTGATATCGCGTAATTTGTAAAGAATGGCTGCTAAATTACTGCCATCACTCATCAGGGTATGGTGATTTTCAATATCACAATTCGCACGTAACCGCGCTGTCTCAGAGGTATCATGAAAATGAAATACCTGAGAATTTTCTAGCTGAGTCCTCACAGCGGTTGCCATTAAATCATGTTGGTATTCGGCCGAATTGAGAAGACTTTCCTTATGGGCCGTTCCTAAGTTTTGTTTAGGTGTCGATTTTCCCTCTTCAAAACGGGTTACGGCTTATCATTGAATTAATCATTTTTCATTTTTCATTTTTCATTTTTCATTTTTCATTTTTCATTGATGAATGGTTCCATCGGCTTGTAAAAACGTGATTCGGTAAACGCTTATATTGGCCGAGACTTACGCATGTAAGACGCGGCAATCTTAGTACAACTAATTACGCGGATAAACGAATTTTGTCCAAGATAAATCTTGGACTCCATTATTTAACGCTTGCATGCGCCACGCATATTTGGATGTCTCTTGCGTCAAAGCGCGTCAAAGCGCGTTTTCCACTTACAAGAATTTATAAGATTCAATTTAACCCTTAATTCGCATTAATAATGCCTTGATAATTTTAACTGACTTCGCTTACCTTGAGTCAAATTATTGACATTTAACGATCCCAGTACCCTAATGTTTGTACAGCGTAAAATCATGATCAAACCATAAAACAAAGAAAACCTCTTTTTGACGATAACCAACCATAGCCTTTTTGCCACTGTATCGGAATGCTAGAAAATGATCAACATCGTCACTTATAAACTGCGGGAATGGCGCAGTTAGGCTATTTTTGTTAATTTTCTCAAATCCTAAGCCATGCCTAGACTTTTGCTTGAGTTTTTTCCAAGAAATCTTCCGCCTTTTATAAATCGCTTAGTCAGTTCTGAAAATCCCTATTTCGTGTTGTCTTGAATCCATTGAAGTGAAAGGAGGCATACTATCATAGTCAGGAGATAACTCCAACGCAGAAATTCTCTTACCTTTGTTTGCCCCGGTTTTTTTGAACCTGCTTGGTTTTTTGTCTCCCATCTTTAATTAAGCCTCGTTTTAAAATAGTCTTTCAATTCAGACTTAGGGATAACACCCATATCAAATTCCTGATTTTTCCAAGGCGGTTCCTCGTGTGTCATTTCTCTTAATTTCCAAGCGGCATATTGTCCAAAAACACGGTAAACCTCTTCAACCAATTCAAACTCGTCTTTGCTCAATTGCTCAAGACTAAAATCATCAGGCAAAGGTAAACAGTCTTTAGCATGCTTTTTATACGCTTGATATAAATCAAGCACGACTGGACCCTGTTTCCAAGCCTTAATTTCTTCATCGAATAGTGGCTTGTCAAAAATGGCTAAATGAAAACCTTGTGTATAGTAAACTAACTTTTGAAGCTTAAGGTTAGTGATGCCTTCACCATCATTTTTATCATCAAGCAAAAGAAAGCTTTTGGCAATATCATAGACGGAAGCCATTTTTTTTCTCCTTATGTTTCGTTGCCCCAAGTGAAACTTGGGGAAGGGGCCGGGGAGGGGCCCCAACCCCTTCAGGGTTGGCACGTCGGGCGGCAGGGATGGGCATTATATCTTAAAAAAAGATTGGGTAGTGGTTTTTTTTAGGCATCGGACTTACGCATGTAAGACGCGGCAATCTTAGTACAACGAATTGCGCGGATAAAGGAATTGAGTACAACGAATTGCGCGGATAAAGGAATTGAGTACAACTAATTACGCGGATAAGCGAATTTTTTCCAAGATAAATCTTGGACTCCATCGATAAATCTTGGCAGGACTCCAAATTGTAGTTTGGTTTGATAAGTTATTTTATAACTCTTTATTCATTTTACATTTTACATTTTACATTTTACATTTTTCATTTTTCATTCGCATTTATGCACACGCAGTTGTTGTATTTGTGAGCGAAAGGGGGCCATACTTTAATTTGAATGTTTCCAAATGAGTTTATGGCCCCCAAACCAGTGCCAATAACCCTATAAAAATAATGGTTAAAATGTGTCCAAATAACTACGACATTATAGCCGGGATTTCTTGTTGGTTATCTGTGTAGCGGACAAAAGTTCGTAAATTAGAAATGGTTTTTTTATGTGTTATTTGAAATCATTTTTTAGGCATAGGACTTACGCATTGACAAAATTAATTGATTGAATATTCAATCAGTTACGTCTAAAAGGCCTAGCGCGTTATTTTTAACGTTTTTAAATAAAATCAATTGTTTACTTTACTGAGTGCGTAAGTCCTAGAATTAAATGACACTGTTATCGGCCTCAACAAAATTCGCACGACGGAAACAGTTTCGGACGGGGTTGCAAATTGGGGTGTTAATTCTGTCGTTAAACGCTTTTTTCAGCTCAACCCAAATTTAACACCCCAGTTGCAAACCCCGTCAGGCACTGAAGGAAAAAGCGGTGGGTTTAACTTCGTTGACCTTCGGTTCGCTTTTATTCTACCCACCCTACGCGCCAATGCCATTAAGTTAAGGAAAATGTGTTATAGTTATTGCCTTTCAAACAGTAGGTAAAATCAATTTATGGAAAAACACACACTGGATGACGAAAATGATAAAG
>NBMI01000185.1 GCA_002085445.1 Candidatus Parabeggiatoa sp. nov. 2
GTGTTGGCAATTTGAGAAAGCAATAGCTTAGGGTTGTGTGGCAATAACTGTCCGGTTTTCAAATCCACAATGCCATTTTTGACATTTAACAGCATTGGGTGGGCATCTAATTCGTCTTGAGCAAGACTAACCTTTGGACGAGCATGTTCAAGAATCGCCTTCATACGAGTGCTATTTTCACTCTTAAAGGCATGCTTGGCTGCCAATTTGGCTTGTTCTTTAGAAAGCCGAGTATTTGCGGCATCAGTCAAAATACTACGGACAGTCTTATGCACAAGTTCCATGGATCGCATTTTTCGATCACGTTCCCATCGACGCCCATTCCAAATGTACCATGACTTATTCTGGTGGCAATAACGAACCTGATCACCGTACAAATGTACGAATTGTTCGGCATTTCCTAAGTCAGTGAAAGGAAACGCTGGTTTAGCGTCAGGCGAGACAACACTTGAAGCCGCAGCACCCACAGTACTTTTTGCCTGTGTCGCAATGTGTTTGAGAACCTTTTCGGGTTCGGCCCGTGTGCCGGTTCCGTTAAAGCCGCTTGCAATAGTACGTTGTGCTTCACGATGATTACAAAGTTCATTTAAAGCCGAGGCGGAGTTAAAGGGTTGATCGTTCAGCAATGCCGTCTCAACTTCCCCCGTCGTAACAGGGGCAGCCCAAGAACTCGATGCGGACTTAAAGCGTTGAGCATTTTGCGAGTCTTCACTCGCTAGCTGTGCTTTTAAGACTTCCTCATCAAAAGCCTTAAAAACATCTTTCTCTAGCCGAGACGAGCTGTCGTTGGAAATGGTGGTGGCGGGAACTGAAGAGGTTATGGCACGCGTCGCAGGTATTGCCTTAAAATCGTCTTTCTCTAGGCGAGACGAACTGTCGTTGGAAATGGTGGTGGCGGGGACTGAACGTCTTTCTTTAGGCAAGACGAGCTGTCGTTGGAAATGGTGGTGGCGGGGATTGGAGAGGTTATGGCAGGTGTCGCAGGTACTTTGAAAGTCTGATGCAACCAAGACAGAGAGGCTTGACAATCAGTGATCTCCCGTGTTTTGGAGAACCGATTACCGGTGACGCAAAAGTAGCGATTGGAACGATGCCCGGTAATATCTTTACCGTATAATTCGAGCCACGGCGCATATTCGCTTTTGCCACAATGCGAAGCGAGGCCAAAGCAGTAGATGTGAAGTCCATCACCACTGCCATCACCACTTGGGGAAATTTCGGCAAAGGTAGCGTCAAAACGTGCTATAATTTGCTTGGCTTCGGGTATTAATGTTTTTGTGCCGACAAGAAAGCAATGATTGAGAGTAATGCCAACAAGACCATCATTTTCGGCAAACATAAACCCAATACCGTTGTACCAAGCGCTTTGGTATGCCAGAATCGCGTCTGATATTGTTCCCCAGCTGTTCGGATCATTGCTTTTAGCAACCTCACCCGTGCGAGGCTCAAAAGGAATTCGGTTTAATTTGCCGTCTTTGAGCAACTCATCTTTATATTGTCTTGTCCGCTTTCCCCAAACGATCCATTGGGGGCGCTGTTTGAGATATTCGGGTATCCCATTGGGATTGAAATGAGCTACAATATTGCCACTCATAAATCACCTCTACTTCAGGTTGGTTTGTGGTTAGTGGGCAAGACAATAAAGTCCTGTCCACTACAAATTATCAAATAACTCGTTTAACGGTTTGAGTCTCAACATAATTAACGCGTTAAGACACAACCGTATACCGCGTATTGACACGCGTTACGCCGCTTTGCCATTATTTACCGATTTCAATCGTACGGCTGCGGCTGGGTTTTAATTTAGCCCGTATTTAAGTATTTATTAGTGTACTACGAAACGAACCGCGAGGCAATTTTTTTCCCCAAACGATCCATTCGGGGCGCTGTTTGAGATATTCGGGTATCCCATTGGGTTTGAAATGAGCTACAATATTATCGTTCATAAACCGCCTCTTCGTCAGGTTGGTTTGTGGTTAGTGGGAAAGTTTTTTCCATTGTTGATGAGTACAGCGAATTGGGAAATTAACGACTAAATTTTGAAAAACTTGGTTTGATTCGTTAATTAACTTTTCCTTTTGTCTTCAGACTCAAAGACAGACAATTCGTTTAGTAGCAATATTCGTTGTACTGTTTGTCTCCAGAATCAAAGACAGACAATTCGTTTATCCGTGTAATTCGTTGTACTGTTTGTCTCCAGAATCAAAGACAGACAATTCGTTTAGTAGCAATATTCGTTGTACTGTTTGTCTCCAGACTCAAAGACAGACAATTCGTTTAGTAGCAATATTCGTTGTACTGTTTGTCTCCAGACTCAAAGACAGACAATTCGTTTAGTAGCAATATTCGTTGTACTAATGCCATTTATCTGGCCCTATCTGGCCCAAAATAATTTACTCGCTCATTGCCAACTTAATACCCGTGTATTCCAGAATTTCTCATAAATTGGGCCAGATGGACTAGATTAATCTTGTTGTTATTTCTATCCAATACCTAAATAACATACTGTTATTATTAATATTTTCAGAATTGGACAGGTTGGACAGGATGTGCCAAGAGTTTTCTCATATAAGAGAAGAGAAGAGAAGAGAAGAGAAGAGAAGAGAAGAGAAGAGAAGAGAAGAGAAGAGAAGAGAAGAGTCAGGAAAGTACAACGAATTACGCGGATAAACGAATTGATGGAGAGTTTGGCAGTATTAAGTGCAACGAATATTGCTACTAAACGAATTGAGGGTTTTCAGAATTGGACAGGTTGGACAGGATGTGCCAAGAGTTTTCTCATATAAGAGAAGAGAGGTTTTTTTAAAAACTATCGGCACATATGGCCCATATGGCCCACTCTTATGAAACGTACTATTCATCAGGAAAAATCCGCAATAACCCTATTTTTGATGTCATTTATCTTGACCTATCTGGCCCAAAATCATTTACTCGCTCATTGCCAACTTAATACCCGCATATTGCCGAACACGACTCGAATTTGTCAGAAATTGGGCCAGATGGACTAGATTAATCTTGTTGTTATTTCTATCCAACACCTAAATAACATACTGTTATTATTAATATTTTCAGAATTGGACCGGTTGGACAGGATGTGCCAAGAGTTTTCTCATATGAGAGAGTAGTACTTAGAAGACGCGAACCTTTGGTTAGCAAAGCTTTCCGAAACGGATAGCTATAAACGCCAAAATCTTTACAGTGTTGAGCCTTACCCTGGCCCACTTCCGGTAAGGGATTTGGGGTGAGGGGTATGATAAAGTCGGCACCTTTGGGAAAGCTACCGAACCGCACTTAAATAAATTCACGTTGTTATGATTTTATTAGGCGAATGGTAAGTAAAATCCTTGTAGTTTAGGTTTATAGCGCATCCATTGCTTGCCGCAGTTCTCGCAAAAACGCTGGTATCGTTTCCAACAGTTTATTTTGAGGCTCCGTTTCAACTTGTCGCACTAAAGCACTTCCCACAATCACGGCATCACTGACTTTAGCCACTTGCGCGGCCGTCTCAGCATCCTTAATGCCAAAACCTACGCCTATCGGCAAATCACTATATCGACGAATTTCGGCCACCTTATCGGCTACCGCGGTAACATCAAGATTAGCACTGCCTGTCACGCCTTTGAGCGAGACATAGTATAAATAACCGCTGGCTTGGGTACAAATACGTTTAATGCGTTCAGCAGTCGTGGTTGGCGCTAACAGAAAAATCTGTGCGATGTCGTGTGAGCGTAAGAGTTCACCAAACTCGGCCACTTCTTCAGGTGGCAAGTCTACCGTTAATACGCCATCAACAAAGGCCGCTTTGGCGGCCTCCACAAACGGTTTATAACCCATGACTTCTATAGGGTTAAGATAGCCCATTAGCACAACCGGCGTGGTTTTGTCTTGTTCCCGAAAGGTTTTTACCATGTCTAAGACATTACGCAAACGTGTGCCGGCGGCTAGGGCACGCTCACTGGCGCGTTGAATCACCGGCCCATCGGCCATGGGATCAGAAAAAGGTACGCCTAATTCAATGACATCGGCCCCTGCCTCTACTAATGCATGCATCAGCGGCACTGTTAGCGTTGGCGTTGGATCGCCGGCCGTGATAAACGGAATCAGGGCAGTGCGTTGTTGGGCGCGTAAATTATCAAAACACGTTGTTAAACGACTCATATTTCAATTCCTTCTAGCGTGGCGACGGTATGAATATCTTTATCTCCGCGTCCTGATAGATTGACCACGATAATTTGGTCTTTGCAGAGGGTGGGCGCTATTTTTTTACAATAGGCTAAAGCATGACTGGATTCTAGGGCCGGCATAATGCCTTCCAAACGAGTTAAATCGTGAAAGGCCTCTAGGGCTTCATTATCCGTCACCGCCACATATTGGACGCGCTTAGAGTCTTTGAGCCAGGCATGTTCAGGCCCAACACCCGGATAGTCCAATCCCGCAGAAATTGAATGTGTTTCAATGATTTGTCCGTCCTCATCTGACATCAAATAAGTCCGATTGCCATGCAAAACGCCGGTTTTACCTGTACATAACGGGGCCGCATGGTGGCCCGTTTCTAAACCTTCGCCGGCCGCTTCTACGCCATACATGGTAATGTTTTTGTCATCCAAAAAAGGATAAAACAAGCCGATGGCATTAGAACCTCCACCAACGCAAGCAATCAACACATCGGGTGAACATCCGGCCTGAGTTTTAAGTTGTTGGCGAGTCTCGCGTCCTATCACGGCCTGAAAATCGCGCACCATCGCCGGATAGGGGTGCGGCCCGGCAACGGTGCCTATAATATAAAAGGTATTATCAATATTGGTCACCCAATCGCGCATGGCTTCGTTGAGCGCGTCTTTTAAGGTTTTCGAGCCAGAATTGACGGCGCGAACTTCGGCCCCCAGTAGGCGCATACGATAAACGTTGATGGCTTGGCGTTTTATATCTTCTGCGCCCATGTAGACGACGCATTCCATGCCAAAGCGTGCCGCGAGTGTCGCCGTTGCCACGCCATGTTGCCCGGCACCGGTTTCTGCAATAACGCGCTTTTTACCCATGCGTTTGGCAAGCAAAGCTTGCCCGACAGTATTATTGATTTTGTGTGCGCCGGTATGGTTTAAATCTTCGCGCTTGAGGTAAATTTGCGCTCCACCTATTTTTTCAGTTAGGCGAGCGGCGTGATACAATGGCGAAGGCCGGCCGACAAAATGGTGTAAATCGTTGTTGAGTTCGGATAAAAAGTCGGAATCGTTCAGATAACGTTCATAAGCTTGTCGCAACTCTTCTAACGGCTGCATCAGCGTTTCTGCGACAAAGCTTCCGCCATAAGGCCCAAAATGACCGTGTTCATCTGGTAAACTTTGTGGCTTGATGGTGGAAAGTGGTTTGCTCCTTGACATTGAAACACCTCTCATAAATGCGGCCATTTTGTCCGCGTCTTTAATACCTTTAGCAGATTCTACCCCACCGCTGACATCAACGGCATAAGGATGTAACGTGGTAATAGCTTGGTTCACATTCTCTGGCGTTAAGCCGCCAGCCACGATGATGGGTTTTGACATTTGCTTCGGGACTTGTTGCCAATCAAATACTACGCCTGTGCCGCCTTTGAATCCTCGCACATGGCTGTCTAACAAGATGGCTTTGGCATGAGCATAGCGTTGTGCAAATGCTTGAACATCAACGTTTTTACGCATGCGTAAGGCTTTAATATAAGGTTTACCAAAGCGTATACAGTCATCGGGTGATTCGTCGCCATGAAATTGCAGTATATCTAACGGCACTTGTGCCAAAATGCCATGCACGAGGGTTGGATCGGCGTTGACAAATAATCCAACTACTGTCACAAATGCTGGCAATTCTTGCAATATAGCTTGCGCCTGATCAATTTTTACGGCGCGTGGACTTTTTTCGTAAAAGACTAAGCCAATGGCATCAGCGCCGAGTTTGGCTGCGAGTACGGCGTCTTGTGGGCGAGTAATCCCACAGATTTTGACGCGGGTGCGTGGTATTGGTTGGTTTTTGTTGGGTTCAAACATGATTTAGTGAGTAAAACCAAATAGATTACCGGAATGAACGAGTTAATAATGGGTACCACGTCTCTTATGAAGTACAACGAATTACGCGGATAAACGAATTGTCCCTACCACGTCTCATAGTAAGTACAACTAATTACGCGAGTACAACGAATTACGCGAGTACAACTAATTACGCGAGTACAACGAATTACGCGGATAAACGAATTAATAATCGCTACCACGTCTGATAGTACAACTAATGACGCGAGTACAACTAATGACGCGAGTACAACGAATTACGCGGATAAACGAATTATTCCTACCACGTCTCTTATGAAGTACAACTAATTACGCGAGTACAACTAATGACGCGAGTACAACGAATTACGCGGATAAACGAATTAATAATCGCTACCACGTCTTATAGTACAACGAATTACGCGGATAAACGAATTAATAATCGCTACCACGTCTTATAGTACAACTAATTACGCGGATAAACGAATTAAAAATTACTTGGGGATAACATCCGAGGTTTGGCTTTACGAGGATGTTTTTAACTGCCAAACTATTTATATGACAAAATATAATATAAATTTTAGGACTTACGCATTGACAGATGAAAATATTTATGATTACTTTTAAATACAAGGAATTACAAATTTAGGGTCAGTTGTTTTTGGGCAATTTTCATCAATTTAGCCATTGGTAAAATATTCATAACTCATTGATATTAATCGTGAATACAAAAAATTAAGTTTATCAATGCGTAAGTTCTCAATTTGTTGTACTAATTCGCTTATCCGCGTAATTAGTTGTACTAATTCGTTTATCCGCGTAATTAGTTGTACTAATTCGTTTATCCGCGCTTGTGTCGTTGTACTAATTCGTTTATCCGCGTAATTAGTTGTGTTGTACTAATTCGTTTATCCGCGTAATTAGTTGTACTAATTCGTTTATCCGAATTCGCTTATCCGCGTAATTAGTTGTACTAATTCGTTTATCCGCGTAATTAGTTGTACTAATTCGCTTATCCGCGCTTGTGTCGTTGTACTAATTACCATCATTCGCTGTACATTACTAGGCACGATGGGATAATACTCCAACTATGCTATACTAAAAAACAATTCTACTTAATTAATTATTTTTATTACCTTGACACTATGAAAAAAATCATACTCGTAATTGCACTCCTTATACTCGCTGCTGTGAGTACCATTCCCTATTGGACGGGCATCGAAGCGGAAAAAAGATTCACTAAACTCAATCACAAATTTTATCCCGCTGCCAACATGAAACTCGTGGACACCACCTATCAGCGCGGCTGGTTTCGCTCGGTAGCCCAATCCACTTTTGAGATGTCAGAAGCCTCCAACACGGCCGCCAATGATGGGCGTTTGACTTTCGTGCATGATATTGATCATGGTTTTTTGCCGATAACTGACGCCACGATTCATACCACTTTGCGTACCGGCTCTGATATGGAGGTTCAATCGACTGAAGGCTCTAAGATTGAGGCTCAAGCATCGACGCAAAAGTTTTTGAATAACATTTTTGTATCGACCTCAGTCTCTGAGAAGCCTACGCTACTGGACATGCGTACTAAAGTGCAAATCAATGGCGATACCGTCAGTACGCTAAAAATACCCCCGTTGACCGTTAAATACGACAAGGCTCACCTGCAATGGCAAGGTTTACAAGGCAAAGTGTACACCAAACACAACCTTGCGGCCGTCCGGACTGAGATACACACTCCACAAATACAATTAGAGACGGACAAAGGCCGGATAGTCGTACAAAATGCCAAACTTCAGATATCAGTGCAACCGGGCGCGGATTCCAAGCAAAGTGCTAGTCTAAGTATTGCAGATATACTACTGCATGGTAAACAAACACCGCAGGTGAAATTGGAAGGGATTCAGGTGGAAGGCAATAACAATATCGTCAGCAATAAGCTGATGATCACGGTGAAAACCGGGTTGCTGCAGGCACAAGTCGGCGCGGATCGCTATGGCCCCGGTTATGGTGATTTTGAATTAAAGAATTGGCATATGCCAACTTTGAGTCGTCTCCAAAATACATGGGTTAAGACGCAAAATCAGGGATTGCCGAAAGAGATGGCAATGTTAAGGTTAGCACCGGAGGGAATGGCGTTACTAAAGCATTCGCCCGAATTTGCCATTACCCGCTTGAATTTGAACATGCCTGAAGGAGAAGTCCGTGGGCAGCTATGGGTAAAAATGGCTCCGTTTGAGGGAGGAATCTTTGCTTTGTTCAATCCTCAACTGCTTATCAATGCCATTTCTGCACAACTGGAGATGCACATACCTCAAGCGCTATTGCGCCAGTTAACAGAAGAAACGTCGCCGGGGGCCCAGCCCACGGCACGCAAAACGATAGGACAACACCTTAAAACGTGGGTCGAAAAGGGAATTTTGATACCCGACGAAGACAACAAAGACTATTATCGTAGCCAAATACATCTTGAGGGCGGTGTGTTACAAGTGAATGGACAACCGCGGCCGATAGCAGTCATTCTGCCTGACTAGAAAAAGGCTTTTGAGTCGAGTGCGATCTTTTGGTAATTGTTCCCTCCTTCCCTCCATGGGCGATGCCCCTGGCTATATTAATGTCGTACCAAAGGGGCTTTTCTATTAGCCCCTTCGGTATGTGTTATTAAAGCCCCTGGAAAACGCCCCTGGCTTTCTTATTTATTGACGGACAAGTCTATTACCCAGTCAAGGAAACGGACAAAACTTTTTTGGATGACTCTAACGCTCATGCGATTTGAGGGAGAGGGAGGTGAGGGTTCACTTAACTCATGCGAATTAAGGGTTGAATTGAGTATTCGAGGCCAAATTAAAAAAACTTTGGCCTCGAATGTAAAATCAATGAGAAAACTTTCCTTTTAATAAGAGTGATTTAATAAGCCTTTGTTATCATTTAATCGCGAGATATTGGCATTACTCATGCCATTCTTTCGATTTCTTCGGCAATCACTATAAAACGTCGACCGTCCTCGCCCTCGGTGCAGGGATAGCAACTAACTAAGGTTAAACGTCGATTCAAACTCGGCTGAACCCAATAAGTCTCAGTTCTATAAACCACCCTAACGAGCGATACCTGATAATGCCAGCGCCCACTGCCCAGAGATTCAAGCACCAGCGTATCGCCTTCTTTTAACCTCTTCAAAAAACTAAAAAAGGTATCACGATGAGGTGCATTGAGTACACTATTGCCCAATTCACCCGGCAAGACGCTGCTATCTGAATGCCCCAGTGCAAAAGCTGACATCCCCTCGCCGGCACGAGCGAGGACAATCTGATCAACATTCAAATGGGGGACTGATAAGCGTGCCAGCGGCCAAGTGTTTGCCCCAGGCCAAGGTTTGACATGGTGCCCACTCGCTTGAGTGCGTACCCAAGCCGTGTGTAGCAAACCATGCGCTAACCAAGCTTGGATATACACCTCTTGGCCCTGACTGAATTGCCATGCCGCAACGCCCATGGCAATCCCAAGGATCATGCCTCCCCATAATCGAGGCTTTCTATTCTCTCTCAGAGGCTTTTTCATGGTACCATTAATACCGTTTATACCAACTGACTTAAATTAGCCCAGCCAAGATAACAACAACACAATTCCAACGAGTAGCACTGAGACACCCGCTGATGCTAACAGGCTCACGCCCAAAAAATTGAGCAAACTCATAAGTGGTGATGGTTGTGTACTTGGTTTAGCGGTGTTCATAATAGCTCCTTAGTGTCAGAAAATTATAGAGTATAAATGCCAATCCTTTTTTGGCAATAACCTTGCCAAGATGTACTCTATTGTGAGTCAACTCGGTGAGTTTTTTATTATAATGATGGCGGCTTTCCAATTCACGCCGGCTTGAAAATCGGTTTAAGCAAATGCACATTAAAACGACAAACACAAACCATTATGAGGACATATTCTGACAATGCGGGGGCAAAATATGGCAAAAAAATGGAATTGTTTTTTCAGTTTATCAGTTATCAATGAACATTTGTAGGACTTCGGTACCAATACCGTAACTAATTGATTTATTGGCGGTAAAATTAAAATATTTTACAACCCAAGTAAAAATATAAATAACTTAAATAATTCAAATTATGAATCCCCGTAAGATCCGTCCAAAATTCGCCATGGTAATTGGTTTCGCGGCAAACGTTTTCTAGGCCGACGGATAATTTTTTTATTATTCAATTCAACCCGACCATCGCATTACCAATTACCCATTACCCATTCTCGGAATCCGTTTTTTAAAAAAAACCCCATTGCCAGAGAAAAATGACTTTTCGCAGGAAAATAAATTATTTAGTGTTTTTTCAATATTTAGTGTTTTTTCAATGCGTAAATCCTCAACGTAACTTCCCACTTTCCAGCGCAAAGGGGAGTCTATGATGGGTCGTCGTATTGCGATTGTTGAAGATGAGCCGGCGATTCGAGAAAACTATGCGGCCGTTCTACGCCGGCAAGGGTACGAGGTAAACACATATCCTAATCGTCAGGAGGCCATGCAAGCCTTTCATGCCCGTTTACCGGAACTGGTGTTATTAGACATTGGATTAGAAGATGAAGTTGAGGGGGGTTTTGATCTGTGTCGAGAGCTACGCGCTCTGTCAGATTATTTACCTATTATTTTTTTAACGGCACGAGACAGCGATTTTGACACCGTGTCAGGACTACGTTTGGGTGCGGATGATTATTTGACTAAAGACATCAGTCTGCCACATTTATTGGCACGGATTGCGGCCTTATTTCGACGTATTGATGCCCTTCGCACTCCCCCTTCCGAAGACAGTGTTATGGGAAGAGGACCTTTATTGATAGACAGTCACCGGTTGACGGCAACTTGGCGAGGTGTGGCGGTAAATTTGACCTTGACAGAATTTTGGATCGTACATGCACTCGCACGTTTTCCGGGGCACGTTAAACACCGTGAGCAACTGATGCAAGAGGCTAATGTCATGGTTGATGATAGCACCATTACCTCGCACATTAAGCGCATTCGGAAAAAATTTGCCAGTATTGAGCCAAAATTTGCGGCCATTGAGACAGTTTATGGCATGGGCTACCGTTGGAAGAATGAAGAATGAAAAATGAAAAATAATTTATACTTTGCGCGGCTAAAAACTGAAACGAAGTCATTCCGCGCTTTCAAAAAATCCGATGTCTTAAAGACATCGGATTTTTAGCCAAAAACAAAAAGTATGACACTCACCATCCGTAGCAAAGTCTTATTACTGTCACTGACGCTGTTCAGCATTCCTTATGTGGGTTATGAATATGTGCGGGAAATGGAAAAATACTTACGCGACAATCTCGAAACGTCGCTGGAAGATAGCGCACGGGCACTCGCCAGTGTTCTCAATGAACGCCCCTTGTTGTTTGCCCGCAGATTGGTCTCAAAAATGTCGGCAGTTATTCGCCAGACTCTTTATCTTTCAAACATTTATTGGGAAAATATCGCAGCCATTTATACGCCTTGTTCATTGTGCGCGATGAGCGAGTGGTGTACCGTGATGCGTCCCTTATGCGCCTAGACCGTTGTGACCACTTGCAAATCGTGATGCAGGAGCCTAATCAACAATTTTATCGCTACGTGGTGACTCCTGAAGCGCCCGGTTGGGTAAATGCCTACAAGGTTAGGGTATCAAATCGCGGCACGTTTTCTTATCATGCACAAACGGTCAACCGCATTCAAGGCAGTTGGCGAGAAATAAAAGATGGATACCTACTCGAATTGCGGATTCCGCTGTCGTTGATTGGTGACAGACTCGGCTTTGCGATTGCGGATGTTGACGATACGAAACAACGCGAAATCAAAACCTTAATAGGTACTTCTCCCATACAAAATCTCAAAACCGTGGGAAAAGTGTTTATTCCTTCTCCAGAGATTGAACGCATTATCCGTTCGTTAGGTGATACACCGGGTCGCCGTTTGTGGGTGCTGGATAGGCAGCAGCGGGTGCTGGCAAAAAGCGGGGACTTAAAGCGTGAATTTCCCCATCATCCGCTCAATGCGCTGTACAGTTTGCTACTCTCCCCAGCGTCAGAAGAGTTTAAGGATGACCATGCGCGTGCTTCACGTCTTGAAGGTGAAGAAGTTAATAGTGCCCTGCGTGGGCGGGCTGAAACCCGCTGGCATTCCACTTCGGATGAGCGGGCGGTGATTGTTTCAGCGGCCCATCCGGTGTGGGTTAATGGTCAAGTCATTGGCGCTGTGGTGGTGGAAGAAACCAGTAATCGTATTCAAACGGTGCAACGTCAAGCCATTGCCAATTTATTCAATAAAACCTTGATTGTATTTACAATTGTCACCGGGCTACTGTTGGCGTTTGCTACCCACTTATCCGTGCGACTGCGCTCGTTACGTAATCAGGCTGAAACCGCTATTGATATCAACGGGCGAGTCACAGCGACTCAAATCGGTTCGACTGCTAAGGATGAAATTGGTGATTTGTCGCGCAGTTTTTCGGCCATTTTAAAAAAACTCAAACAGTACAATACTTATCTTGAAGGGATGGCGAGCAAACTGTCACACGAATTGCGGACACCCATTGCGGTGGTGCGCTCATCCTTGGAAAATCTTGAACAAGAACTTGAACAAGAATGCCAGCATTGTGAGTCGTATGTTTACATAGAACGCGCAAAACTTGGCATTGATCGTCTCAACACGATTATTACGCGCCTGAGTGAAGCCACTCGTCTTGAACAGGCATTACAAAATGCGGAGCGAGAGCTGTTTGATTTAACTGAATTAGTTGGCAGTTGTGTGGAGGGATATCGCTTAGCCTATCCCAACCAACGCTTTTATGCCGAATTGTCTAAAACCCCAATCACTTCAGAAGGTGCGCCCGATCTCATCGCGCAAATGTTGGACAAACTCATTTCCAACGCGGTGGACTTTTCGGCACCAGACTGCCCTATTAAAATAAAATTGCAGATGGAAGGAAAAACCGCACACTTGGCTGTCATTAATCGTGGTAAGGCGCTGCCCAGTGAAATGCAAGAGCGCTTGTTTGAGTCTATGGTATCTTTACGCACCCAATCCGGCACCAAAGAGCCACATTTAGGATTAGGCTTGTATATGGTGCGCCTTATAGTGGGCTATCATGGTGGACAAGTGAGAGCGGAAAATAATCAAGAAGCCCCGGGCGCGGTATTTACGGTATTGCTGCCAATACGTTCTTCTGAAGTTGATAATTGGTAATCGGTAATTGGTAATTGGTCATTTTCGTTTGAGGAACGCTTTGAGGCTCATAAACCATTTGCATAAGCGAAGCGCGAAGCGCGAAAAAGTCATAAAATAATTTTAACTCAAATAGTTCATAACTCATTCGCCATTCGACATTACCGTCGCATGGCGAAGTTACTTCGTTTCGCGCCTCAAAGCTTCAAAGCGTCCCTCTTCATTTTTCATTTTTCATAGCGTCCCTCTTCATTTTTCATTTTTCATTTCTTATGACACAGTACGCACAAATCATTCGTGACGGTTTATGGAAAAATAATCCGGGCTTTGTCCAATTGCTTGGACTCTGCCCTTTGTTAGCCGTGACTGGTACATTAGTCAATGGCTTAGGCTTGGGCATTGCGACAACCTTAATTTTAATGGCTTCCAATGTCACTGTCTCGCTGATTCGCAACATCGTGCCTAGCGAAATCCGTTTGCCGGTGTTTGTGTTAGTTATCGCTTCGTTTGTCACGGCTGTCGAAATGATCATTAAAGCTTTTTACTATGACTTATATCTCGCCTTGGGTATTTTTATTCCTTTGATTGTTACCAATTGTTCTGTCATAGGAAGGGCGGAGGCTTTTGCCTCTAAACAGCCGGTAGATCGTGCTTTTTTGGATGGCTTGATGATGGGGCTAGGTTTTACCTTTGCTCTCGTCATGCTCGGTGGCTTACGTGAACTATTGGGACGTGGCACTTTGTTTGCCCAAGCGGAGTTAATGTTTGGACAAGCCGCGCAATGGATGACTATCACGGTATTTGAAGATTACCGAGGATTTTTATTAGCCATTTTGCCGCCGGGGGCGTTTTTTGGTTTGGGGTTATTGATCGCGCTCAAAAATGCTATTGATAGAAAGCGAGAGGCTCGCCTAGCGAAGCCGATAACCTTGGTAACTTCACAACCACTCGTCAGTGAACAGTGATCAGTTTTCAGTGATCAGTGATCAGTTATCAGTTATCAGTGATTATCGTTCCCCAGACTTCGTAACGGGAGCGATAACATAAACCAAGGTTCGACTAATAAGCTTGGTTTCTTATACATAAAAGTTGTTAAAAATTGTTGTTAAACATGACGTTAGTGATTATAAAATCATGACTGTCAAAAATTATAACCCCCGAAAATTTTCTAACAATCGCCTGTTTTTTGTTATTAAAATGAGTCAATATTAGAGATATTTAATTTAAGTTCGTATTTTTACTAAAATACGGCTAAAATACGCTGTGAACGGCCTTCTGAAAGGCCGCGTGTTTTGGTTTTAACCTTTCTTAAAGTGTGGTTTAGTATTATAACGACTAATATTTTAATTAATAAGATAGGCACTATTTATTAAAAAAAGTTTAGTTAACGCTTATAAAACAGTCACTTATATTTTTAGAGTCCACAAAAATATTTTTGGACCGTTTGTCTCTTTTGGCGCGGAGACAAGCCAAATTTGTGTCTAAATATTATAGGGCATATTGCGTTTTTTTTGCTATCGTCTCTGATTGTGAATAATCATCTAGTTGAATAGGCTGGTAGGTAGTGGTATTGTGCCGTTTATTTTTTTAGCTTTACCCAAAAAAATTTGGGCTAAATCGCCCCTGAGTCAAGTGGGCGCTAATAAGACATTTCATTTTTACAAAAAAAGTCATAAGTCGCTGTGCCAATTACCGCCCTCAAAATGGTTATCAGTTATCAGTTATCAGTTATCAGTTATGGGGTTATCAAATTTGAGCCAGGGGCGGTGCCCCTGGCTTTAATAATACTTACCGAAGGGGCTAATAGATTTGTGCGTCAATAAATAATAAAGCGAATGAAAAAAAATAGTTAAATTGATAACTGATAAATGATAGAGCCATGAATGTTGAACAATGCCATGTCCTTTTTGCCCGGTTGCAAGCGCAAAATCCACAGCCAACTACCGAGCTAAATTACAGCACTCCTTTTGAATTGTTGATAGCGGTTATGCTTTCTGCACAAGCTACTGATAAAAGTGTCAATAAAGCCACCGCGTCGTTATTCAAAATCGCTAACACTGCGCCGGCGATATTGGCTTTGGGCGAAGAGAGGCTGCGAGAATATATCAAAACCATTGGTTTGTTTAATAGTAAAGCTCGCAACATCATCAAAACGTGTGAGATGTTGGTAAAACAGCATGGCACAGAGGTGCCGTGTGAGCGCGGTGCTTTGGAGGCGTTGCCGGGTGTGGGGAGAAAAACGGCTAATGTGATTTTAAATACCGTTTTTGGTGAGCTGACTATTGCTGTTGATACGCATATTTTTAGGGTGGCTAATCGAATTGGCTTGGCTTCTGGTAAAACGGTGCGTGAAGTTGAGGAGCAGTTGTTGGATTGTGTTCCTAAGGTGTATAAAAAAAATGCTCATCATTGGTTGATTTTGCATGGGCGTTATATTTGTGTGGCGCGTAAGCCGAAGTGTGGGCAGTGTGTGGTTGTTGAGTTGTGTGAATACTCTGATAAAACCTTTGCGTCGTAGTTTTTTATTGTCAGCCTTGCCTTCTTCCTAATGCGATGGCTTGCCTACAAAAACAACAGGCAGATTCGTTATAAGAAAGGATGAACGACTACAGGGATTGAGTATAAGCAAGGATTACAGGGATTGAGTATATGCAAGGATTACAGGGATTGAGTATATGCAAGGATTACAGGGATTGAGTATAACCAAGGATGAACTATTACAAGGATTGAGTATAACCAAGGATGAACTATTACAAGGATTGAGTATAACCAAGGATGAACTATTACAAGGATTGAGTATAAGCAAGGATGAACTACAGGGATTCGTTATAAGATAGGATGAACTAACTACAGGGATTCGTTATAAGATAGGATGAACTAACTACAGGCAGATTCGTTATAAGATAGGATGAACTAACTACAGGGATTCGTTATAAGATAGGATGAACTAACTACAGGGATTCGTTATAAGAAAGGATGAACTACAGGGATTCGTTATAAGAAAGGATGAATTATAAGGAAATACTATAAAGCGTATAAAAAAATCATGATTTAAAAAAATCCTTGTTTATATTCAATCCTTGTAGTTATTGAATGAGTAAAATCCTTTTTTATAACGAAACGAAGTTCAGCGGAGCTAATCCTTGTAGTTATTGACTAAAAATTATGCGAATAGCCTTTGATTTAGACAACACATTAATTCGTGATCAATATCCATTTCCACTTGAAGTCCAATCCAACAGGTGGTTTTTTAAACTGTTAGGATTTGAACCGCTGCGAAAAAATACCATTCAGTTAATGAGGTTGTTGCAGCAAAAAGGCTATGAGATTTGGATTTATACCGCATCACTCCGAGATTTAGTTTATTTACGCCTACTGTTCCGATGGCATGGCATTGTTCTTGGTGGTATTGTCAATCAAACTATCCACCTACAACAGGTAAAAAAACGATGCTGTAAATATCCGCCCGCTTTTGATATTGATTTATTAATTGATGATTCCAGAGGCGTAGAAGTTGAAGCAAGAAAATACCACTTTGACATGATTCGAGTAATGCCTGAAGATGACAATTGGCATTTAAAAGTCATAGAAAAAGTTAGGCTGCTAGAAAACTCAGGTAATCCTACAAATGAAGTGACGGATACTACCCTGAAAAAGGATAGTATCCATTTAAGCTCCAAAACTCACCAAGGATTCTCAATGGCACCCAAATGGCAACCTACTGCGCTTTTAGAAACGTTGCGCCACCGTGCGCGTTTATATAATGACATTCGCCAATTCTTTGCGGCTCGCCAAGTGCTTGAAGTTGAAACGCCCATACTTTCCGCCGGCTGTGTGCCTGATCCAATGATTGAGCCTCTCTATACTCATTATCATTGTCCCAATTCTAAGCGTTTGTTTTTACACACATCGCCAGAGTTAGCCATGAAGCGGCTACTAGCCGCTGGTTATGGGGCCATTTTTCAAATCGGCAAAGTTTTTCGTGATGGCGAAGCAGGACGTTGGCATAGTCCTGAATTTAGTTTATTAGAATGGTATCGCCCTGGCTTTAACCAAGATGATTTGATCCAAGAAGTCGATGAGTTGTTACAAACGCTATTACATTGTCCAGCGGCTGAGCGTTTGACTTATTGTGCCGTGTTTGAACAATATACCGGTTTACATCCTTTGCACAGTTCTTTGTCCGCTTTACAAGACTATGCGGCACAGTTTGGCATTCAAGACAGGCATCAGTTGGAGCGCGACACTTGTTTACAACTTATCCTCTCTCACCACATTGAACCGCACTTAGGACAAAATGGCCCCACCGTGATTATGGATTTTCCCGCCAGCCAAGCAGCGTTGGCGCGTAAACGAGCAGACAATCCACATTTAGCGGAACGCTTTGAGGTGTATTTGCAAGGCATTGAATTAGCGAATGGTTTTTATGAATTAGCCGATCCGATAGAGCAACGTCAACGTTTTGAGCAAGATTTAGCCAAAAGAAAGGCCCTCAATTTACCGACTTATCCGCTAGATGAACGTTTTTTGGCTGCCTTAGAATCTGGTTTACCGGATTGCGCTGGCGTGGCGTTAGGCTTAGATCGTTTATTGATGTTAATAGCGGGGGCTTCTCATATTCACGAAGTGTTGGCGTTTCCGGTAGAAATGGAGTACAACGAATGACGGAAGTACAACGAATTACGCGGATAAACGAATGGAGTACAACGTAGTACAACGAATTACGCGGATAAACGAATTCAGTACAACGGATGATACGCGGATAAACGAATGTAGTACTCCGCCTCAATGCCATTGCCGTTAAGGAAAAGGCCCGTTTGTAGTAGGCGATTTATCGCCTCACGCGCTGTCGTCCAAACTAACTAATGGCCGAGTAGTGATACGCGGAGCTTGTTATTACCTAAAAATTTTAGGGTTATTTGGACGCTTTGGGGGCCATAAAGTATTTTAGATGCTTTCAAATTATGTTATGGCCCTCTGTCGCTCATCATTATTTATACTTTTTGTAGGTGTTTTGTTGCTGGTACTCCGCCTAGCCTACTCATTACCATTACCAATTACCCATTACCAATTACCAATGAAACTGCTTGCTCTTGACACTTCTACTGATGCCTGTTCTTGTGCTTTGTACCTAGACGGCGAAATACAAGATCGCTCCGTCATTGCGCCACGGCAACATTCGGCCTTGATTTTACCGATGGCCGACGAATTGTTGGCTGAGGCCGATTTGAAACCAATACAATTAGATGGCTTAGCCTTTGGGCGAGGCCCCGGCAGTTTTACCGGCTTACGCATTGCTTGTGGCGTTGCCCAAGGCATCGCCTTTGCGGCCGATATTCCCGTTGCCCCCATCTCCTCTTTAGCCACTTTGGCGCAAGCTGCCTACGCTGAATCTGATGCAGAAAAGGTGTTAGCGGCAATTGATGCGCGTATGAGTGAAGTCTATTGGGGGCCCTATGTTCTTGATAAACAACAAATCATGCGCTGTGAATGCGAAGAAATTGTGTGTGCGCCAAATGAGGTGAGTTTGCCGAGTGCCGGGCAATGGTATGGCGTAGGCGGTGGTTGGGCAATTTATGCGGACAAATTGAAGGCAAATTTGGGTGACGTGGTGCAAAACTATCAAGGTGAAAAATATCCGCAAGCCCGTGCTATGATTCCGTTAGCGTTAACGGCCTTTGCCGAAGAACAAATCGTTAGTGCCGAAGAAGCGTTGCCGGTTTATTTAAGAAATAAAGTCGTTTAGGATCGGCTAAAAAATAACTTCCGCCAACAGCTAAAGCAGTTGTCTAAAAGCTAAAGTACCCTAAAGGGCACTAAACCCAGTTAAGGGGGGAAGTTAATTTTTTTTCGATCCTTAGGCGCATTTGTTCTAGGCTTGCCTAGTACTCCTATCTGGTAAAGGTGTCAATACACTGTTAGAATTTTTATTCACTGCGATTAAGCAGTTTGCCGTGTTAGGGATTTGGAAAAAAATAATCGGCCCCTTATGCCTTGAGATAAATCTCAAGGTTCTAATTAGAAATCCTATTTTTTGAAAAAAATCGGATTTCTTTGAGAACCTTCTTAGTTGTAGTCCCCTTTAGGGGACTTTAGCTTTTAGACAACGGCTTTAGCCGTTGGCTGGGGTATTATTTTTGGCAAAATTCCTTATAAAAACGGCTGTCTTTTTAACCGCAAAAACGTAACACATTGAAACAGAGGTTAGTTACTCATGAACTTGATTAAAAAAGGGTTATGGCTTTCGATAGCGTTTTTTATGGCCAGTTTGGTGATGGTGCCAGCCTTTGCGTACACTTGCGGTATCGTCACAACCAGTTCGGGTCGACTTAACATTCGTCAACAGTCAACTACTTGGTCAAAAGTGAAATCCCAAGCTGCCAAAGGTTCCGCACTCCGCATCTTAAAAACCAGCGGCAAGTGGTACAAAGTCAAACTCAACAACGGTAGGGTTGGATATGGCCTCAAGGACTACATCGAAAAGCGTTATAATGGCTCTTGCGCTATTGTTGCAACCAAGCGAACGCCTCTAAATATTCGTCGCAGTGCGAGGAAAGGATCGCGAGTCATTGGGCAGGCTGCTAAAGGATCCGCCGTTGCCATTTGGGAATGGGGCCGTTACTGGGCTAAAGTTATGCTCAACGATGGCACTTGGGGCTTTGCCAACCAGCGCTACCTCAATATTATTGAGTAACGCAATGTGCCTGTCAAAGAAATCCGATTTTTTGAAAAAATCGGATTTCTAATATCTCAAGGATTTCTAAGGTAGTTATCTTTTAATATAAACTTTAGTGCCTTCAGGGACGCGATCAAATAAATCAATGACATCGCTGTTATACATCCTGACACAGCCATGCGAAGCGGGTTGACCAATTTTGTTTTCTTCCGCGGTGCCGTGTATGTAAATATAACGCTTGTGGGAGTCTATCCCGCGTCCCCGATTTTTTCCAGGCTCTAGGCCTTTCAACCACATAATGCGTGTTGTCACTAAATCGCCGGCACCTTTTACATTCATTTCGGCAATTCGTCCAGTTGCCCGACGTGCTTGCCCTAATGGGGTTTTATCGCTGCCCGCCCGATTGCCAATGCCATATTTAGAGGTTGAGACGGGATAAGTCTTCACCTGTTCCTGATCACTATCCGCATAGCGGCAGTAGAGATAAAGCTGTTGCTTTGAGATATCAACTTCAATTCTGGACGCGAGAGGTTGATTTGCACAAGGTTGAACGCGGTTTGGTGCCTGAACCGTTATTTGGCTCGGTTCTTGGTACGATTCTGTTGTTTTGGCCGGTTCTTTGGGCTGCTGCTGCTCGGTGCTTTTATTGGTACAGTGTGCCAAGCTAAGAACTATCACCGGCATGATCAACAGAAAACTTAACTTCCACAGTTTCAAACTGGGAGACTTTTTTTTAGTAACTCTATATTTCGAGTGCATGATTTGTCATTTTCCGATACATTTTAATTAACAATTGTTAACAATCGCTAACTAATGCACACAAAACCGAAGTCTTGTGAGGGGGTATCTCCCAAGGCCCCTAATTCACAAGGGGCGTCACCTACGCTCGCCATTTTACCTAACCAACGATTTTTGGTCAGAACCTAGCCTCATAAGAGTTTGTACTCAAAAAAATAATTATAGAGTTCGCGTTTAAGAAAGTCAATAGATTTTTAAATCATACCAAATTGAAATTCATTTACGAGATATCATTTGTTAATGTTTGTTAATAAATTGGGTACTATGCTGCTTCAACCTCATGAGTACCGGACATTTTTTCTACTGTCATTTCGGAGAAATCTTATCATCAATGACTTAAATAAATTTTCCAAATAAATTGTCCGGTACAAAGATTTTCCTCAACAAAGTGAAGCTTAAAAAATCAATACACTTTGAGTGGCAAGCGGATTAAACGTGGTTTGTACAAGTATAGTACTTTGTCACTGCCAAACTCAAGTTTGGACGCCTGCTAAGTACTCCTTTCTTGTAAACGCATCCGTATCCCGCTATAGTTTGTCATATAAATATTTTGGTCCGGCTAGAAATCCGATTTTTTTAAAAAATAGGATTTCTTTAAACTTATTTGAGGAGCAGAAGGTATGAAGATGATTGTAAAAGGATTATCAATTTCTCTCGCGTTTTTTGTGCCGAGTTTGCTAAGTGTGCCAGCTCAGGCTGAAGGTTGCGGTGTTGTCACAACCAAAACGAAGCCACTGAACATTCGTCACAGTGCAACTCTAAACACGGGCGTGATTTTCAAAGCGAGTCCGGGTTCGGCGCTGAGCATTTTGGAGACTCGTGGCTCATGGTACAAAGTCAAACTCAACAATGGTTGGACTGGTTATGCCAGCAGTCAATACGTTAGCCGCTCTGGTGCTTGCGGTGTCGTCACCCGTCAAAGTTCGCCACTTTCTATTCGGGCCGGTATGGGTGGAAATACAAAAGTGGTTACTAGGGCGAATCCGGGCTCGGCCGTGCGTATTTTGGAAACCCACGCTTCAGTGTACAAAGTCAAGCTCAACGGCGGCCGGGTTGGCTATGCCAGTCGCAATTCCATCAAGGCACAACAACAAGGCAACAATTTCGGCACGAGCCAAGGCCGCAACCGGCCGAACGCCAGCAAGAATACTAGCAGCAACCGTTCTGGCGTTTGTGGCCTTGTCGTCACCAAAAAGTCGCCACTCGCTGTTCATGCGACAGCGGATAAGAAAGCGGGGGTGATTAAGCAGGCGAGTAAAGACTCGGCTGTGCTTATTTTGGGGACGGTTGGCTCATGGTATCAAGTCAAGCTCAATGACGGCACCGTTGGCTATGCCAGCCGTGCCCAGATTAAGAGAGAGGATGAATTGGGTGGTTATACTTTTTGCGGTATTGTTACTACCAAAAATACGCCACTGAATATTCGTGCCGGTTTGGGTACACATACGAATGTGGTTGGCAGGGCCCAGAAAGGCACGGCGCTACTCGTTTTAAACATCAAAGGCAAATGGTATCAAGTCAAGCTCAACGATGGTACGATTGGCTATGGTAGCGGTGATTATATTAGATATTCTGGGAAAAAATCCCGATAATACCGTTATCAGTTATCAGTTATCAGTTATCAGTTATCAGTTATCAGTTATCAGTTTTTCAGGGTGTGTTCCACTTGTCCAAGTAGGAAGTTTTTAGGGAAAAGGGCCTTCAATCAAATCAAGTTAATCAATTCGCTAACCTGGCCCTCAATAAATGAAAAATGAAGAATGAAGAATGAAGAATGAACAAACAAAGATGAACAAAGACTTATAAAAAAACTCATTTTTCCGCTAACCTGGCCCTAAAAACAACCGCTTTGGAAAACACCTTAGTCATTTTCATTTTTCATTTTTCATTTTTCAAGGGCCATCAATCAACATGGCCCTAAAAAAAAACAGCTTAATGTAGACACCTTGGTTGAATCAGTGAATAGTGATCACTGAAAATTGATAAGATAACTGATCACTGAAAACTGATCACTGAAATCAGCGTAGGCTCGCTAACAGCATGTGGGCTTGCGGAATACATCTTCTACTCACCATCCACACGACTTTATGCGATTTTGTGGGTAAATGCTCAGGTAATTGGAACAATTTCAATTTCTTGAAGAAGGTGGAACCCTTACGGGGTTTTACTGTTACCATGTAAGTATCGCCGTAGATGACCGGTAATTCCTCAGGCCATTGAAGTGTCGTTTGATAAGCAGGCCACTCGACTTCAGTTTTGTGATCTGTTTTTTTATGTTTGATCAACAAACGACTCACACCGTAGCTTTCATCCTCCGGCCGCCACAAAATCACATTGGATGCCGGGGCAATGCAGTAAAAGCGCATACGTGTGCTAACATTTACCCACCAAATGTCTTGGGGTTGTTGTGGGCGGCGGCGGATAGCTTTCTCCAGTTGTGGGCCTCTCGATATTAAATTTGTCTGTTTATTCAAAAACTTATCAATTTTTTTGACCGCGTCAGCCAATTCATTGACTAATTTGGAGTCAGTCACAGGAGTGCCGGCTAATGGATCCGCCAGTCGGCCTTGATAGGGGCCGGTTACCGTTTTTATGCCACCGGTGGCAAATACTACGGTGATTTTGGCAGTCTCTGGCAAATTGAGATTGTGACTGTCAAGTAATTGCCCTTCAGGGAATAATTGGGTGTCATTGGAATGAACCACCACCATATCAGCCGCATGTACAACGCTGACGAGACTGGTTATGCATAAAAGTAACATGGATAATCTAAACATAATTTGCTCCTAATGCGAATGAAAAATGAACGCTGAAAAATGAACAATAACAAAATTTCCAAGTTAAAATCAAGATTTTTTTAGAAGTTAGCTGTTTTACATCATTAAATGACACATTCCTATAATTGTTTGTTCAGAAAAATCCGGTGGCTTCCTTTAGAACTTTGCCCAACGCTCTACGGTTTTTATTCCCCAAAATACATGCACGCATCGCGATATCCAGCAATATTTTAAGCTTACCACAGGTTTTCCGTAAGGCTATTCTAACCCATCAGCCTCGAATTGACGGGAGACGGAACACGCCATCGGCCTTTCGGGAGAGAAAAGCGGTGAGAGTGACAGATTTTACAGTGTTTCGGGTAAGCTGTGTTTGGAACGAAACCAATAAATGATACATTTTAAAGTAAAAGAAGTTATTTTTCCATGCCATCATTTGCCGAGCTATTAGTAGCCTATATGAGACGCAGCGGCATGAACAATGCCGAATTGGCATCGATCACCAAGGTGCGTCGTGATACTTTATTAGAGTGGACTGTAGACGATGTGAGCATGCCACTTCAGCGCGACGTGGTGCTACGTTGTGCCCATCACCTTGGCTTGAGCCAGCAAGAGCGCGAGGAATTTCTGTTAGCAGCGGGATTTGAGTCAGAACGGGAGACGCTACCAGTGTCCACACTGCCGACTTTGCCTATTTCTCTGGTCTCTTGGCGTAATAGTGCCTTTGTTGTCGGGCCGCCTATTACTGAGCCACGCCAGTTTTTTGGACGTGAATATATACTTAAGCGTATTTTTGATGTCTGGAAATACCTGCCTTTGCAGCATGTCGCCATCGTTGGCTTAAAACGCAGTGGTAAAACCTCTTTATTACATTATCTGCGCCGCATCATTGATACGCCGGCCGAAAAACTGCGCACCGGGCAGCGTAATGATTGGTTAATGCCCGGTTATCAATGGGTATTTGTGGATTTTCAAGATCCACGTATGTGTTATCAGGAAAGTTTATTGCGGCATATTTTGATAGAACTCGATTTGCCGGTGCCAGAGCCGAGTGATTTGGTCAGCTTTATGGAAATTGTTGACCAATATTTGGAATTTCCAACGCTGATTTTGCTGGATGAAATTGGTGCCGGCTTGGCATCACCCGATCTTGATGAACAATTTTGGTGGGGAATGCGCTCTTTGGGGAGTAATCATGCCGGCGGTAAGGTTGGTTTTCTGTTTACTGCCCATCAAGCGCCAGAAGATATAATACTTGATGATAACAAACCGTCTCCATTTTTCAATATTTTTGGGCATGTTTTGAATTTGGGCCCTTTGACAGAAGTGGAGGCGTTGGAATTTATCAACAGTTCACCGCAACCTTTTGAAAAGAAAGACATTAAATGGATACTGGCCCAAAGTGGCCGTTGGCCGGCTTTGCTGCAAATTCTCTGTCATTCGCGCTTGATTGCGCTAGAAGAGGGCCGGCATGACAACGCTTGGCAAGCCGAAGCCTTGCGACGTATAAAACCGTATCGCTATTTGCTTGAACAAAGGTTGTAAGGGCAAGTTATACTAATGAAAAATGAAAAATGAAACATTAGTATACCTTCGTTATAGCTTTAAAATCCTTTATTATAACGAATCCTTGTAGTTATGAGTTTAGCAAGCGTCTCAGACATTAAAATCCTTTATTATAACGAATCCTTGTAGTTGTTATTAAAAGAAGGAGTTTAGCAAGCGTCTCAGACATTAAAATCCTTTATTATAACGAATCCTTGTAGTTATTAAAGGAGTTTTGCTTTCAGCTCATTAGTATACTACTTATCCCCCTTTGAAAAAGGTTAAAAATGATTTACCCTCCTTTTAAAAAGGTTAAAAATGATTTACCCCCTTTGAAAGATGGGGGGTGGGGAGATTTGAATTTATTGTCGATAAATCCTATTTTAGCGAGTTTCGTTATCGTTGGTTGGCTCGTATTTAAACCGTCGGCTTGGCGACGTTATGTGGCAAGCATTGATCCCAACTTGCCGCCCGATTTTGCGCTTGCCAAATTAAAATCGCACCATTGGCGAGATGCCGCCTTACGAAAGTTGCTTTACTTAGGACATGGATTATGGGCCGTATGGAGCACTGGTATCGTCGTTTTATGTTTGTGGTTGTTAGACGCGCCGGGCGAAGTCCTTGTCTTAGTCAGTGGCTACGCCTTGTTATTCAGTCTTGTCGGCGGTATCTTGGGCAGTCTCATCGTCTCGGTGGCGTTTGGCATCATAGCAGGAGCCGTCGGTGGCATTTTGCTGAGTTTGCCGGTGGGCATGATAGGGATAAATGAATACTTCCTTGATGACATGCTGGTATTCAACATGACCGAAAATATTGCCACCGCTGTTATACTCAGTGTGTCCGATTTACAAATAGGTCTTTTTCAAAGTAGCGATTCGAGAGCACTTTGGACGGTGTTATTAGGTATATTTACGGCCAGTTGTGCCGGTAGTGTGATGGATAGTACAACCAAAACTGCCTACAGTCAGCCACAATTTCGCCAAATGGGTAGCATTGTGATTGGTGGGCTCGTCAGTGGTTTAGCGGTGTTTTTAATCGCTGGATTGATGAGCGTGTTGGCTCCCAGTGCCGCTTGGCTGCAAACGAAGTGGTACGTTTTGGCTTATGATGGGTTGATTGTTGGCGTGTTTGGCCTATTATTGGCGTTGATTTGGGGCTTGTTGACTTGGCGTTGGCTGCAAGCTTTGTTGTTAGGGGTGGGGGCTGGCCTGTTTCTTGGCTTATTCATTTTGCTTAAACACGAATTTAACGCCTTGACTTCGCTGAAACCGCTACTCATTGGCGGACATGGCGGTATTGAAAATGCCATGCTTTATATGTTGTTATTTGCGTTTCCTTACGTGTTGGCGAAACGCATTGCTAATCCTTGGGCGGGCATTATCGCGGGCATTTTGGGCAGTGGGGGTGCCTACATTATTTTTGCCGTGATTATGGAGCGTTATTCTTGGAGCTTTATTTTATCTGTGAGCGTTTTCGCCTTATTGTTAGGATTGACTATAACAAGGTGGCGGCCGGTGTGCTTATATCCTTTCCAAGCGGCATGGAATCTTTTGCTTCAACGCGCCGATGAAAAACGGGCCGACAGTCGAAGTAGTTTACTACACTGGCATTCGGCGTTTTGGGATGAGCATCAGCGTTTGCCGCTGTTTGGTTTGGAAAGTTATTTGGTTATGGTGGCACAGCGCAATCCCATTGAAGGAAAGGCCGCTATAGAACATTTAAGTAGTACAAAACAAAACTGGGCGGCAAAAGAGGCACAAATCGAATTAGATGCGAGACGGTTGGAAAGTTGTGTCGATGTGAAGGCGATCAGCGAACGCCGCAATTTGGCCGCTGGAGAACTAAAAGGCTCTGCCAGTGCCTTACTCCGCAGTTTTAGTCGTATCAGTCGTGATGTTAAGGCCGCATTGGCACAAGAAAGCACTTATAATCAACGCCTTGCTTTGGATGCCGTAGAAGAACGTTTAGATGGCTTGTTACGGGAACTCACCCGTTCCTCAGAACTCTACGCGGAACGCTTTCGCCCGATAGCCGAGAAATGGCGACAAATGCTGGCTGATTATGGGCGTACACTCAGTGAGGCCGTAGAAAGTCGTCAAGAAATCAGTAACCCTTATGTCATTGGCATTCCGCTCACGGAACATCAAGAAATCTTTGTCGGACGTAGCGATGTCAGTGAATGCATTGAACGATTGTTACTAGACAGTCGTTGTCCGCCACTGTTGCTCTATGGGCAACGCCGCACCGGTAAAACCTCATTACTCAATAACTTAGGCAAATTGTTGCCTAGCACAATTATTCCCCTGTTTGTCGATTTACAAGGCCCCACTTCTTTAGCCAAAGACATTGTAGGCTTTTTATACAATATGAGTCGCGCCATGCTGACTTCTGCCAAACGCCACCGTGAACGGCGGTTGCCGCCCTTGACGCGAGAAAATTTGAGTCTCGATCCTTTTACCAGTTTTGATGAGTGGTTGGATGAGATAGAACAACATCTTGACCAGAATCAAACGATGTTATTGATTTTAGATGAATTTAGTGCATTAGAGCATATTTTCAACAAAGGCCTTTTGGATGAAGAGTCAGTGCTTGGCATGTTTCGCCATATTATTCAGCACCGCCAACGCATTAAAATTCTTTTATCTGGTTCACACACCATAGATGAATTTGAACGTTGGGCAAGTTATTTAATTAATGTACAAACGGTACACCTCAGTTATTTACAAGCCAGTGAAGCCTTGCAATTGATAGAACGCCCTGTCAAAGATTTTGCGCTGCGCTATGAAGAGGCTGCCAGCCGACGTGTTATGGAACTCACCCGCTGTCATCCGGCTTTGATACAACTGGTGTGTGCAGAAATTGTCACGCTCAAAAATAAACAAAATATCAGTGAGCGCCGCCTGGCTCAAGTCAGCGACGCAGAAGCGGCGATACCGGGGGCGTTGCAACATGGGCGATTCTTTTTTGCCGATATTGCCAACAATCAAGTGATTAAAGAAGGCTTGGCGGTGCTACGATTTTTGGCAGCGCACGGAGAAGGGCAGATAGTCAGTGAGGAGATTTTGCGGACACACTGTCCAGATGAGTTTGAAGCGGCGAAAGCGAATTTGTTGCAACGCGAATTAATAGAACCGTTGGACGACGGGTATTGTTTTCAGGTGGAACTGATTCGACGGTGGTTTGTTTAAAACTTTAGTTTAGCAGGAGTTTGGCAGTAGAATCCAAACTTTAGTTTGGTAGGCGTCCTTACACTGCCATTAAGTTAAGTAACAAAACACCTAGAAAAAGTATCAAACTGTAAGCGCGACAGAGGGCCATAACTTAATTTGAAAACCTATTTTAATTTTATGGCCCTCAAACCAAATAGTCCAAAAAACATGCTAAAAATCGGCAAATAACCGGGCCCGCGTATCACTCTGCCAAACTAAAGTTTGGACTCCACTGCCAAACTAAAGTTTGGACTCCACTGCCAAAACTCCTGTGGAAAGGTTCATGCATAGTACCCAATTTATTAACAAATCTTCACAAACAATACCAATTCTTCGGCAGGTGCTGGAAAAAATGATTGACTTTTATGATATTTTTTTATACTATTCACCATTATAAAGCGGCAGGTATCCGGTTCAGTACTCATCCTGGAGTACGGGCAAAACCGTCGACTTACAATCTCTCAATTTGCTTTTTAGTAATAGAAAACTAGATAAGAAACCTAAAGTCACTAATTCAAATTGACTATCATACAAGGCTGTCAATTGTTTCACGGGTTCTTGTAGAAACCAAAATGAAAAGTTGACCAATAGCCAAGCAATCCATCCGCCTGACAAACCGTACCAAAAACCCGTGTACAAAAACGGGCGACGAATAAACGCATCCGTTGCGCCAACCAGTTTGTAGATTTCGATTTCTTCACGGCGATTATAAATCGTCAAGCGGATGGTGTTGCCTACCACCAGTAACACTGCCAATGAGAGTAAGCCCGCTAATATTAATGCTCCGCGCCGCACAATTTCCATTATCGCAAACAAGCGTTTTAACCAAAGCATATCGAATTGGGCAATGTCTACCTGCGGCAATTGTTCTAGGATTTTTAGTAAATCTTCAGTGACTGTCGCGTCACTGGTAGCCGGTTGAATCACCAAAACGGCCGGTAGCGGATTTTCTTCAAGTGCACCCAAAGCTTCTCCAAATCCAGAAAATTCGCGGTATTCATTCAAGGCATCTTGGGGGGTAATGACTTGCACATTGGAAATATCGGGGCGCTGGTACAACTGATCGGCTAACTGATGGACTTGTGCCTCATCAATATCCTGTTTAAGAAACAAGGAAATTTGCGCCGCACCACCCCACTCGCTGCTGACATGCCGAGCATTTTCTAATAAAAGAAATAAACCCGTTGGCAAGGCTAAGGCAATCCCAATCACAGCGGCCGTCATTAGACTGGGCAAGGGGGTACGGACAACGTGCCCCAAGCTAGAAAATAGGACGTAAAGGTGGTGTAATAGCCAAGCATTCGATTTTTTTGAAGGCTTGGCTTTGCGGCGCAGACGACTATTCGGTGGACGGATAGGGCGCGGACGATTCGGTTTAGGAGTAGGAGATTTCATCAACGGCGAGGTTCATGCATAGTACCCAATTTATTAACAAATCTTCACAAACAATACCAATTCTTCGGCAGGTGCTGGAAAAAATGATTGACTTTTATGAGATTTTTTTATATGATTCACCGCTATAAAGCGGCAGGTATCCGGTTCAGTACTCATCCTGGAGTACTGGTAAAACCTGAGACTTACAATCTCTCAATTTGCTTTTCCCCAAGCGAATTCAGATTGTATAAAGCGGCTCTCGATAATTTTCGGTAGCATGCAGGTAGATTCACCCTCTCTAACGGGAGCTATTGTTAACGTTTGTTAATATTCGTTAGGATTTGTTAGCATAAATGAATCGGATAGGTATCGCCGATCAAATTGCCTTGTTGCAAAATGAGTGTACGATGTCCTAGACTTTTGATTAAACCCAAAGCGTGTGAAGCGATTAACACTGTCACGCCGACTTGATTAAATTGCACAAATAACTTCATAATTTCTCTGGCTAAAGCCGGATCGAGATTACCCGTCGGTTCATCCGCAAGCAGGATAGGCGGTTTATTGACGACGGCGCGAGCAATACCGACGCGCTGTTGTTGTCCGGCTGACAAGGTGATGGGATAACTTTTTTCTTTGCTGAGTAAACCGACTTTATCCAGTGCGGCCCGCACACGACGGCGAATCTCTTGATGCCGATAGCCGGCAACGATTAATGGTAAGGCTACATTATCAAACACGGATCGGTCAAACAGCAAGCGATGATCCTGAAATGTCATGCCTATCCAGCGTCGTAGATAAGGGATGCGTTCGGTGGACAAGCGACTTAAGTTTTGTCCATTGATCAAAATTTGTCCGCCAGTATTGCGTTCAATCAGCGCAATAAGGCGCAACAGGGTGGTTTTACCGGCCCCAGAATGGCCGGTCAAAAACGCCATTTCGCCACGCTTTAAATGAAAGCTGACTTGTTTGAGGGCCAGATATCCACTATAGCGTTTGCTAACTTGATTAAAAACAATCATGTTTTTCAGTGATCAGTTTTTCAGTGAACAGTGATCAGTTTATCACTGATCAGTTTATCCTTAATTTAATGGCATTGTGTGGGCGATGAATCGCCTACTACAAACGGTGTGGGCGATGAATCGCCTACTACAAACTGTGTGCAGTTCTTTAGTAGAATTAGTTATTAGTTATTAGTTGTTTCACTTACACTTCTCACTGAAAAACTGATCATTGATCACAGATCACTGGAAATCAGTGCTTCCACAAAACTCGCCGCTTCAAAGCGCCGCAAATCCTCCAGTTGTTCTCCAACACCAATAAAGCGGATAGGCAAGCCTGTTTGTTTAGCCATTGCAAAAACAATCCCACCTTTAGCCGTACCATCCAATTTAGTAATAGTTACACCCGTTAGCCCAATGGCTTGATGAAATTGCTTGGCTTGGACGAGCGCATTTTGCCCAGTACCGGCATCGACGACTAACATAATTTCATGGGGCGCGGCTGGATCGAGTTTATTAATGACTCGCCGTACTTTTTTCAACTCTTCCATGAGATTACCTTGGGTATGCAAACGCCCGGCCGTGTCTGCAATTAAGATATTAATACCACGCGCTGTCGCAGCTTGCAAGGCATCAAAAATGACTGAGGCCGAATCGGCCCTATCATGTTGGGCAATCACCGGGACATTATTGCGTTCGCCCCAGACTTTTAGTTGCTCAACGGCCGCCGCACGGAAAGTATCCCCCGCCGCTAACATCACGGAGCGTCCTTCGGCTTGAAAGTGTTTAGCGAGTTTGCCGATAGTGGTCGTTTTGCCCGCCCCATTGATGCCAACCATTAAAATCACAAAGGGCTTGCTGTTGTCGTCGGGCAACACTAAGGGTTGTTCTACGGGCTGCAAAATCGCTTGCATGTTTTCACGCAAGGCCTGAAATAACGCTTCACCATCCCCCAGTTGTTTGCGAGCCACTCGGTTAGTCAAGTCTGTCATCAGCGCGTTAGTCGCTTCAACACCCACATCAGCCGTTAGTAGCAGGGTTTCAATCTCTTCGAGCAATTCATCGTCAATCGCTTTTTTGCCCCGCAAGACGTTTGCCAATCCGGCCGTCAAGTTTTCACGAGTCCTGCTTAATCCTTTTTTCAGGCGAGCAAACAAGCCTGGTTTTTTTGGCGTTTCTTCTGGCTTATTTTCTGGAGATTTTTCTGGAGATTTTTCTGGAGATTTGTCAGTTTTTTTGTTCAATCCAAACATGAGTGTCTTTAGAGTTGTCAGTCAATAAAAACTATTATCGTACCTTAAAGGCGCTAGACTGCGAAGAGGTTTGAGGTGAAATATTTTCTGTTTTGAAAACCAAATAGGTTTTCCATGCCACATAAGTGTTACATCGACTCATTTTCAATGCAACAAAAAAGGACGTGTTTTGTGCTTCCGCTTACATTATCATGCTCGCCCACTTCGGGAGGGATGGTGTCAACATCGAGCGCAACGGTTGTTTTGCATTGAGATTCGTTCTTGGAGACGGGCTTATGCGACTATGTAATTGGTAATTAGTAATTAGTAATTGGTAATTGGTAATTGGTAATTAGTAATTTTCCTATCCAGTGATTAAGCTGACTGATACTATCAGTTCTTAATGCTTGTACATTTCATGCGACACAAATGTTACATGGATTCCATTTAAACGCGACAAAAAAGGACGTGTTTTGTACTTGAGACTATATTATCATAGCCGCCCACTCTTTGAGGACTTGAAGGAGTCCAAGCTTTAGCTTGGACTTAAGTTGGTACTAACTCAAGTTGAGACTGCTATCTAATTTGTGATCAAATGTGATCACGGCTTAGTTCACGATTCAACCAAGCTGGTTGCTTTTGGAAGTACTTCCAAAAACAGAGCCGTCTTGTCCCCGTGCGTATAAGTTCCCGGCTAGCCTCCGGTACTTAAATCAACTCGTTAATATGCGAGAACACGAATGCCTTCTCGTTCAATATTTATGGCCGCGTTCAAATCACGACAAATGGAAAAACCACATTCATCACAATGATAAAAAGAGTCGCTTTGTATTCAAGTTGCCGCTTAAACTCATAAAAACCCATGTCGCTTATGGCTAAAGCCAACTTGTGGTTTTTCATCATTCCCTTCACATTCAGGTCCTCAAGGCAAATAACCTTGAAGTCTTGACAAAGGTGATGAGTCAGCTTATGCAAACCATCTTGGCGAATACAACGTATGCGATAATGAAGTCGTGTGATCTTCATTTTTTGCCGATTGTAACGCTTTGATCCTTTAGTACATTTGGCTAAATGTCGTTGTAGTCGTGCCAGACGACGGCTAAGCTTCTTTAAAGGCTTTCTACCTGCCACGGTTTCACCGTTTGATAGGGTGGCTAATTTCTTAATGCCCAAATCAACCCCAACAACCAAAGCTTGGTTCTTGCTCTTTTTGACTGGTGTTGTTTCCATTTGAACACTAATACTGATAAACCATTTATTTGCTATACGGGAAACGGTTAGCGATCAGAATCTTTCCAGAAAATCGGAGCGATTCTGTTAATTTAACCCAACCTAACTTAGGAATTCTGACTTGATTTCCCGAAAGTTTAAATTGATCATTAGAAAGATAGAATGAGTCGAAGGTACCTTTCTTTTTAAAACATGGGTATCCACCAATATGCCTAAAAAAACGTTTAAAAGCTGCACATAAATCACTAAACGCTTGTTCCGCCGCACATTTGGTGACATTAAATACCCAGGGGAAGTCAACCTGCTTGATTGCATTAAAAGCCGTTCTGACAGTTCTTGCAGTTGGCTTTAAACCTGCAGAATATTGTCGTTTCCATTCCGCCAAACCCCAATTGTAAGCAAATCTTGAAGTTCCACAAGCTTGCCTAAAATACTGTTGTTGCTTAACGGTTGGAGCCTTGAGCTGTATTTTGTGACTTAATATAAACATCTTTAATTAGCTTTTTATAAGAACGTAGACCAGAAGTCGTGCTGAAAATACAGGCCAATAATGGATAATAGATATTGAACTCATTCCTGTTCTGGTGACATCGAAGCCATATTCCTTTATTTTTTATTCCTAAATATTCAATGTATTTTACATGGGTGTAGTATATTCGACCCATTGAAGTTCGGTTGGCTTTTAGAACACCTTCCCTATCCCAACGTTGGAGTGTCTTTACTGAACAAGCTATTAACTCGGAAATTTTTGCGGTTTATATGTACTCATCATAGACACATGATAGGCACTCTGAGTACAAAATCAACCCCTATCAATCAACTCCTTTTTGACGGCGAGGGCGTTTTAGAAATGCCACAACAACCGTGTTACAGAGATTCTATTTAAATGCGACAAAAATGGACGTGTTTTGTAGTTGGGCCTCTATTATGATAGCTGCCCACTTTTTGATGACGAGATAGTTCTAGCAATCGCTTGCACTTAAGTCGGTACTAACTCAAACTTCTTTTTCATTTTGACGGCGAGGGCGTTTTTTCCATGCCACAAATGTGTTACATAGATTCTGTTTAAACGCGACAAAAATGGACGTGTTTTGTACTTCTGCCTATATTATGATGCTCGTCCACTCTTTGAGGACTTGAAGGAGTCCAACTTACCACCTATCAGTTTATCAAAAATAGTACAACGTCTCGTAAGTTGTACTTTCAGTCTAGTTGGAGACTCACTTATGCTAAGTTATTCTTTTTTTGTACCGAGTTGTTTCTTTTACCCTCGACGCTCGATAGTATCTTATGACTGTTCTTTGCGGAAACGCCTCCTCGATATCGTCGTTTCCGCGCTATTGCTTGTGCTGTTAAGTCCATTTTTACTAATTATTATGTTGTTGATTTACCGAGACTCGCCCGGCACCGTCCTTTTTTCTCAACAACGGGTGGGCAAACAAGGTAAGTTGTTTACTATGTGGAAGTTTCGCTCGATGTGTCTTGATGCTGAGAAGCACAAGGCCGACTTAATGAAAAACAATGAGAGCCAAAAGGACGTGTTCAGGTTTAAGATGAAACATGATCCGCGTGTTACCCGTTTTGGTCAATTTATTCGCAAGTATTCCATAGACGAACTCCCACAACTCTGGAATGTGTTGATTGGCGATATGTCATTGGTAGGCCCTCGCCCGGCCTTGCCTGATGAGCTGGCCCAATATACGCCCTATGAACGTCATCGTTTAGATGTCACACAAGGCATCACTTGCCTTTGGCAAATTTCCGGGCGCTCCGATCTTGAGTTTCCAGAGCAGGTTGAATTGGATTTACGTTACATCAAAACTCTGTCGTTTTTCAATGATATTTTGATATTGCTAAGAACCCTGCCGGCTGTGTTAACCGGGCGGGGAGCAAAATAGAGAAACCTCCGAGGTTTTATAGGTATTCAGATAAATAGTTAAGAATTTCAAAACTTAAAGCCAACACTAAAAGCTCAAGTCCCCTAAAGGGGACTCAATAATTATCTGAACAACTATAACACCTCAATAATTAAAGGGATAGCTATGCAGTCTAAATTCTTTTTAGTAGTCATTGTTAGCCTGCTCCTAAAAACCTACTCAAAGTTGGCCATTAGGTGATTCGCTCTCCTCCCATGCCTGATTACTCAGTTTGTAACTGGAGTCCTGGTTGGTCCGTCCCAACC
>NBMI01000186.1 GCA_002085445.1 Candidatus Parabeggiatoa sp. nov. 2
GTCCGCAGGCGTTAGTTCCTTTGGTATCGCCGTACACCTTAAAAGGTAACCCTATATTACTAAATAAAAAATAAGTAGTCAACTCTAATTTCAACGTTCAACATAAACAGACAAATTTGTCAATATTTGTCTGCCTAAAATGGTGAACTGTTTTTAACCCTTTTTCCCACTTGACTCCAAGGCCAAATTTATGAATTTTGATGAACTGTCCAAAGAACAACAAATTATGGTGACCATGCGTAAGGTTTTGAGCAGCATTATCAGGGAGATAACGCCAAAACCGGGGGAAATATATCCCTTGTCTGAGCAAACAGTTGAGGATATCCGTATGTGTCTGGCGCTGATTGCGATCCGCGAAAAGGAGTTAACAGAAGCCAAAGGAATTACCAATCTCGATCGCCCCCACTTTGTCGATGAGCCCCAAGCGACTCAGACGGTGCCTTTGCACCAAATTCCGCGCCAGAAGAAAGACCAATAAAATCCTTTGCCTTCTGTGTGGATGCGCTCACGGCAAATTGTTATACTTGACAATTGCGCTTTTGTCATTATTGGGCGGTATACAGATTTTGAGCTTTGCTCGAACAGAAGTCCTTTGAGTTAAATGACAAAAAAGCGAAAGAATGGCGATGCTCAGTATATTACCCCGTTTAAACCTCCAAGGTTTTCAAAACCTTGGAGGTTTTATGGTATTGTATGGTAAATAGAACAGATCATGGTAGTCCTACGGAACAATGCAGGTATTAAAAATAGCCGTGAGTTCTTGTTTGCGAATTTATTTTCAAGCCAATAAGGGCCTCGCGGAAAATACAAAATTCTAGGTAGGTATATTATTTTCACGCACGGCTCTGAAATAATGGGTGCTATTTATCCGCGCATCATTTTTGTATATTCGCCCGTCGCCCGTCGCCGAATGATCCGCATTGGTTTCTGGTACTCTGTCAATGTTCTATTGACGGGTAACAGGAATCGTCGGCAAAAGTTTTTTAAGCGAAAAACGGGAGCAAAGTTTGGACTCCTTACGTCCTGCCAAACTAAAAACGACGCGTCGTTTGGACTCCTAGACTCTTGCCAAACTAACTCCTGACAGACTACTAGGGACTACCCTTAATTTATTTTATAATAAACGAGTTGGGCGCATCGACTAAAACCGCCCTTTCTTGAAACTCTCTCATTAACAACAAAGTAGGACCAATCCTCTGAGTAAAAAACTCCTTAAATCCACTGCGATGGTGGGCGGGATGACTTTGATTTCCCGCATCTTAGGTTTTATCCGTGACGTGGTGATTGCTCATGCCTTTGGAGCAGGCACTAACACCGATGCTTTTTTTGTGGCCTTTAAAATCCCCAATTTTATGCGCCGCTTGTTTGCCGAAGGCGCGTTTTCGCAGGCATTTACGCCGGTTCTGAGTGAGTATAAAACTCAACGTGACGCGAAGGAAGTTAAACATTTGGTGGATCATGTCGCCGGTCACCTGGGTGGCGTGTTGGTATTGGTTACCGTAATCGGTGTCGTGATTGCGCCGCTGTTGGTGTTGATTTTTGCCCCCGGCTTTTTCCAGTATCAGGATAAGTATGAATTGACGGTGGCGATGCTGCAAATTACTTTTCCTTATTTGCTGTTTATCGCTTTAACCGCTTTTGCCGGCGCCGTGTTAAATACTTATGGGCAGTTTGGAGTGCCGGCTTTGACGCCGGTGTGGCTGAATGTGTGTCTGATTGGGGCGGCACTGTGGTTTTTGCCCTTTTTTGAGCAGCCCGTGATGGCGTTGGCGTGGGCTGTGTTTCTCGCCGGCTTCATACAACTGTCTTTTCAATTGCCATTTTTATCTCGCTTGCACTTGTTACCAAGGCCCCGCTTTAACCGGCGTGATGAAGGGGTGCGGCATATTTATCGTTTAATGATACCGGCCCTGTTTGGCGTGTCGGTGTCACAAATCAATTTGTTGATAGACACGTTGATGGCCTCTTTTTTGGTGACAGGTAGCGTGTCGTGGTTGTATTATTCTGATCGCTTGATGGAATTTCCGCTGGCGGTATTTGGCCTCGCTTTGGCAACCGTGATGTTGCCCGATTTGTCAAAATCGGTAGCGCGAGGTGATACGCAGAGTTATAACAATACTTTGGATTGGGCACTACGCTGGGTGTTTTTAATTGGTGTCCCGTCTATGCTTGGCTTAATAATGTTAGCCGGGCCGATGTTGACGACCTTGTTTCATTACGGGGAATTTAGCAATAACGATGTCGATATGACGGCCCGCAGTTTGATAGCTTATGCCTTGGGCTTACTGGGTTTTGTGTTGATTAAAGTGTTAGCGTCGGGTTTTTACTCCCGTCAAGACACGCGCACACCGGTCAAAATCGCCGTCGTTGCGATGGTAGTCAATATCTTGTTAAACCTTGCTTTGGTTTGGCATTTAGCTCATGCCGGATTAGCATTAGCAACGTCGTTGGCGGCGTTATTAAATGCGAGCTTATTGTATCGTGGTTTACGCAAACAAGCGGTATTTCAACCGCAGCCCGGCTGGCACGGTTTTTTGCTACGCATTTTCATCGCGAGTGGCTGCATGGCGCTGTTGTTGTGGTGGGGTAGCAGCACCTTGTCAGTTTGGTTTAGCATGGGCGTTTTAGATCGTGCTTTGCATTTGTTTGGCTGGATAATAGCGGGGATGCTGGTGTATTTGGTCAGTTTAGTGGTTTTTGGTTTTCGGTTACATCATGTTAGTTTGAAGTAGCGAAGGTGAAAGGTGAAAGGTGAAAGGTGAAAGGGATAAGGCAAAAAACCTTTCTTCTGTGGTTTAAAGGAAAATCCAGGCGCAAACTTCGGTAACTCCGCTTAAGCGAGATCAACATCCGAGGTTTTCCCAACTTCGTTACTTCGCTATGCGAGATCAACCTCGGAGGTTTTTAAGCACCAGCAAGTCCTACATTTATCTTAGGAATCGACCATATTTATCTTGGGAGGGACTTGCAAAACTCGGATTTTAGTGAACTTGTATATCGATGCCATAGTGTAAGTTATTGTTTTATATCACCTCACCCTAACCTCTCCCTCAAGTCAGCGGGAAATCCTTCAGCCAAAGCAAGATGCTCTTAGATGTCCAAGATAAATCTTGGACTCCTGCCAAAAGTTTCACATTATTGACTGATAACTGATACTGATAACTGATAACTGATAACTGATAACTGTATGGAATTTATTAGAAATCTATCACAACTGCGTCCCCGACATCAGGGCTGTGTCGCTACGATAGGTAATTTTGATGGGCTGCATTTAGGCCATCAAGCAGTTTTGCAACAATTGATCGCTAAAGCGAATCAGTTGCAACTGCCTACGCTGGTGACTATTTTTGAACCCCAGCCACAAGAATTTTTTGCGCCCGATACGGCACCCGCCCGTTTAACTCGGCGGCGTGAAAAACTCATAGCGATGCGCCGTTATGGTGTTGATAGGGTATTATGCTTGCGCTTTGACGCTCAGTTTGCGGCCTTGTCTGCCGAAGCCTTTATTCAGCAAGTGTTGGTAAAGGGGCTAGGGGTGCGGCATTTGGTAGTCGGTGATGATTTTCGTTTTGGACAGGGACGCTCTGGCAATTTTGCGGCTTTGCAACAGGCGGGAAAACATTATGGCTTTGCCGTAGAAAGTCAGCATACTTTTCTGATGGGCGGTGAGCGTGTCAGTAGCACTCGTGTCCGTCAAGCGTTGATGCAGGGCGATATGCAAGGCGCGAATGAGTTATTGGGCCGTCCTTTTACCCTGTGGGGGCGCGTTCGCTATGGACAACAGCGGGGACGCAGTATAGGCTTTCCCACCGCCAATATTTTTTTGCACCGCCCAGTTTCACCACTCAATGGCGTATTTGCGGTGTATTTGCATGGGTTCACAAAAAAACCGTTGGCGGGAGTCGCTAATCTGGGGACACGTCCTACAGTCGATGGTAGTCAATTGTTATTAGAAGTACACTTATTTGGGTTTAAAGAAACTATTTACGGGCACTCTGTAGAAGTAGAATTTGTGCGTAAACTACGCGATGAGCAGCGCTTTGCTTCGATAGAGGCGTTAAAACAGCAGATTGATATCGATGTTCGGTTAGCGAAGGCGGTATTAATTAAGAATGAAGAATGAACATTTTTTTTGCTCCGCAAAACTTTAGCTTAAAAAAGACTTATTAAATCACTTATCAATAAGAAAGTGAAAAGGTTTATGGCGAATGGTAGTCTTTTATACTAATGAAAACTGAAACCTGAAAAATGAAAAATGATTAAGTCAATGAGAAGTAGATAATTTTGCTAGGAATTTTATGAAAAGTTCATTTTTCATTTTTCATTTTTCATTTTTCATTAGTACACCTAGCACCCATTCGCAATTACCGATTACCGATTACCGATTACCAATTACCACAAGAGGAAAAACCATGCCAAAAACTCAAATTGAGAATCGGCTCCAAAAACTGGAAGAACACCTCAAATCCGGGGACGCGGCCGAAAATGATGTTCTTTATGAGATTGTCCAAGACTTTCGTCAGCTAGACAAAATCGCCTACAAGTTGGGGTTTTTTTCAAAAGAACAGTCCTACGCTACCCGCCTTTCTTGGTGGCCGATGATTTCTATACTTGGCATCTATTCCGCGGGTAAATCGACTTTTCTCAATCATTACCTTGGGATGGATTTGCAACGCACCGGGGCTCAAGCCGTCGATGATAAATTCACGGTGCTTTGTTTTGGTGGTGATGAAGGTAAAGATGTCAACACGTTGCCCGGCATTGCCCTAGATGCTGATCCCCGCTTTCCGTTTTATCAGATCAGCCGCGATATTGCCGAACTCACGGCCAGTACGGGTAAACGTGTGGATGCGTATCTACAACTCAAAACCTGTCCGTGTGAGCCACTGCGCGGCAAAATCATGATTGATTCCCCCGGATTCGATGCTGACAGTCAACGGACTTCGACTTTGCGTATCACCCAACATATCATTGACTTGTCAGATTTAGTGTTGGTGTTTTTTGACGCTCGCCATCCCGAACCTGGGGCTATGCGTGACACCTTGATGCATTTGGTTTCTGAAACCATTGATCGCCCGGACTCTAATAAGTTCTTGTATATTCTCAACCAAATGGATGTCACAGCCCGGGATGATAATCCCGAAGAAGTGGTGGCTGCTTGGCAACGCTCCATCGCACAAGCCGGCTTGACGGCGGGGCGTTTTTATCGCATTTACAATAAAAATGCGGCTATGGAACTGCCAGAGAAGGTGAAAGAACGCATTGACAGCAAGTGCGAGGCTGATCGAACAGAAATTTATGATCGCGTGGGGCAAGTAGGCCGAGAGCGAGCCTATCGCGTGATAAGTCTGCTTGAACACACCGTCAAGGACATTGAAGAGAAAATCGTACCGCAACTGACGGACTTGATTCAACGCTGGAAGAAGCGCGTTTTTTGGAATGAAGTGACGTTGGGATTTATTGTAGTGGTTCTTGCCGGACTGTGGTTTGGCTTGACGGGAACGGCGTCTGAAATGTGGTCTAAATTGACCAACTTAGAGCCAATGGCGCTTGGGATACTCGGTGCGGTTGTTGTCATCGTGCTTGCCTTTTTGCACCTCAAGATTGGCAAAAGGGCTGCTAACAAAATCGTCAAGCAACTGGAGTATGAAATCACCAACGACTCCAGTCGTGAGGGTTTAACGCGGGCTTTCCGTAAAAATACGGGTATTTTGCGTACATTGTTTATCTGGTTTGTAAGTCAACCGGTTGGTTGGGGCAACAAAACGCAGCAGCGTCTTCATAACACCTTAAGCAAAGTCAACAGCTACGTGCAACAGCTTAATGACCGCTTTACCAATCCCTCTGGTAAAAAAGCCAAGCCCGATCCAGTTCAGACAGAAGAAACACCCACCGCTGAGTGATGTAGACTTGGCACGGCTAAAAACAGAAGCCTAAAAACAAAATAACCCAGGGGCGTTGCCCCTGGCTTTAATAAAATGAAAGAAAAATGAAATTGCTTTCACCAAAAAACCAAGGTTTTGTCGAACTGGTGTTTGAGGGCCATGTTGTGAAATTGATTTGATTGAAGGCCCTTGATTGAAAAAAAAATGAAAAATGAAGAAATTGCTTTCACCAAAAAACCAAGGTTTTGTCGAGCTGGCGTTTGAGGGCCATGTTGTGAAATTGATGATTTGATTGATGGCCTTTGATTGAAAAAACTTAAAAAAGTAGCGCGTAAACATCTATAAAAATCAACTGTTAATGTGCTTTCACCAAAAAACCAAGGTTTTGTCGAACTGGCGTTTGAGGGCCATGTTGTGAAATTGATTTGATTGAAGGCCCTTGATTGAAAAAACTTAAAAAAGTAGCGCGTAAACATCTATAAAAATCAACTGTTAATGTGCTTTCACAAAAAAACCAAGGTTTTGTCGAACTGGCGTTTGAGGGCCATGTTGTCAAATTGATGGCCCTTGATTGAAAAAAAATTAAAGCTTTCACCAAAAAACCAAGGTTTTGTCGAACTGGCGTTTGAGGGCCATGTTGTGAAATTTTATTTGATTGATGGCCCTTGATTGAAAAAACTTAAGTAGAACAAGTGGAACACACCCAAAAATATCAACCGTGTGCAGTAGACAAGGCAAGCCTTGTACGCCTGTTTCGTCATAATTCGTTCCAAGCTTGCCTTGCACGAACCATTTCGTTCCAAGCTTGCCTTGCACGAGAACAGCTATGTTTGCACAAGATCGAGACCAAACTCGCCAATTCTTTTTTGACGTATGGCGTAAACATCAAAACGCGCTGCCCTTAGAACCATTGGAAACAATGGTGTTGGAAGTGATCTTAGCCCATCCTGAATATCATCACTATTTATCTAAAGAAAAGCAAGAATTAGCGTTTTTTCCAGAACAAGGCCAAACCAATCCGTTTTTGCATCTAGGATTGCATATTGCTTTGCGTGAACAACTCAGTACGGATCGTCCGCCGGGTATTCGTGCTATTTACCAATCGTCAACCGTCGGATGCAATGATTTACATGCTTTAGAGCATCGTATGATGGATTGTCTCGCAGAAGCTTTGTGGACATCGCAGCGTTATGGAACACCGCCAGATGAACAAGCTTATTTGGCTTGTTTGCATCAATCTATAAATCAAGCCTCATCCTAATACCGTTTGTAGTGGCTTTAGCCACTAAACCGTTTATACTCAACATGGTCATAACTTGGATTTTTATGAAGGGTTAATTAATATATAAAGCGTATTAATTAAAACTAGGTAGTTACCACTGGCTAACTACTAACGCAAGGCGCTAAAGCACCTACTACTAACGCAAGGCGCTAAAGCACCTACTACTAACGCAAGGCGCTAAAGCACCTACTACTAACGCAAGGCGCTAAAGCGTCTACTACTAACTTAGGCGCTAAAGCACCTACTACTAACTTAGGCGCTAAAGCACCTACTACTAACTTAGGCGCTAAAGCACCTACTACTAACTTAGGCGCTAAAGCACCTACTACAAACGACAAACGGTAAAAAAGCTATGAGAAATGCCAAATCTTGCCTCTCACGGAGGAAATTGATAGCTATCACCCTTGTTAGCTTCCTGTCTGCTACTTTCTGCTATGCTAATAAGTTGTTAGTCACTGATGATGACTTTCATGAACCTCATTCCGCCAAGGAAAAGCTCGGCCAATTCTTGTTTTTTGACAAGATACTCAGCGGTAATAAAAATATTTCCTGTGCCACTTGTCATCATCCGTTCGCGGCTACCAGTGACGGGATCTCCTTGTCGGTAGGCGAAGGGGGAGTTGGGCTGGGTGTTTTCCGAAATACCGGGAGTGGGGACGCGGCCATCAAAGAAAGAGTTCCTCGCCATTCGCCTCATCTGTTTAGTCTGGGCGCTAAGGAATTCACTCGGTTGTTCTATGACGGGCGGGTGGCCGTCGATAGCAGCCAGCCCAGTGGTTTTTTGAGTCCGGCGGGCGATGAGTTGCCGAGTGGATTGGACAACCCGCTGGCCGTGCAAGCCATGTTTCCAGTTCAGTCGGCGGTGGAAATGGCAGGCCAATCCGGAGAAAATTCTATGACTCCAAGCGATAGAGGAGTATGTTGAACTGTTCAAAGCGGCTTTTCCTGACATCAAGACGGCCGAAGACATAACTTATGTGCATGCGGCTAATGCGATTGCGGCCTTTGAAGCAAAAATCGGGCGATGCACCAACTCTGTTTTTGACCAGTATATGAGAGGCAACTTCGACGCGGCCAGTGAACAGGAGGTTCGTGGCGGCCGGTTATTTTATGGTAAGGCCGGATGTGCAAGCTGTCATAGCGGTAAGTTTCAAACTGATCATCAGTTTTATGCCATTGGGATTCCTCAGATTGGGCCTGGGAAGGGGGATAATTTGCCGGGCTACACTGACGGACATGATGATTTTGGTCGTGAGCAAGTTACCAAAGAGGCCGCTGACCGTTTTAAGTTTCTTACTCCGTCCTTGCGTCAGGTGGCACTAACAGGCCCTTGGGGACATAATGGAGCTTATGACGATTTAGAAGCGATGGTGCGTCATCACTTGAATCCGAAAGAGGCTTTGAACAATTATGATATGAGTCAAGCCGTTTTGCCCACCAGCGAATACCTTGATGCGATTGATTTTATTGCACATAATGATGAAGTTCGTCGGCAAGCTATCGCAGATGCGATTGATATCGAACCGGTGAATTTAACTGATCAGGAAATTTCTGATCTGATGGCATTCCTGCATGCATTGACAGATGTTAGTTGTATCGATCTTCGTAAACATGTTGTCAATCGCGTACCGAGTGGGCTTTCTGTGGTGGATTGATTCTATAGTGAGAGAAAAGGTGAGCGAGAGGCCCCAACCCCGTCGGGTTGAATGTGAATAGCCCCAGGTGAAACCTCAATGCCATTAAGTTAAGGGCAACCACAAGGGATTGCCCCTACAAACCGTTATGTAATGTAGGGGCAATCCTTTATGGTTGCCCTCACCCAAAAGGGGTTT
>NBMI01000400.1 GCA_002085445.1 Candidatus Parabeggiatoa sp. nov. 2
TCATTTAAAACAAGCTGTAACGGTTTGATGCTTTTTTGTAAAATTATCAAAATGACTGCTACAAAGTCTAATTTGTACTTTCTGGTAAAAAAATTGTAAAATGTGCGATGTTCATCTTTAAATGACTCATCATTTAGCAACTCGCGAATAATTGAAATTGATCGGGCGGCTTTGTCATTTTCGCCAGCCAATGTTTGTTTTTCCATAATTTAATTTTACCTACTGTTTGAAAGTTAATAACTATAACACATTTTCCTTAACTTAATGGCATTGAGGTTTACTTAATGGCATTGAGGTTTCACCTGGGGCTATTCATATTCAACCCCTACGGGGTTGGGGCCCTCCCCGGCCCTTCCCCAGGTTTCACCTCAATGCCATTAAGTTAAGATATAACCTATTGATTTTTAATCAAATTTTTTGTGTGTTAGGGTGGGGTACCCGATTTTTAACTTTCAATAAAAACAATGACTTACGACCCCACCCCTCGATAAAAATATGGCACGACGAGGCGTTTTTTAATAAAAATATAACAAAATCAAAGAGTTCCTTAACTTAATGGCATTGAGGTTTCACCTGGGGCTATTCATATTCAACCCCTACGGGGTTGGGGCTGGGGCTATTCATATTCAACCCCTACGGGGTTGGGGCCCTCCCTAATTATTTCACGGTAACGGATACGAGGTTATCCAGATGTACTGTCACTTTGTCTACTATAGCATAGTAGTAGAGATTTCCAGAGTCTATTTCCGAGTCTTCATACTTGTAAGGAAAGCCTGGGCCTTGATTTAAAATGGCTTGCTCGGTTATCTGTTTCAGTTCGGTTACTGGTGTTCCATCCGTTAAGGTATATTCTACCGTCTCACCTCCGTTGGCTTTTTTGGCACGCCAAATGTAAAAACCCGTCGTGCCGCTTTCAGAAACCGTTCTCCATTCAAGGGAGACTTTGCCGTCAACAACATCGGCCTTGAAAAATTCCAGTTCGAGTTGTGTCGGGGGTGGTGACGGATCCTTCTCTGTTTCCGAAATGGGCAGATTATCTAAACCATTGGAAAATCTTTCAAAACATTGTTGATCGGTTTCACCGTTTTGGCATTCTTTGGCATCTGTGCCGTCTTGGGACGGGCTAAAGTTGAGGCCGTATGCGGCCATTTTAATCCAGCCGACATGCTGAGGCTCTTCACCTCCGGCGGGGTTTGGGTCAATTTCACAATTGTTTTGGGTTTCTCCGTCTCTGGCCCTATTTTTTACGCCGACATAAAGCTTTGGTGCTTTTTCACTCCCCGTGTGGTAAATCACTTTGGGCGGAAAACGGGTTAAATCTGTCGCTTCAATGATAATGGGTTCATCGCCAGAAATAGTCGGGTTGTACTGATCCGCACCGGCTTTGTTGAACAGTGTTAGATCAACTATTCCGTCGTTATTTAAATCAACGTCTATGTCCGTATAGATTTGCCAAAAACCCTCTGCTGGTAAGCCGTCTCCAGTCAGCGATTCTATTTCACCCAGACTCCGTGCTTGGCACGGGGCTTCAGAACCGGCTCTCATTTTGATGAAATCACCCCCTTCTAACGGTGTTAATTGCAAAGATATAATCTGAGTATGTACTTCCTCTACACCTTCAGGGCCTTTATCAAATGGTTGCCCATCGCTAGGATAACCCGTGTCTTTTTTGAAATTGGTGTCAAGAACCGGATTGTCCCATGAGTAGTATTCTTGACAAGAATTGTGTTCGCCCTTTTTACAGACATCGGCCCCCCAGAGTTTATCGGTTCCATCTCCGTCGCGATGAGGCGCACTGCGACCGATTTGGGCTTTCGCATCATATAATAGGGGCGTTGTATAAGTCCGAGCCGCAGCGGGACAGTCTTCGGTGTTTTCACAAAACGGGATACCAAGGTTATCTCGCATATAGATGGCAAATTCTTTGGTGAATGTCACCGTGATTTTTGCCAATAATGGTACGTTATCTACGCCAGCCTCAGGAAATCCTGCCCAAGTTGCCGGGGACAGAGAGAGTCCGGCACAGATAAATAGCACGATGAAAATCTTTTTCATGTTTATTTCCTCCTAACATGAAGAGTGTAATAATAGGATAATGTTTGACCAAAAATCTTTTTTCGTCTTATTTTTCTCCTTTAAATATTTTTACATTCAACTCCGTAGGGGTTGGTACCCCGGTACCCCAAGTACCCCATGTTTCACCTCAATGCCATTAAGTTAAGCTTTTGGGTGAGGGCAACCATAAAGGATTGCCCCTACATTACATAACGGTTTGTAGGGGCAATCCCTTGTGGTTGCCCTTAACCTTCAGGGTTGGTACCTTCCCCGGCCTTTCCCCAGGTTTCACCTCAATGCCATTAAGTTAAGGGCAACCACAAGGGATTGCCCCTACAAATCGTCATGTCGTGTAGGGGCAATCCTTTATGGTTGCCCTCACCGAAAAGCTTAACTTATTAATAATTAATCATTAATCATTAATCATTAATCATTAATCATTGTTTTCCCCGTCGGGGTTGTTGGCGCGTTTCCAGCATGCTGATTAGTCCACCGTAACGGATTTAATCCGATCTAAGTGTGGTGTCACTTTGCCGTTAAAATCAATATCTACGATGGCGTAATAGTAAGTTCCCGATGTTACGCTCGTATCTTCATAAGAATAAGTGACTCCGTTGTGCGACACGCCTTGAGTCGGAATCAGCGCCTCGGTCAGCGGTTTTTTCACATCTGTTAAGGCTATTCCATTAGGTAAGGTGTATTCTACCTGTTCACCGTCTGCGGCTTTTCTGGCTCGCCAGATATGAAAGCCGGCATTGCCTATTTCAGAAGCCGTTGTCCACCCTAGAGCAACGTTTCCACCGGCAGCCAACGCCATGACAGAGTCAAGTTCGACTAGCCTTGGAGTGGTTGGGAAAGGCCCATCTTCTTTTTCAGGTATCGGGGCCATTGGCAAGCTTTTGAAATTCCTAGTAAAACAGGCGATGTCATCTTCGCCCACCCGGCATTGATCCGGTGTTGCGCCGTCTCTCGTACTAGCCCTGGTGTTCAACTTGCCAAAGCCTATGCCATGAGTCGCAATTCGGATCCAGCCGACATGTTGATTGGCGCCATCGTAGCGCTCGTTGTTTGGATCGGATGCCATGTCACAATTTTTTGGCTCTTCTCCACTTCTTGCTCGGTTTGTCTGCCCCAAGTAAAGCTTGGGTGCGACTTTATCAGCTGTCCTACCCGTGTGCTGGTAAATCACTTTCGGGGGAAAATTCTTTAAGCCAGTCGCTTCAATAATCAGCGGATCACCGCCCAAAATCGTGTTACCGACACCAGCCTGATTGAAAAAAACCATATCTACTGAGCCATTATTGTCGAAGTCAACATCGACATCGACATACATCTGGAAGAAACTTTCGGCCGGAAACCCGTCACCATTCAGCGACTCGACTTCTCCCAAACTTCTGGCCTGACAAGGTGCTTTAGCACCCGCTCTGACCGCATTTTTAGAAGGCCCACCCTTCAAAGGTTTTATCTCAAAAGACACAACCTGAGTGTGGATTTCTTCCCTGCCCGTGGGGCCTTCATCAAAAGGGCTTTTATCGTTATGATAGCCCTTGTCTTTCCACTGGAAATGGGCATCAAGAATCGGTTCGTCTGTCCATGAGAAGAAACCTTTACAAGAAGTGGTGTTGCCATCTTTGCAGATATCTGCTCCCAACTGCTCATCCACCATGTCTCCATCACGGTGTGGCCCACTTCTGCCGACTTTGGTGTTAGGCTCGTACAGCATCTGGCTGGTAAATTCGCGAGCGGATGCGGGACAATTCTCAACCTTGTAACCCTTGCAAAACGGGGCATTTTTGTTATCCCGCAGATAGACGGCAAATTTCTTGGTGAACGTGATCTTGAATTGCGCCAAGGATTTCACGTTATCTACGCCCGCGCCAGAAAATCCCGCAGCCCACGTCGCCGGAGACATAGTCAATCCTGCACAAGCCAATGAGACTGCTGCTGCAATTTTCTTCATTTTCTTCATCTTCATGATTGAATCTACCTTTTTTGATTGTTAAAACCAACGGACTTTTTTTGGGTAATCGCACTACCCAAAATACTTTTAAGTCTCATCATCATAATTTTTATTCTCTTCCGTCAACAAAATGAATAATGAAAAATGCTAATAGTTTACATAAGTAATGAAAAATGAAAAATGCTAATAGATTACATAAGTCTATAATTTAGCAGATGGGAAAATGTCCGGTAACAACGGCCAAAAATGGGACAGACTCCCAATCTCATCCGTTATCAGTCATTAGTTATTAGTTATCAGTTAGGTTTTTCCGTGCAAGTTTTCTATTATCTCTTGTATAAAAATCTAAGTCAAGGGTTTTTTTAAACTTGCCGTCTTATGCTTTTCTCTCAGCACGCAGCGGTACGTTTCGTTGTCCAAAACCCTTGTTGTTTCATCCGGGTAACTGGCCCCCAAAAGCCTTTTGGTGCCCGCCGTTATCAAGGGCGTGCAGGATAAACTAGGCGAATGTGCATTTCTTTTTCTTAGCCAACGGCTAAAGCCGTTGTCTAACAGCTTAAGTACGTATCAGGGCACTGAGTTAGTAGGCTTTAGCCTACTTTAGCTTTTAGACAACCAAAAGCCTTTTGGTGCCCACTGTCAAGGGCGAGCAGGATAAACGATGCCAAAGTACATTTCTAGCACATTCTTGTCTCATCGGAGTATCAAGTTTGTAACACTGTAATATTTTGAAATAAATGGCTAAATATAAATTTGTTTCTTGTCATCCGGGCAACTGGCCCCTAATAAAGAGGCGAATGTACATTTCTAGCACATTCTTGTCTCATCGGAGTATCAAGTTTGTAACACTGTAATATTTTGAAATAAATGGCTAATTATAAATTCGTTTCTTGACATCCGAGCTGCCGGCCCCCAAAGCCTTTTGGCTGCGGCTATAGCACATTTTTGTCTCTTCTGAGTATCAAGTTTGTAACACTGTAATATTTTGAAATAAATGGCTAATTGTAACACTGTAATATTTTGAAATAAATGGCTAAATATAAATTCGTTTCTTGTCATCCGGGCAACTGGCCCCTAAAGAGGCGAATGTACATTTCTAGTCCATTTTTGTCTCTTCTGAGTATCAAGTTTGTAACACTGTAATATTTTGAAATAAATGGCTAATTATAAATTCGTTTCTTGACATCCGGGCAACTGGCCCCTAATAAAGAGGCGAATGTAGTCCATTTTTGTCTCTTCTGAGTATCAAGTTTGTAACACTGTAATATTTTGAAATAAATGGCTAAATATAAATTTGTTTCTTGACATCCGGGTAACTGGCCCCCAAAAAGACGTAGATGATGGCGATAAATGACCTACTAAGTACCTGTGCATAAATAATCGGGTATTTGAAACCCAGTAATGCGAATATCGATATAAAAATGAAAAAGGTAGAATGAACAAAGACTTATAAATGACTTTCACTGAAGATGTTTTTATAAGTTATTGATTTTATAAGATTCATTTTAACCCTTTGAAAAAACGCCAGTGTCTCTCGGAAAAATTTCGGCTTGGGTACTTACTTGTGCATAAATAATCGGCTATTTGAAACCCAGTATTGTTTGAATTTTATAAGATTCATTTTAACCCTTAATTTCGGCTTGGGTACTTACTTGTGTGCATAAATAAATCGGCTATTTGAAACCCAGTATTGTTTGAAAAAACGCCAGTAGACGAAGGCGATAAATCGCCTACTACGAAACTACGAACGTTTGGAAAAATAGGATTTCTCATTTTCAGTCGGATAGATAGGGATTGAGCGCATCGCGCAATGATTTTGGCACTGGTGTTGGTACCGTTGCCCCATTTTTCTTCAGCATACAAGCCGCTTGTTGCTCGCCTCGCGCAATGAGTTCTTCGCCCTCAACCGTTTTGCGAAAATAGTCAAATAACATCGTCACGCGGCTTTCTGTGACTGCCCCGGCTCGCATACGCACAATCACTTCATCAAAAGCGAATAACTCATTAAAGTATTCGCAAGAGACGCGCGTTGTTACCATGACTAAATCTTTATAGAGTTGTTCTAATACGTCGGGTGCATGATCTCTTAAAAACATTTCCCGGCAACTGCCTTGCCAACGAATGTGGTTAGCATAGTAAACGTTGCCTACTAAATTGGTTTCTTCAAAGGTTATGATATGGTGCCATTCGTAGTACATAATGAAAAATGAAAAATGAAAAATGAAAAATGAAGTAATTACGCTGAGTACAGCTAATTGCGCTCAGTTTAGTACAGCGAATTGCGCGGAGTAAGTACAGCGAATTGCGCGGAGTAAGTACAGCGAATTGCGCGGATAAACGAATTAAGAATTACGCGGAGTAAGTACAGCGAATTACAAAAGTAAGTACCGAGCGTAATTAGCTGTACTCACCAATTCGCTTATCCGCGTAATTCGCTGTACTAATCCGCGTAATTCGCTGTACTAATCCGCGTCATTCGTTGTACTAATCCGCGTCATCCGCTGTACTCCGTAATCCGCTTATCCGCGTCATCCGTTGTACTATTTGTATAATACAGCCAGCGCCAGCGGCGTGTCACTCATTTTCACCGAAACCACCGACGAGACAATAGTCATCTCCCCGGCGCCCAGCAAAATCCAACCCGTTTTTTCACTAGACTTCAAAGTTAAGGGCGTATCTAAAAGAGCGCCGGCTTTTTTCAGGCATTCCCGCGCTGTCCATATTCGCGTAGCGGCCTTATCATTATCTTCTCCCGCCTCATGAGCAATTATCTCCACCAAATCTCGGTGAATGCCTAACAAATCACGCCAAACTTGATCCTCACGCTTGACAACTGGCTCTAAATCGCAAGCCACTAACATCGGCCCTGCTACTGCTAACGTCAAATCACCGGCATGGGCTGTCGATACGCTTTTGTCTGAATTGGGCACTTCTGGTTTGCCATCCGGCCGCCATACCAATTCAGTCTCCACACCCAAGCACTTTCTGATGGCCTTTTCACTGCGAGTACGTCGCGGTTCAGTAATTTCATGGCGCGTGGCGACACGTAGCGACGCGTTTGGTATCAGTTCTTGGACGCGGCGCTCAATGTACGGAGCCAGTAAAGGTTCTAGCCATCCTTGTTGCCATGTAATTGGGGAAACGTTCTGCAAATGCAGCCCTTCCCACGTTTCCCGTAATTCGCCATTTTGTCCCCAAACCGTCAAATCATAGCAGAATAAATC
>NBMI01000187.1 GCA_002085445.1 Candidatus Parabeggiatoa sp. nov. 2
TCAGTCATCGATGGCTCGGCACACTGCACTAGTTCGATACCGTAGCGTTCAAATGAATAGGCGTATGCCTCGACATTAGGAATAACCCATTCAAACAGTAGGCCATCTATTTTGCCCTGAATTTTTTGCAATATGGCTTCATAGCCTAATTTTTCATAGGTTTCGCGATATAGCACACCGACGGTTGGCTTCTTAAACGGTTGTAGCGTTTCCATGATGGATAGGCCATCGGTGAACTGTGCTGCCTGTCGGTGGGCATTTTGGATGGTTTGGTTAGCAAATTCAGAAAACCGAGAAGTCACTGGAAACGTTGTTTCGATGATCGTCACACACGGGTTCTCGTGCAAAATGGCGAGAATGTCTTGATATGTGTCGGGATCAGGAAAATTCGGGATCGCATAGATCATCAGTGCCAAAGCACCCTTGTCATTGGCTTCTTTTACGGCCACATTTAAAGTTGTCATTATATCAGTCCTTTCCAATTGGTTTCTTTTACAACCTCACGAATTAACAGACTATGTTCTCAAATCAATTCAGGTATTTCTCGCTTCAAAAGCTTCTTGAAGAGATACAGCTCATAGAGAGCAAGATTCCGCGTGATTGCATGGCAGGTTTCTTTCACGAACACTTTGCCATCAGACATGGTGTTGAACTGAAACAAGTGATCATGCGCCACAATGGTTTCTATATCCCGTAAATAGTTATAGTTTTTTCTGAACGCAATATCTTGGTATATTGAGTACAGCCAAGGTACAGTGCTGTAGAGTACCATATCACCGGTGTTGTCTGTCAAAGTCAGTAGCCACAAGGGGAAAGTGCCGTGCATTCCGCTTTCGATTACAAGCGGGGGACCCTCCAACGCAAGTGTTGCAAGATAATCGCGGCTTGCTTGGATGAATGACATGGGAATCGCGGAATGAACCCGTGCCTTTGCAACAAATTGATGTCGTAGCATCGTCAGATCATAAGTTTCTTGTTCATAAAGGATGCCGTAAAAAATATCACTATTGAGCGCGTCGTAGATCTTGTCACCGCCCTGAAATGTGGCCAACAACTTTCGACTTAGAAGGATCGGCTTTGGTTCGCGCACTTGTATCCCGTGACGCTGTAGTAACTTGAGTCCAAGTTGTATAACGAGAGTGTCCCGCAGTAGAGGAACTGGCACCGCTTGTGGCTGTTGCTTGAGTCGCCGCAGCACCCAAATCAAGAATTTAACCATTTCCGTCATGACGACTTGAGTCTTGTTCTGCCAGCGTTGCTGCAGGTCTGCACTTTCAAAACAGTGCTCAATTTCTATAGCATAGTCTGATTGGTGATCGATATGGTCAAGGTACGCTAACAGTTCAAAGGTTTGCCCACCTTCAAATTGTTCTATGTCGATACTATCTATATGCACTAGTTCGGAACAGAGATAAAAACGTTCCAGTTCAAAAGGAGGCCCTAACCTTTGCAACACCATAGTCAAAACCCATTGTAGTCTATTGAGTGCATCAGTCTGCGACACTATCTGGTTGGTTGACTGAGTGTATCCTTCCTCGTAAGAATCAATAAGGAATTTATGCAACGACGAAGCTTCTTCCGCCATTTTTAGGAGTTCATCTGTGGTACAGTGTTCAGGATCAAGTTGTTCAAAATCCTGTAAGCGTGCTTGGTAGTATCGAGTTAAAAATAGAATTAATACTCTGTCCATAAAATTTTGGGTAGCCAGCTGGTATACTGCAAACGGTTTAGATTTGGACTTTTCTGTTTTTGGAAATCGTTCAATCTGAACGAAACAACAGTGAATAGTCCAAATTTCACCCGTTCACAGTATAAATAATTTTTTTTTTGAGTACAAGGTTCCCTGTCCCTAATTATTAAAGTACGATTGCAATTCTCCCCGTCTGCGGATATCCAAAGTAGCACAATGAAACGAACCTAAAAAAGGAAAGTAATTCTCAAACGCACAAGGAATGGGCTTAAACCCCCAATTTTTCAATGCTTTGATAAGTGGCTCTTGACGTTTTTCGACGATGACTCGTTCCTCATCCAACATTAACACGTTGATGCAAATCCATTGGCTAAGAATGCCGGCGTGATCAGTAGGGGGTATGGGTTTGGGAGCAACCAAAATATCCCAACTTTTCAAAATAGGCGGCAGTTTGTCAATATCAATGTATTCTGGGCTAACTATAACTTTGCCCGGTGCTAAGGGCATAAATGTCGTATCAATATGAATAGCTTCTGGTGAAAGATTATGAATTTCATGAACACGATATTCATCACCTAAATGCCGTTGTAACCATTCAATGCCTAATGCATTTGTGACATTGCTACGTTGTGCGAAAATATCCCGCCCACAGCGTACAAAGTCTGCTGCATCAAAAACAGGTTCAAACTCGGTTACCATAAACCGCATTGGTTCATCGGCTGATGGAACGGTATAGTGCCAGTCATACAAATCATCTAACAGTTGCGGTTTAGGTGCTGCCGTCCATTTTGCGCCGGCTTTGAAATATTCTTTGAATAACTCCCGATAAGCCCACGCCTCGAAATAACGTCCCCGATCAGCCATAGGGGTTTCGATGATTTCATTCCCAACAACCAAAAAGGGATCGCGGGGATTGGCTGCACAAAAGCCAGATGAAACTTGCCAATTGGGTGTGCCAAATGAGGCCCCATAATTGGCGGGTTGAATGCGACGGACGTTCACCCCCTCCGCCTTCAAAATATGAATAAACTCGACTAATTCTTTACGAGCGGCTTCCACCCATTCAGATGGGTAGGGTACACCAGCGCCACCCACCTTTTTTTCAATTTTGGCCCATTCATTCGGTGGAACAGTCGCTTCATTAATCACATTCCAAGCCGGAAACATGGCTCCATCCAAACTGCCAATGATAACTTCTTCCAGAGGATCCCATTCGTTGTGAGAATTAACCGGAGAAGTCGCTGTTTGTTTAACTGTCATAGAATCTTGTTATCCTAGATAAAATAACCATTGGGGTACTGCCAAAAATCCACTTCGACTTTTTGAGCCATTTGGCAAAGTAAAACTTCACCCTATTATCAATAATCGATCTAACCAGACAGCCCAAGCATCGAATTGGTCAATTTTATCCAGAAACCCACCCTGTTTTAAAAATATTATCGACTCATTATAAGATTTAATCTGCCAACGTCAATTTCTGTAATGGCATCAATTCCGTCACGCAAACTAATATTCGTCTGGGTTATTGATTCCCCCAGGTAGCCGACAGGCCATGCTAATAATAGCAATCGGCTCAGAAGATTGTTTCTTACTTGAAGGAGAGTATAAATTGTTTTCAGGATACTCAGTCATCGGCATTCGTATTTGTTCAAAGTTTTACTTGATAAATTATGACTCGATGATCACGTTTTTCTAAACTCAAACGCCCAAGGATTGTATATAAAAAAGGATGGAGTTTAATGCGGATGAAAGAGAATGAACGAATTCGCAAAGCTTAAAGCATGAAATAAAATCTCCATTAATTAGCTATTGGGTTGTCATTGCTGTATTGATAAAAAGTTGACTGACATCATGCTCGTTTCTATAATCCCTTATTATCTCATGTTACGCACTCAGCTTCCACAAGCCTTGGGATAAATCCCAAGGCTAAAAGCGTCCAGGAACCTCTAGCCTCCTAAAACCTTTTATCGCGTTTTCCGATTCAATTAAGTACTCGCGTTCTATAGATGTTCAGATAAATAATTTCAAAAACCCCAGGTTTTATTAAGGCTATTATCTCGCGGAGCGAATTACTGCGTTTCACTGGAGGCCCCTATCGGGGTTGACGCGTTCCCCGGCTTTACCACAGGTTCCACTAAAGCTATTATCTCGCGTAGCGAGTTACTACGTTTCACATTCAACCCCTATCGGGGTTGCCCTAGGTTTCACTTGGGGCTATTCGATTCACTTTTGTGAAATTATTTATCTGAAACACTATAGTTAGTTTTAGCGGACTAACGCTTGCAAGCTTTGGGATTTATCCCAAGGCTTGGAAGTTCAGTGCGTAACATCAGTTATTATATACAATCCTTGTGCATTGTCAGACTAAAAACTTGATCATTAAGTGGAATGAATCAGTACAACTTATGGGTTTTGTTTTTAGCTGATTGAGACCGTTTTTCAGATAAATCACTTTAAACCCTTAGCATTAATACGTCAATAACCCTTATTTGTGGGCCTTCAACTGGAATGACTCAGTACAACTTATGGGTTTTGTTTTTATAGATATTCAGATTAATACGTTAAAACCGAATATTTGTGGGCCATCAACTGGAATGACTCAGTACAGCTTATGGGTTTTGTGTTATAGGTACTTTGAGTACAAAATAAACTCCTATCAATCAACTCCTTTTAATCGACAAAGTTTTGCGCGGCTCAGTACAACTTATGGGTTTTGTTTTTAACTGATTGATACCGTTTTTCAGATAAATCACTTTAAACCCTTAGCATTAATACGTCAATAACCCTTATTTGTGGGCCATCAACTGGAATGACTCAGTACAACTTATGGGTTTTGTTTTTATAGATATTCAGATAATTAATTTAGTCTCCTTTAGGAGACAGTAGCTCTCAGACAACTGGTGAAAGCTGTTGGCTGCGAAATATTTTTAAACCCTTAGCATTAATACGTTAAAACCGAATATTTGTGGGCCATCAACTGGAATGACTCAGTACAACTTATGGGTTTTATTTTATTAAACTGATTGAGACCGTTTTTCAGATAAACCATTTTTAAAAACCCTTAGCATTAAGACGTTAAAACCGAATATTTGTGGGCCATCAACTGGAATGACTCAGTACAACTTATGGGTTTTATTTTAAACTGATTAAGACCGTTTTTCAGATAAATCACTTTAAACCCTTAGCATTAATACGTAAAAACCGAATATTTGTGGGCCATCAACTGGAATGACTCAGTACAACTTATGGGTTTTGTGTTATAGGTACTTTGAGCACAAAATCAACTCCTATCAATCAACTCCTTTTAATCGACAAAGTTTTGCGCGGCTAAAAACAGGACTAAAAACACACCCCTAAATTCCAAGACGTAAGGGACTGCCGAAATTAATTAATAATTAATGATTAACAATTAATGATTAATTATTAAATTTTTCGACTTGTGGTTAGTACCTGTGCATAAATAATCGGGTATTTAGAAACTTAAGTTGTTTGAAAAAACGCCAGTGTCACCTAAAATAAAACACCTGAAAATTTATCCCTCGGCACTCAAAGGTAAATCTTGAGAGGGGCAAGGGGTGTGTATACTAATGAAAAATGAAAAATGAAAAATGAATGATAAGTCATTTTGCTATGAATTTTCTTACCAGTTCCTGCATGTCATTTTCACGGATTTGAAGTACGTTCCGTGTAAAAAGTGATCTCGCGTAGCGAATAAACCGTTTGTTACCGTGCTAAGTGCTTATCTGTGTGGAGTGCAGAAGATAATTTGACTCGTCACAACGTTTTGCTAAAAAAGAACTGCCCCGACGCGAAATGTCAAGTAAAAATCTCTGTAATGACTTTCGTGAGGTGTCGAAGACAAAATTATTAAAACACACTGCAAATTTTTATGCAATCGTTTTATCAGTTATCAGTTATCAGTTATCAGTTATCAGTTATCAGTTATTATTGATTAATTATTAGTTATCCATTCTTACCTAAGTATACGGAACTTAACGAAAAATCCGTGAAAATAAAAAAATGAACGGGTAAGAAAATTTCTAGCCAAATTATCGACTTATCATTAATTGATTTGAGTCATTTTTCAGTTTTCAGTTTTCATTTTTCATTAGTATAGGTACGCATAAATCCTTTAACATTTTTGGTGACGGTTTGTAGTAGTCGCTTTAGCGACTATTGCCGCTCGTTATGAGCCTCAATTTAAAGTGTTAGGACTATAGACTTCCTATTTTCAATTTGCTGTTAGTCTATGCGCCCTAAAAAAACTTATCATACATGAGTATCGGCTTAGTATTTTGCCAACGTATCCGCCCTACCAGCGGTTTTTAATATTATTGTGGTTATTGGGCACGGTCTGGTTTGAGGGCCATAAAATGGATACTTTCAAATCAAACTATGGCCCTCAGTTGCCTCTAATATTTATACTTTTTGTAGGTATTTTTTGGGCACTAAACGTTTAAAGGCGGACAAAAGGAGTACAAACTTTAGTTTGTACGAGCCAAAAATGTCACGAGTGTTTGTAGTACTCGCAAAAGCGACTATTGCCGCTCGTTATGAGCCTCAAAAATATTTTTGTTGACCCACTTAAATCTTGCAATCGTTTTCGTTCATTGATTTGTGTAACAAGAAGTTACCCGCGGGCCGTCACCCGCCTGAAACATTTTCTATTTTACTTTCAATGGATTACAAAGATATTGCCGAATTTAGGTCTCAGTGAGTACTGATAACTGATCACTGATAGCTGATAGCTGATCACGGGTTTGACAGCAGAATAACATGTCGCAACTCTTTGATATTACAGTCGCCAGTAAACAACTCCGTTTAGATACAACGGGTTATGGCGAAACCACGTTTACCGTCACTAACACCAGTTCTGAGGCGCTTCGTGTTGCAACTAGGCTGGTGACAGATAACCCAAAATATCAAAACTGGCTAAAAATTGAAAGTGACTCGGAGCGAAATTTTCCCGCCAAAGGCACTCATCAATATCGCGTCAAAATTGACGTACCGCCTGATGAGTTTCAAGGCCACTTTAACTTTCGATTAGATGCCTACAGTGTTGAAGAACCGGAAGATAAATTTACTGAAGGGCAAACCGTTTTTGTAGAAATGCCGCCCGTGGTGAAACCAAAGCCAAAAAAAGGCTTTCCTTGGCTTGTAGCAATCATTGTGGTTTTGGTGCTGACAAATATTGGTAGTGGCGTTGCGCTGTGGCTACTCAAACAACAAATCGACATCGCCCTCTCCAAAGCCAACACGGCTATTGAGACAGCCAATCAGGCCGAATCTAAAACCGATAAAGTTCAAGGACATGCTGACACGGCCGTCTCCAACGCCCACACGGCCCTTGAAACCGCTAAAAAAGCCGATTCCAAAGCAAAAGAGGCCGAGTCTAAGGCCTCCCAAGCGATTGATACTGCTAAAAAAGCCAAATATAACGCCGTCCAAGCTATTGATAAAGCTAAACAAGCCAATATTAAAGCTGACACGGTCCAACAAACGGCATCGATGGCCGAGTCTAAAGCCACCCAAGCTCAAAAAAATGCGGACACTGCCGTCTCTAAAGCCAACACGGCCCTTGAAACGGCATCGCGGGCCGACTCTAAAGCCGATAAAGCCCAAATCAATGCGGACACTGCCGTCTCTAAAGCCAACACGGCCCTTGGAACGGCTAAAACGGCCGGTATTGTTGCCGATAAAGCTCAAGAAAATGCTAACACCGCCATATCTAAAACAGATGAGGCACAAAAAATCGCTAACACTGCCGCCTCTATCGCTAACAAAGCCATTGAAACGGCCAAAAAGGCCACCATCCAAGCCAACCAAGCCGTCGAAACGGCCCATTTAACAATTAAGATACTGCCTATCCAGACTCGCTACACCGATAATGACGATGGCACCGTCACCGATAATCGGACGAGACTCACTTGGCTAAAAAATGCCAATTGTTTTGGTAGACAAAATTTGTCTAAGGCACGCCGTTTAGCGAAACAACTGAAAAGCGGCAAGTGCGGACTCACTGACGGCTCGATTCAAGGCACTTGGCGTTTGCCTACCAAGGCGGAATGGGAGACAATGCTAGATACTAGATATACCGCCCCCGCGCTCTCCAACGCAGCGGGCACTAGGCGGTGGGAAAAAAATGATGCGTTTTCGTCCGTGCAATCAGACTACTACTGGGCAGCCAGCTACGCAGATGGCACCACCAACAAGTGGAACGTTGAACTCAACTTCGGCCACGTTTACCCCTACGGCAAAACTATCACGGGCTACGTGTGGCTGGTGCGAGGAAAACAATAATCAGTTATCAGTTATCATCTTTGGTAATCGGTAATTGGTAATCGGTAATTGGTAATACCAATTCTTAGAGCGTGTTTTAAAAACATTCGGTATCAGATAACTGGTGGTAAAAATCAAGCAAAAATGTATTTTCTTTGCCAATTTTTAGATAGAAGTTATGCAAGTAAGTAGTTGGTTTAAAACAATAATACGTTGTCAATTCCATGCTTAAATTCTATAAATTGAGAGTATTGTGGTTGGAGTTTTTCTCGTTCCTATCGCATAAGCCGGGGAATGGATTGGCAAATAAGGTATCAACTTTCATCCGTTATAATCAGGAAATTTTCCCTCTCCCTTGAGTGCCGGGGTGAGGGTGAAAAACAAACGCTAATTTTGACAGGAGGATAGCCAATGTCACAACCCTTTGATATTACTGTTACTAATCCTAAACTCAGTTTAGATGCAAATGGTCATGGTGAAACCACATTTACCGTCACCAACTCAAGTAGCGAAACACGACAAGTTGCCATCAAACTGACGACAATCAACCCACAGCACAAAAACTGGTTAAAAATGGAAGGCGAGTCGGAACGAGAATTTCCCAAGGACGGCACTCATCAATATTCCGTCAAGATTGAAGTGCCACCGGATAAGTTTAAAGGCCGCTTTGACTTTCGATTAGAAGTCTATTCTGCTGTAGAACCAAAAGAGAAATTGACTCAGGGGCCAAGCGTTACCGTCGAAATGAAGCCGGTTGTGAAACCAATCGCAACCGAGCAGCCAAAAAAGGGCTTTCCTTGGTTAGTGGCTATCGTTGTTATTTTAGTCTTGTCAAACATTGGCAGTGTAGTTGCTCTGTGGCAACTTTATAGTGAAATAACCAAAACCCATCAGGAATTGTCCACTCTAAAGGACATAACTAGCACCGCCAAATCGAAAGCTGCCCAAGCTCAAGAAAAGGCTGACACCGCTGTTTCTAAAGCTGACCAAGCGCTTAGTACGGCCGACACCGCCCTTTCTAAAACTAACCAAGCGATGGGTACAGCTAACAATGCCCTTTCTCAAACCAAAAAGGCGCTAAAAACGGCTAACATTGCCGCTTCTAAAGCCAACAAGGCCCTACAAGGTATTGAACGCTACACAGACAATAGCAATGGCACCGTCACCGATAAGCGGACTGGCTTGATTTGGCTAAAAAATGCCAATTGTTTCGGCAAAAGAAACTGGAAGGATGCGAACCGTTTAGCTAAACAACTCAAGAGCGGCAAGTGTGGCCTTTCTGACGGTTCTAAGGCCGGCAAATGGCACTTACCCAGCAAAGAAGAATGGCAAGTTATGGTAAATCGCCAATACCGCCGCCCCACACTCTCCAACGCGACGGGAACGGGCAAGTGGAGCGAAGGCAATCCGTTTTCTAGTGTAAAATCAAAAAGCTACTGGTCTTCAACCCGGGACGACTCGAAGAGTGCATGGTTCATGTCCCTTGTTGATGGTTCCGTCCAAGCCAAAAGTAAATCGGCCAAACATTACGTGTGGTTTGTGCGGCAGGAGTCCAAACTTTAGTTTGGACGGATTTAAGACGTATTTTACCCGTCAAAACAATATTGACAGAAAGCCCCAACGGGGCGAGATTAATATAGCCAGGGGCAACGCCCCTGGCTTTGGGCGATATTAATCTAAAAAGGGGCAACGCCCCTTCCAAGCCCCAACGGGGCGACATTGATATAAAAAGGGGCTTAGCCTCAATGCCATTAAAAAGCAACTACAAGGATTCGTTATAATAACGGATAAAGATTTAAAAGCAACTACAAGGATTAGCTCCGCTGAACTTCGTTTCGTTATAATAACGGATAAGATTTAAAAGCAACTACAAGGATTCGTTATAATAACGGATAAGATTTAATAGCAACTACAGGCCGATTCGTTATTATAATGGATAAGATTTAATAGCAACTACAGGCCGATTCGTTATAATAACGGATAAGATTTTTGGTGGGTGGATAGTGCATGGGTATTGTTTGGTTTGATTAGGGTATGTGTATTGCATTAGTAGTCGGGTGGGCAACGTTGTTGCCGGCCCTCAAAAAGTATTTTTGGGCAGGCAATAAAAAACACCTTGGGAAGCTACATGTATGGATTTATTCTTAACTTAATGGCATTGAGGGGCACCGCCCCTGGCTTTGGGGCGATATTAATAGCAACTACAAGGATTCGTTATAATAACGGATAAGATTTTTGGTGGGTGGATAGTGCATGGGTATTGTTTGGTTTGATTAGGGTATGTGTATTGCTTTAGTAGTCGGGTGGGCAACGTTGTTGCCGGCCCTCAAAAAGTATTTTTGGGCCGGCAATAAAAAACACCTTGGCTTGGGAAGCTACTTGTATGGATTTATTCTTAACTTAATGGCATTGAGGGGCACCGCCCCTTCCTAGCCCCAACGGGGCGATATTAATATAGCCAGGGGCACCGCCCCTGGCTTTGGGCGAGATTAATCTAAAAAGGGGTAACGCCCTGGGGTGTTAAATATGGGTTGATTTTGCTCGTTTTTTTCACCCTCTTTTTATTCCATATTATCTCGCTCCGCTCGTTACTGCGTTTCACATTCAACCCCTATCGGGGTTGGGGCCCTCATCGGCCCTTTCCCCAGGTTTTCCTTAAGCTATTCATATTCAACCCCTATCGGGGTTGGGACCCTCATCTGCACACAGAACAAAACTAGGGTGAAAAATGCTCAAGCTTTTGGCAACAGATTTAACACCCCAGTAACGCCCCAAGCCCCAACGGGGCGATATTAATATAGCCAGGGGCACCGCCCCTGGCTTTGGGCTTCAAAGGAAAATAACTCATGTCACAACGCTTTGATATTACTGTTACCAATCCAACACTGAGTTTAGACGCGAATGGCTATGGTGAAACAACCTTCACTGTCACCAACCCAAGTAGCGAAGCTCGACGTGTGGCAATCAAACTGGCAACACTCAACCCACAGCATAAAAACTGGTTAAAAATAGAAGGCGACTTAGAACGAGAGTTTCTCGCCAACGGCACCCATCAATATCGCGTCAATATTGAAGTGCCGCCGGATAAATTTAAAGGCCGCTTTAACTTTCAATTAGATGTCCATTCCGCCCAAGAACCTCAAGAAAAATTGAGTCAGGGGCCAACCGTTTCCGTAGAAATGAAGAAGCCCACCGTTGTGAAACCAATAGAACCGCCAAAGAAGGAATTTCCTGGGTTAGTGGCGGCCGTTGTGGTTTTAATGCTGCTCAGTATGGGTGGTGGAGTAAGCCTCTGGCTATTGTCTAGTGAAATAGCAAAAAACCATGAGGAATTGTTCTCTCTAAAGAACCTCGCTAACAACACCATTTCTGAAGCCAACCAAGTGCTTGAAACGGCCAAGAAGGCCACTTATAAAGCTGACCAAGTGCTTGGTACGGCCAACACCGCCGCTTCTAAAGCTAACCAAGCGATTGGTACGGTTAACACCGCCATTTCTCAAGCTGAGAAAGCTCAAACAACAGCCAACACCGCCCTAAACCACGCTAACCAAGTGATACGACGTACTAACCGCTACAAAGACAACCGCGATGGCACCGTCACAGATAACAGCACCGGGCTGATTTGGCTAACCAACGCCAATTGTTTTGGTCAAAAAAACTGGGAAGCGGCAAGCCGTTTAGCTCAACAACTGAAGAGCGGCGACTGCGGACTTTCCGACGCTTCTCCCGCTGGCGATTGGCGCTTACCTACCAAGTCGGAATGGCAGGTAATGATGAATAAAACCTACCTTAATCCCGTACTATCCAACACGGTGGGAACAGATAAGTGGATAGAAGGCCAGCCATTTTCAGGCCTGAAGTCGGACAACTACTGGTCTGCTTCCTCGTTTGTGTTAAACACCGAAAGCGCATTAGTTGTGAACCTCAACAACGCTCTCGTGTACGTCAACAATAAGAATGACACATACTACGTGTGGCCGGTGCGTGGTGGACAATAGCCTCAACGCAGAGAACACGGAGCGATACGGAGTTTCAGATGTAGATTTCCGTTAAGAGATGGCTCTGTGTGACTCTGTGGTACTCGGTGAACGAAACATAACGATTTTTACAAACTGATAGGTGGTAAGGATTTCATATAAACAAGGATGACAAACGCTCGGTTTTTCGATATTCTGATTTACCTCTAGTGCTCAACCATTTGATGGATAGCCCCAACAAATCATCCCAGCCCTGCTTGACGTTGACAAGGTTCCACCCTTTGAAAAAGCTAATCTTTACCCACAAGTAGGTATGTTATTGAAAATAAGTCAGTGAGTGGTTAATAAATGACTCACTTTTTAGTTAAGTGATTGTTTTAATCGAATAATAAATAATGATTAATGATTAATGATTAATGATTAATTTTGGACACTTGTGGGTTAAGGTAAGTTTGAAAAAGGGGGGGCTGGGGAATTTAAATATTATGCTTCCCCCAAAAAAACTTTTCATCGGTTTAGGCATCATGGCGGCCCTATTTGCATTAGGGCCGATTGCTGGATTAATTCACAGTAATAGTAGCAGTGATGCGAAAATGACACTCAAAGAGTTTCAAGAACTTGCTAAATCCGACACCATGCGCTGGATTAGCCGTTTCCTCACTCCAAAACTAAAACGAGACAGTCTTGAGACCTCAAATTGTTTTTCAAATCAGCCCTCATGTTGTCTCGAAGGAAACACCTTCAAACTCATCCCAAATCATCGCTGCGAGATCATCGTTTCACCAGATGACTCACAAGTTCGTAAAGCCAAATTCGTCTTATGGCAAGGAAAAAGGGTTAATATTAAGTTCACTCCTTCAAAACCTAGAGAAGGTGAACTAGACTTGGGCGTACAACAAGCCAAATTAGAGAATAAAGAAAATACCCTATCGCTTATCGTGCCCTCTTCGGGAGGACGATTGGCTTTGATTTGTGAAACTGAGAATAAAAACCTCGCCCATTGTCGCGTTGCTTTGAAATAATTGCCAAAATGATGTCCAAGATAAATCTTGGACTCCAACCAAAATAATGGAGCAAAGAAATGAATGAGTTGATATCTCAAGAATATGAGGAACAAAATATGGGATCATGGAACCATAGTATTACACAATCGCGGGTGGCAAGCTTGCTCTCCAATGACGAGCGTTTTGTCGTGCCAGTTGAATTGAGTCTGGATGTCAGTCAAATCGACTTAAGCCAATTTGGAGTCAAGGCTAAAGAAGAGCTCATTCCCGATGTGTGCCTCTATCCAAAAGATGGACATCGCCCAAAACGAGGCGATGACATACTGAAAATGCCAAAGATGCCTTTGTTAATCATTGAAGTGCTTTCACCAAAACAAATCATTGATGACATTTTAGCTAAGTTTAAAGCCTATTTTGCACTTGGGGTAAAATCATGTTGGTTGATTGTACCGGTGAATGAATCTATAACGGTTTATTCAGCACCTAATCATTTCAGAACTTTTGGTACGGATGCACAAGAAGTTGTTGATGATATCATGGACATTCACCTGCCAATTCAGAAGCTCTTTAGATGGTAATTGTTCCCCAACTTTGTGATATCGCTGTTGATTTATCCCTTTGAGGGATCGTATCTGTCGGCCGAAAATCGCACGACAATACAGATACTATAAGTACACGAAAGCGGAAGTTTCGATACCACATCAGCCAACAGCTAAAGCAGTTGTCTAAAAGCTCAAGTAGGCTAAAGCCTACTAACCTTCTTGCAGTGCCCTT
>NBMI01000188.1 GCA_002085445.1 Candidatus Parabeggiatoa sp. nov. 2
ACAATGACTTAGAACCCCACCCCCTATATAAAAACATGGCACGACTGCTCGCTATTTAATAAAAAGATAGCAAAATAAAATAGTTCCTTAACTTAATGGCATTGCTGGAGCCCCTGGAGCATAAGATTAAAACAACCCATGCAAACCAAGATAAAAGAAACCCTCAAAAAGACAGCGCGAGGCAAAGAAGCAGATAATATCCTACGATCTTGCGTACATTGTGGCTTTTGCAACGCTACTTGTCCTACTTATCAATTATTAGGTGACGAACTGGACGGCCCACGCGGCCGCGTTTATTTGATAAAACAGGCCCTGGAGGGCCAATCAGTTAGTGACAAAACCCAACGCCATCTTGATCGTTGTTTAACTTGCCTTGCTTGTGAAACGACTTGCCCTTCTGGGGTGCGCTATAGCCATCTTTTGGATATCGGTAGAGAATGGGTAGAACAGCGCGTTACTCGGCGGTGGCGTGAGGCCTTTAAGCGAAAGGCCTTACGCGCCATTTTGCCTTATCCCAACAGGTTTAAACCCTTACTGCGTTTAGGCCAATGGCTGCGGCCGCTCTTACCGTTCAAGCTGAAAAAAACGATTCCTGTCCGCCAGCCAGCCAAAATCGCTTGGCCGACGACACAACATTCGCGCACCATGCTTATATTGGAAGGCTGCGTACAACCGGCCATCGCACCCAATATCAATGCCGCGGCCGCCCAAGTGTTTGATCGTTTAGGTATTAGCTTGCTACGCGCCAAAGGTTGTTGTGGTGGTATTAGCCAACATCTGGCCGCGCCTGAAGAGGCTCGCCAATTTATGCGCCGTAATATTGATGCTTGGTGGCCGCTTATAGAAGCTGGAGCCGAGGCCTTCGTGATTACTGCTAGTGGTTGCGGTTCAGTGGTGAAAGAGTATGCTTATTATCTGCAATCTGATCCAGATTACGCTGACAAAGCTAAACATATTTCTGAGCTAACGTATGATATCAGTGAAGTATTAGCAAAGTTAGATTTAGCTTCCTTCCAAGCCGTCGGAAACAATCGCAAAGTTGCTTTTCATGCGCCGTGTTCATTGCAACATGGTCAGAAAATCATGGGTGTGGTAGAGTCCATACTGAAGGCGGCCGGATTTGAGTTGACGGCCGTGCCAGATGCCCACCTGTGTTGTGGTTCGGCAGGTACTTATTCTATTTTGGAAAAGGAGTTGTCTGAGCAGCTTTTAGAAAACAAAATGAATGCGTTAGTGAGTGGAAGCCCTGAGGTTATTGCTACGGCTAATATTGGGTGTTTGAGTCATTTGGCTTCGGTTGCGGCTTTGCCGGTGGTGCATTGGGTTGAGTTGCTGGCTGATGTTTCTTAGTACAGCGAATTACGCGGATAAGCGAATTGTTTGTCTTTGAGTACAGAGTACAGAGTACAGCGAATTACGCGGATAAGCGAATTGTTTGTCTCTGAGTATAGAGTACAGCGAATTGCGCGGATAAGCGAATTGTTTGTCTCTGAGTATAGAGTACATCTGAGTATAGAGTACAGCGAGTTACGCGGATAAGCGAATTGTTTGTCTCTGAGTACAGAGAGAGTACAGCGAATTACGCGGATAAGCGAATTGTTTGTCTCTGAGTATAGAGTACAGCGAATTGCGCGGATAAGCGAATTGTTTGTCTCTGAGTATAGAGTACAGTATAGAGTACAGCGAATTGCGCGGATAAGCAATTCGATGTCTTTGAGACATCGGATTTAAAAAAAAATGCACCAGTGATGCCCAAGCGGTTTAATAGGCATTTTATCAACTAAAATCAGTGGGATAAGTGAATAGGGAGCGTGAAGCCATCCGTCCAAGATTTATCTTGGACGCCAGCCAAAACATACCGCAACCAAGGTTTTTAAAACTTGAAGGTTTAGGGCCAGGATGTCAAATTGATTCAATTGATTTGATTGAAGGCCCGGTTTTAAAAAGTTGTACTACGTGACTACCAATTCGTTTATCCGCGCAATTCGTTGTACTATGTGACGATTACCAATTCCTTTATCCGCGCAATTCGTTGTACTATGTGACGACTACCAATTCCTTTATCCGCGCAATTCGTTGTACTATGTGACGACTACCAATTCGTTTATCCGCGCAATTCGTTGTACTATGTGACGACTACCAATTCGTTTATCCGCGCAATTCGTTGTACTACGTGACTATAGTTGTACTACGTGACTGCCAATTCGTTTAGTAGTTATTATTGGTAACATTGAGCAAGGATTTTATTTGATAACCCTAAAAAACAATCCTACCGCTAACAATAGGATTAAAGCCAATATGAATAACTTCAGCCTTTTTGGATCCGTACCCGTCACGGCTAAATGTAAATATCGAAGATGAGGCTCTTATTCGTTTCTGAAAGACGCACAAGTTGAAAAGTATCTTCACGGCTGAGTAAAGAAACAGGTATGGGAGGCGTCTTTTTGAATAAAGACAGAGCAATATTGGTGAGATCATTAACATTGCGTCCAATGACAAATACAGAATTCAGGCGTTTTGGATTAGTGCTTAGTAAATCGCGCAAGTAGGGAAAAAAGGCCGCACCCGCCTGTTCAGACTGAGGATCAGCCAACACATCGAACTCATCAAACAACAGCACTAGCGAAGTATCGGTGGGCAACGCGTTTAGCAACTGAGGTAACCAAACCTGACGAAATGCCGTTTTAGGAGCATTTCCCAAGTTAGGATGTTCTTGTTGCAACCCATCACTGATTGTGTCGGCCAATTCCTGTAGCACTCGTTCCAGAGGCCATTGGGCTTTGTCTTGCAAATCAAAAAAGATAGGATAATAAGCGTCTTCTTCGGACAACTTGGCTTCCAACTTTTGTAACACAGACGTTTTACCAATGCGCCGCTGCCCGTAAAGCACCACAACATTTTCTTGAGGATCGCGCAAAATGCTCAACACTTCTTGCAAAATGTTGGCTCTGTCAACAAAAGCGGGCGTGTTGCCGACGGGATTGGCAGTAATATAAGGATTTATGGAAGGCATATGTGATTTACTGAGATAGTATCACTATATGAATTAATTTGAAATTTTCTTCTGATCAGAAGAGCGTTTTAGTAATTCATCAATACGCGCTTTTTCTTCAAATATGACTATGACAGTCATAAAAATCAAAGAGCCCCAACGGGGATATATTAATATAGCCAAGGGCAACGCCCTTGGCTTGGGGCTGTTATTGACCTATATTTTTAGGGTTATTTGGACTACCGATTTTGAGGGCCATAAAATGTTACGTCGGCAAAAGTACAGCGAAGCGAAACTTTTGCCGACGTGAATGTTTTCAAATTAAGTTATGGCCCTCTGTCGCGCTTCATTAGTTATACTTTTTGTAGGTGTTTTGTTGCTTAACTTAATGGCAGTGGGGCAACGCCCCTGAAATCCGTTTATTCCCCAAAATCGGTTGTACTCTTACCACCGCGGCGCGTTGCTTTATGAGACGGCTAACTGATAACTGATAACTGATAAACGGCACGGATTTGTGATAAATAAGGCTTTTCTCATAGTACAACGAATTGCGCGGATAAGCGAATTGTTTGTCTCTGAGTATAGAGTACAGCGAATTGCGCGGATAAGCGAATTGTTTGTCTCAGAGTATAGAGTACAGCGAATTACGCGGATAAGCGAATTGTTTGTCTCAGAGTACAGCGAAACGCAGTGGCGGAACGCCTATTACGCGGATAAACGAATTATTTCTTGGTATAATTATATATCTTAGTACAACGATCTATAATGGCACGCACGATACCCAATAATGATATCACACCACCAATTTCGCCTTGAAATATCCGCTAAATATTTATACTGCAAACGGCTAGAATTTGATTTTTTTTCAGTGCTAAAAATTTCGAGGTCTTTGAGACATCGGATTTTAAAAAAAAGCACCGGTGATGCCCAAGCGGTTGAATAGGCATTTTATCAACTAAAATCAGTGGGATAAGTGAATAGGGAGCGTGAAGCTAGGAGTCCAATATTTATCTTGGACGCCAGCCAAAACATACCGCAACCAAGGTTTTTAAAACTTGAAGGTTTAGGGCCAGGATGTCAAATTGATTCAATTGATTTGATTGATGGCCCGGTTTTAAAAAGTTGTACTACGTGACTACCAATTCGCTTATCCGCGTAATTCGTTGTACTATGCGACTACCAATTCGCTTATCCGCGTAATTAGTTGTACTCTGAGAGAGACAATTCGTTTATACGCGCAATTCGTTGTACTATGTGGCTATAGTTGTACTACGTGACTACCAATCCGTTTATCGGCCCGTAATCCGTTGTACTACGTTGCTACCAATTCGCTTATCCGCGTAATTCGTTGTACTCAGCTACTAATTAACAATTAACAATTCACAATTCACAAAAAAGGTTTGTTATGCACATCAACGACATTAAATCCTTTGTGCCACCTGTTCGCACGTTAATGGGCCCTGGGCCTTCAGATGTCCACCCGCGCGTGTCGCAAGCAATGGCACGCCCAACCATCGGCCACTTGGATCCGGCTTTTGTCGATATGATGGACGAACTAAAAGTATTATTACAATACGCCTTTCAAACAAAAAACGCGTTAACCATTCCCGTCTCAGCGCCTGGCTCGGCCGGCATGGAATGCTGTTTCGTTAATCTCGTCGAACCGGGTGACAAAGTTATCATCTGCCAAAACGGTGTTTTTGGTGGCCGCATGAAAGAAAACGTGGAACGTTGCGGTGGCATACCCATTATGGTTGTAGACGAATGGGGAATCGCCGTTGATGCCAATAAGTTGGAAGACGCACTCAAAGCCAATACAGACGCAAACATTGTCGCCTTTGTGCATGCCGAAACCTCTACTGGTGTCCAATCAGATGCCAAAACCTTGTGTGAAATTGCGCGGCGGCACGACTGCCTCACCATTGTCGATACCGTCACCTCGCTCGGTGGAACGCCCGTCAAAGTGGACGAATGGCAGATCGATGCCATTTACTCAGGCTCGCAGAAATGTCTCTCTTGTACGCCCGGCCTCTCACCCGTTAGCTTTAGCGAGCGTGCTATCGAGAAAATCAAAGGCCGTCAGAGCAAAGTACAAAGTTGGTTCCTTGATCTCAACTTAGTCATGGGCTACTGGGGTAGCGGAACCAAACGTGCCTATCATCACACGGCCCCTATCAATGCGCTCTACGGCCTACATGAAGCCTTAGTCATTCTCAAAGAAGAAGGCCTAGAAAATGCGTGGGCGCGACATGAAACAAACCATCAGGGCTTTCGCGCCGGTATCGAAGCAATAGGCCTCTCCTTCAAAGTCAAAGAATCTGACCGTTTGCCCCAACTCAACGCCATCACTGTGCCAGAAGGCGTAGATGAGGCCGAAGTGCGAAAACGCTTATTGAACGAATACCACTTAGAAATTGGTGCTGGGCTGGGTAGTTTAGCCGGCAAAATTTGGCGGATTGGCTTAATGGGCTATGCCAGTCGCACGAAAAATGTACTATACTGTTTAGGCGCGATGACAGAAATCCTCAGTGATATGGCCTAATTAATAATTAATGATTAATGATTAATGATTAATGATTAATTATTACTCGATGATCACGTTTTTGATCTGATAATTATAACTACAAGGATTGTATAATATAATAAGGGATTTTAGAAATGAACATAAATTCACGTCAGTCAACTTCTCAAAAGCATTTGCTGATTGAATAGCTTTTTTCGGAACGATTTTATTTTCCAAGGAAAGCTAAAATTTTATCGAATTTATTCATTCTCTTCTCTAAGCTAAGAAATCCGTTTTTATAACAATCCTTGGGCGTTTGGGTTTTGATAAAACTTGATGATCCCAATTTTTTTTATTAAGTCCAAAGCTGATGCTTTGGATTCCAACAATAGAGGATATTTTATTGAGTACGCCTTATAAACCCATTTTTCTGTTGGCTGATAGTCAACTTTTGTTTAGTCGCAAAGATGAGCCTTTTTTTTGTAGTCTTTTGGATAGTCTGAAAGAGGCTAGGGCTAATGGAATACTAAAGGGCGCTTATATTGGTGCTTCCAATGGTGATAATCCTGACTTTTATCAGATATTTGTAGAAGCTTGTCGTATCATTGATATCGATGATTATCGGATGATTCCTTCGGAACCTTCTGAAGAAGATTATGAATATCTTGATGAGGCGGCTTTGATCTTATTGGCAGGTGGGGATATCAAGAAAGGGTGGGATATCTTTGTGAAAAATGGTTTAAATAAAAAAATCATTGATCGGTATAATGGTTCTGCCACTTTGATTGGTGTGTCAGCCGGTGCGGTTCAGTTAGCCAAAACGGGATGGCGTGAGTCAGAAGAAAATTCTTATAAATTGTTTTCAACCTTTCAGCTCGTGCCATTTATTATCGATGTACATGATGAACCTCTATGGGAACGTCTGCACAAGATTGTTCTTAAAGAAGGCGAATATGTCAAGGGACTCGGAATTTCTAAGGGGGGCGGTGCCATTTTCCATCCTGATGGCTCAATCGAAGCCATTAGGCATCCCCTGACAGAATTATCTGTGTCAAACGACACCGTCTCCGAATCTCTTATTTTTCCGTCAGACTCAAAGTAAATCTGACAATGATAACTACAAGGATTGTATATAATAAGGGATTTCTACAAGGATTGTATATAATAAGGGATTTCTTCTACAAGGATTGTATATAATAAGGGATTTTAGCCCCGTTGGGGCTGCCAGGGGCGTTGCCCCGTTGGGGCTGCTAGGGGCGTTGCCCCGTTGGGGCCGCCAGGGGCGTTGCCCCTGGCTATATTAATTCGCCCCGTTGGGGCTGCCAGGGGCGGTGCCCCTGGCTATATTAATTTCGCCCCGTTGGGGCTGTTAGGGGCGTTGCCCCGTTGGGGCCGCTAGGGGCGGTGCCCCGTTGGGGCTGCCAGGGGCGTTGCCCCGTTGGGGCTATATTAATTCGCCCCGTTGGGGCTGCTTTGTCATTTTTAATTTTTAATTTTCCTGCAACAATCCACAGAGGTAAAATGTAAATGAAGAGAAAACGCCTAAAATCACTTAATTGGATCGCCATGCTATGTTTCGTTGGTATGACATCTGTTGCCGCGGACACTGTTAAACTGGCTTACGTGAACTCGTCTACTGAGATAGCCAGCACTAACGTGATTAAAGTGGTGCTCGAAGACATGGGCTATGATGTGAATATTATCCGAGTGGATGCCAACACGATGTTTCAGAAGGTTGCCGATGGCACGGCTGATGGCATGGTAGCCGCTTGGCTACCTGGTACCCACGAGGAATATTTTAATGCCTTGAAAAACCAGCTGGACGATCTGGGCCCCAACCTCAATGGCACCAAAACGGGCCTCGTGGTGCCGAGTTATGTCACTGTTGATTCTGTTGAAGACCTCAAGGATAGCGCCGAACAGTTTGGCGGCAAAGTGATTGGCATTGAGCCTGATTCAGAGTTGATGCTGACCACCAATGCCGTCATGCAAGCCTACGGCCTAAGCGCTGACAACAAGTTCCAGCTGATAGAGGGCAACGAAGAGACTATGATAGCGGCCCTAGAGGCTGCGATTAATAACAACCAATGGATAGTGGTTACTGGCTGGCAGCCCCACTGGAAATTCAGTCGGTGGCCGCTGAAGTTTCTCAATGATCCTCGCAATTTATACGAGAGTGATGGATACATTGGCACCGTTGTGCGTCAGGGCCTTAAGGAAGATATGCCCGATGTCTATAACGTTCTAGATAAGTTCAATTGGACAGCCGCCGACATGGAACAAGTGATGGCTTGGAACGCAGAAACGGGTACCGATCCTTACCTCAATGCCAAGCGTTGGGTACGGATGAACCAAGACAAAGTCATTACTAATCAGGCCCGTTTCGGCTACCTCCAAGGGCCTACTTATGATATGGATACGGGAAGACTCTATATTCCATCGGTTGAAATCATTAAGGATGGAAAGCGAGTGAGTGTCTATAAAGCGGAACTACAGGTGACCGACACGCAAGCGCCAATGTTGTTTGCATTGCAATATCCGGAACTTGTTTGGCTAGAATATGCGCCTATCGGCTATGGTACGATCGTCAAGCGTGTTTATGACCGCGGCAAGCTGTTATGCGGTGTGCGTTCCGATTTAAGTCAAAAAGGCTTCGCTTATCTTGATGAACAGGGCCGCTATGCGGGCTTTGATATTGATCTTTGTCGGGCCGTCGCGGCAGCGGTGTTTGATAATCCAGAAGCGGTTGAATTTGTCCAACTGGTAGCTGAAGAACGCGGACAGGCTCTGCAATCTGGTAAGGTAGACATGCTCTCTCGGCAAACGACTTGGACAAGCACCCGCGATGCACTTGGATCATGTTCTACGACGGACAAGGTTTCATGGTTCGAGCCGACAGTAATCTCACTACCCTTGAACAACTGGATGGCAAAAATATATGCGTGGTGAGTGGAACGACGACTGAACTGAATCTCGAAGAGCGTTTTTCACAGTTGGGCTTTATTTACACGCTCTCCGCGTTTACAAACACGCCGGATGCTTTTAAGGCTTATGAAGATGGTGTCTGCACTGTTATTACCACCGATCAGTCGAACTTGGCCGTCAAGCGTAATGGTTTCAGTGATCCAAAAGCTCACACCATTTTGGATGCCACGATTTCCAAAGAACCGCTTGCCCCAGTGGTTCCTCATGGCGACAGTCAATGGCTTGATCTGGTCAAAACGGTTATGATGGCTCTCATCAACGCCGAAGAATTGGGCATTACTCAAGCGAATGTTGACGATATGGTAATAAACAGCAACAACCCGGCGGTAAGACGTTTATTGGGTGGAGAAGAGTCGTTTGGTCAAAGTGATCTCGGTTTGGAAGCAGATGCCATCGCTCAAGCTATTCGTGCGGTGGGCAACTATGGTGAAATTTATGAACGTTCTCTGGGAGAGAATGGTATCGGCCTACAGCGCAGCTTGAATCTGCTGTGGACGCAGCGGGGTGGAATGCTCTACGCGCCGCCGTTGCGCTGATTTGTTTAAGTCCAAAGCTGAAGCTTTGGACTCCAAAAGCTTCAGCTTTGGATTCCAAAAGCCAAGGCATAAAAAAAGCCCCTTGGCTCGTTCCGAGCCTTGGGGCTTGTTAGTTATGATGGTTTTTTTTATTATAATAAAACGTGACGATAATTACATCGGGTTATTTAACCCATCCTTTTCGAGAGAAAACAGGGCAATTGTGGGTCACCATAAATTTCACGTTACCGAGTTGACGTGCCTTTGAAAGATTGCTCCAAGCCGGCGCACACACTTTCCGGTTGGACACACCGCCATTTGTGGGCAAACGCCACTTGTTGCGGTGCATAACGGCGCAATCGGTTTTGACTAACGTCTCAAGCGCTCTAAGTTTCCCGGCTTTGCCAATGGCAGTCCATGCTTTCTTGCAACCGGGGATGGTGTAGTTCGTAACCCATCCTTTTCGATAGAAAACAGGGCAATTGTGGGTCACCATAAATTTCACGTTACCGAGCTGACGTGCTTTTGAGAGAGTGTTCCAAGCCGGCGCACACACTTTCGGGTTGGACACACCGCCGTTTGTGGGCAAACGCCAGTTTTTGCGGTGCATAACGGCGCAATCGATTTTGACTAACGTCTCAAGCGCTCCAAGTTTCCCAGCTTTGCCAATGGCAGTCCAGGCATCTTGGCAACCGGGGATGCTGTAGTCCGCGTAGGTTTGGGGGAGGAAGAACAAGCCCAGCATGCCGGCAATGATCGTCTGTTTCTTGACTGTAGTCATGTATTATTAGACTCCATTTTGTTGTTGAAATTGCGGTTTATTGACTCACCTTTCACCATTTTGGCTTTTTCCGGCCTTGTCACCGGCTCTGCGTAAAGTTTTTATTGCTGAGGGAGGTTTATTGGTTAGTTTGTTTCAATGGCCGATATGGGCACACACCGTTCAAACTCTATTCAAAACAGGAACAAATTTGTTTTTCCAAAAACTGACTATATTTTTAAAGAACTCGCGCTCATTGACGGAGATTTCCCCAAAGGAGAGTATCCGTTTAAGCAATGTCACCTCAATTAATGGCGTAATAATATAAGCTATTTAATTTTAAAATGCAAACCCTATTTTAACGGCCGGTTATACTAATGAAAAATGAAAAATGAAAAATGAAAAATGAATAGATTCATTATAACTGGATAATTTTACTAGGAATTTTATAAGCTGGGTTTGAGGTGATTTTCACGGATTTGAAGTACGTTCCGTATATTTATTGCATTCAATTAAAAATCGTTAATTTTTATAATTAAAAAACGTTTATGCACAATTTTCGAGTCACAACGCATAACCCTCGTGCGGGTTTTGCACAAAACTCTGATAGTTCATCAGTGGCTCTTCACATTTTACCCCTTCGGGGTAAAGGCGCGTTAAGTATAACAAGTCTTTTAAGTTTTACAAACTACCTTTTCAAATAAATTCAACGCGCGCGCTACTGCCTGATCCATGTTGTAGTATTGATAAGTACCCGTGCAGGTATTAAAAAAAAATAAACATAACAAAAACAATTACTTTTGTGCCCATAAACCTTTCAAACTCTTGCACGGGTACTTAGTCTGCTAACCGCCCGGCAAACAAAACCCGTTCCTTGAGTTTTTCGGCTTCAGTCTCGTATTTTTTTTATAGGGCGCGAGATTCGTTTTTGGGGATTGGATAGTAGGGAATATTTTCGCCGCGTTTCTAAGGCTGTGGGTATTCTTATACTGTAAACGGGTGAAATTTGAACTTTTTGGATTCGCTGTTTTGGGAAATTGCCCTCGCTCATTCCCGAACTGAAAATCAACGAAGCTAAACCGAAAAAGTCCAAATCATCGTGGTGTGCCGTATAATCACACACATTGCTTTTACAATCTGTTTCATTGCCTGATGGTTGCCTTCTATAGCTATTATCGTGCCAGCTTTAAAAATTGTTCCGTAACTACCTGTAATATAAGGCACTTGCTAAAAATAACACGATTAATTATAAGGCTGATTCAAGATGCTGAGCGTTCAAATTGCGAATAGATTGCGAATATAAACTTAGAGTTTGTTGATTTACCCGCTTTTCTATTCGCAAACGTTGCGAATAAATTGCGAATAGATTGCTAATATAACTTGAAAGTCAGGCGTTTCGCCGCCTTAAAACGTACAGAACCTTGGGGGAGGGATGAACGATTACTAATAGATTGCTAATATAATTTGAAGATTTCACTCTATATTTAAGGCACCCTTATTTTGATATCACAACCACACGGAACAAAACTAGGGTGAAAAATGATCAAGCTTTTGGCAACAGATTTAACACCCCAGTCCAAAACCCAAAGCAGCAAGCTTCTTCGTCCAAAACCCAAAGCTTCTTCATCCAAAACCCAAAGCTGAAGCTTTGGACTCCAAAACTAAACGACTAAGTTTTACAAGTTTTACAAACGACCTTTTCAAATAAACTCAACGCGCGCGCTACTGCCTGATCCATGTTGTAGTATTGATAGTCTGCTAACCGCCCGGCAAACAAAACCCGTTGCTTGAGTTTTTCGGCTTCAGTCTCGTATTTTTTTAATAGGGCGCGATATTCGTCTTTGGGGATTGGATAGTAGGGGATATTTTCGCCGCGTTTATAAGGCTGTGGGTATTCTGCGTGTAGTTGTATTCATTGGGGTAGTTGATGGTTCCCACGGGCTGCACTTGTTCTTGTTCGGTAGAGATGAACTTGAAGTGCAGACTGCGATAGGGTAATTCGCCGTGCGAGTGTTCAAAGAATTCATCTATCGGGCCGGTAAAAATCATCTTTTGATATTGAATTTCTTCAATAATTTCTTGATAGGCGGTGTTTAATAACACCTTAATATTTGGGTGATTTAAGAGGCGCCGAAATAAGGCGGTGTAGCCATATTTAGGCAAGCCTTGGAATTTATCCTGAAAATAACGATCATCGCGGCTGATATAAATGGGCACGCGGGCTGTCACTGACGGCGCGAGTTCTTCTGGCTTTAAATCCCATTGCTTGAGCGTGTAACCCTGAAATACTTTTTCATAAATGTAGTCGGCTAAGAACTTTAAATCGTCGCCGGTGGCACTTTCGCGGATTTTCAAAATGGGCACTTTGACGTTGAAGCCATATTGTTCAATCAGTTGTTGGGCTAATTTGTCCGCGTAGCGGGGCGGAAAGAGGGCATAGAGGGAATTGAGGTTAAATGGCACCGGCACCCGTTTTCCATCAATAACCGCTAAAACGTGATGATAGTAGCTGCGCCATTGTGTAAATTGGGCTAAATAGTCCCATATATACTTAGCATTCGTGTGGAAAATATGGGGGCCGTATTGATGGATGAGTATGCCTTGTTTGTCATAATAATCGTAGGCATTGCCGGCGATATGATCGCGTTGTTCGACAATTAGCACTTTTTGTCCAAGTTGGGTGGCAATTCTTTCTGCCAAGACGCTGCCGGTGAAACCGGCGCCGACAATTAGCCAATCGACTTTCATTTTTTTTCTTCCTGTTTGTAGTTTGTAGCGGAAGGGGCGTTGCCCCTGGCTTTAATAATACGCCCCTTCAGGGCTAATAGAGCGGAAGGGGCGTTGCCCCTGGCTTTAATAATACGCCCCTTCAGGGCTAATAGAGATTTTAAATTCAGCCCCAACGGGGCGAGATTAATATAGCCAGGGGCAACGCCCCTGGCTTTGAGTGGAAAACCAATGAAGGCTGATACCGAATGTTTTTAAAACACAGTCTAAGTCTAGTGATAATTATAACGGGTTAGTGGAACAAAAAAACCCGTTTTTTATCGATCCTGGGTTTCTTTTCATTAGCGGCTCGCGCAAAGGTGCCAAGTTTTGTTAGTCAAAAAAAAACCTTCGAGGTTTGCAAAACCCCGAAGGTTTAGGACAGATTTTTTTTTGACAATTTCGAGAGCGAAACGAAAGTCAATTAGCGGTTTGTAGTAGTCGTTTGTAGTAGTCGCTTTAGCGACTCACAAGCCGTGAGTTATGAGCCTCAAAAAAACTTTTGTTTACCCGCTTAATAAATTTCTTCGTACTCTTCGTAATATTCGTCAGAATATTCGTCATATTCATCCACAGGTTGTTCATCTATGGAGGTTTCATCCGGTTGTTCCGTCACTGACGTGTCATCCGGCTGTTCCGTCACTGACGTGTCATCCGGTTGTTCCGTCGCTTGCGTGTCATCCGGCTGTTCCGTCACTGACGTGTCATCCGGTTGTTCCGTCGCTGACGTGTCATCCGGCTGTTCCGTCACTTGCGTGTCATCCGGTTGTTCCGTCACTTGCGTGTCATCCGGTTGTTCCGTCACCGACGTGTCATCCGGTTGTTCCGTCACTGGTGTGTCATCCGGTTGTTCCGTCACTGACGTGTCATCCGGCTGTTCCGTCACTTGCGTGTCATCCGGCTGTTCCGTCACTTGCGTGTCATCCGGTTGTTCCGTCACAGACGTGTCATCCGGTTGTTCCGTCGCTGACGTGTCATCCGGTTGTTCCGTCACTTGCGTGTCATCCTGCTCAGCAACAGGATCTTCATCTATTGGCTCATCAACCGGTTCATCTTTCTCAGCCGGTTTATCCGAAAAATCATCGCCGTCTGTGTTGTCATCAGTCTTGCCGCCGTCGTCAACATCTTCTTCTTCAACATCGCATTCCGTGGTGATTTTTATCTGCTTGACGCTCACCAGCCCTGATAAACCACCATACCAGTTACTAACATCAGACGCGTCGTCGCTGCCCGCTTCCGTCAAGACTAAAGCGATTTGGTAATCGCCTTGAGCGAAGTTTTGAGTGTCCAAATAAGACAGCTCAAAAAATGGGCGCTGTTCGTCAGCATCATTGACTGGCACTGGTATGACGAAGAGATCACCCTCAGGTGGAACAACGAGCGCATACGCATCGGCTTTGCCTTCGAGGACGGCGTCCAAATTCTCACTACCACGTTCAAACTTCGGACGAAGTTGCATCATGGTATCCCAGGGATAATAAACCGGCTTGTTGGGGCGAATGAAGTCATGTTTACTGCAGCCCGGTTTTTTGAAAAACTTGAAGCCGCGTCGCCGCTGATTTGTCGAAGACTCATCACAATAACCGTCACGATTGTCGTCACAATCAATCATGCGGTCGCCATCTACATCTTCTACATCGTACTGTTCTCTGGCATCGTACTGTTTTTTCGGCGAAATTTTGACACGCGAGGTGTGGAGCAAGCCTTTAAAACCACGAGACCAGTTGTTGACTTTCACCGACTTGCGGCCGGGTTTTTTTGAAATCAAAGCGATTTGGTAATTCCCCGGCGCTAAGTGTGAAACATCCTTGCCACTCAGTTCAAAGTATTTGCCCCATCTGTCTGGCTCATACTTATTGATATCCACCCGATTTTCCCAGTGTTTGCCGTTTGGTAACTCAGCAAACATATACACCTCGGCTTGCTCTTTGACGACGGTTTTTTTGAGAGCCTTTGGGAATTTCAGTTCAATTCGCAGGGCATCCCCTGGATAATACACCTGCTGATTGGGCCTGATTAAGTTTTCGGTGTCAGTGGAGTTGCCGCGGAAAAAATCCTCAAACAACGGGATTTTATCACCACATTGGTATTCAGTGTTTTCAGCGGGACGCTTGGGTTGATCATTTGTAAAATCAACCAGTTGCTGTTGTTCATACTGTGGCTGCGGCCTTTGTTGAGCCTTCGGTGGCTTTTGTTTTTTGGGCGGCTTGGCATTAACCGGCACCTGTGAACCACAGTTCGGCTGAAAATCATATCCCGTTGGATAAGCCATCGGTGGCACGATATTAACCGGCGTGCAGTTGGATTGATTTAAGCCGCCAAGGTTTTGATAACCATGCTGGTTTTGTTGGGTTAGCGGCGGTTCAGGCAAGGCCGGTGACGGGTGCGGGTTGAATTCGGGCGCGTTCATGCCAACTTTAAAGTATATATTCAGTCCGGGCACCGAAAAATTCACCTCAAAAAAAGACGGCCCAGACTGCGCCATAAAATAAACTGGCGCTGAGGTTTCTGCTCCCATCTGAGAGGCATAGGGGTGATTTTCCTTTGGGGGATGATGTCCACCCCAGACGACATTTGATAAACCGAGTGCTATCATTAGCACTGAGGTTTTTACCTGAAATTTTTGCATAATGGTTTCCTCGTTGAACCGGTTAGCAGAGTATATTGAAAGTACAACGGATTTGGGGAATAAACGTTAAGCCCGTTTTCGTTCCGACACTTATTGAATATAGTCTATTTATAAGCACTTGTCCATTTAAGGGCGATTTATCGCCTCACCTCGTGTTAAGGAAAATCTCAGTTTTTCGTTCGTTTGTAGTAGGCGATTTATCGCCTTTCTGGGGCCATAACTTAAATAAAAGCAACTACAAGGATTCGTTATAATAACGGATTAGATCGTGGCGGTGTTTGGGTTTTATTCGTTTGAATCGCAACGAGTTAGAAAGTCAATAACTCGTGTTATTAGTAATAGTGACGAAGCGGAGTTTTTCAATAACAACAGGGATTGTTCCCGTTTGTCGTTTGTAGTAGGCGATTTATCGCCTTTCTGGGGCCATAACTTAATTTGAAAGCTTCCACGTCGGCAAAAGTTTCGCGGAGCGAAACTTTTGCCGACGTAAGTATTTTATGGCCCCCAAACAAGAGCGTCCAAATAACCCTAATTTATATATGTAAATAACTGGGCCAGCGTATCACTACTCTGCCAAACGTTAGTTTGGACGACTGCGGCGGCTGCCAAACGTTAGTTTGGACGACTGCTAAAGTTTGGACTCCTGCCAAACGTTAGTTTGGACGACTCTCCTGCCAAACGTTAGTTTGGACGACTGCTAAAGTTTGGACTCCTGCCAAACGTTAGCTTGGACAACTGATCAAGTTTTAGAATCCTTGTTGTGGGATGCGATTAACAAAAGCTCACCACATCAATTTGAAAACATGGCCCTCAAAAAAAAACGCTAGGTTTAGACACCTTGGCATGGTAAACTATTAAAAAAAGCTATTAGCATCAAGAAAGAAAACAGGGCCCTCAAAAGAAACCTTACCAATTGAGCGGCAAGACAACTCAAAGTTTGTGGGATAGGTGAGACACACCCGGAAAAATAGATGCCCCCAACCCCTGTGTTTTGGCTTCGATGCGCCAACCCCGAAGGGGCCTGAATGTGAAACTTTCGTTCCGAGCGTAGCGAGATAATAGCCCTAGGTGAAACCTAGTACTGCTGTGACATACACTGTTGACGCTGGGAAATTGCAATCAAGTACTTGGAAGAATATGAATATAAGCAAGTCCTTATAAAAAAAATTCTGATTAGAATTTTTTTTGTTGAAAACTATAACGATATGAATTTTAAGAGATTACTATAAATGGTCTTATTCACATACATTCAACTCCGAAGAGGTTGAGGCCTTTTTGATATGGCTTTCCTTTAGTGTAACCTGAGGCTATTCTTCGGGGTTGGCTTGTTGATAACTTGCCATTCGCTTAATAAAAAACTTAAAAACGTTATTAATTTTTAGGCGAATTTTTTGCAAAAACACTTGAACCTAAAAGTCTCTTTTAAAATCATACAGTTATATGTTGGGCATCCTTGTCCGTTGTTTGAGTCATCTAACCTTTATGGGTTTTTTTTGGGAAAATCCGGGAATAAAATTTTTCTCCCACAATAAGGCATTAAAATGGCGTATTTAATAAATACTTTATTTATCAATACGATATAAATTAAAGTTTTGATGATTTTATTAAGCGAATGGTAAGTTAATATGCTACAATAACGGCTATGGCAAGATTAGTTCGAGTTTCGCCAGCGGATATTCCACAACCTATCATTCTTTGATGAAACAACCGTCAAGTGTGTTTCGTTCATTAAGTAGATATGAAAGCTTATCTAAACTGGCTAAAAGTTTTTTCAAACAAACATCAAGTAAGTGTCCCAGCGAAGGTATTGAAGACTAATCATATACATTTACTTTGTACACCCCAAAAAGCAGGTGCAATAAGTCGGATGATGCAATCTATTGGACGTATGTATGTTAGATACTTTTAAGTAGTTACCGATGTAGCGGATAAATTCGGTCCGGTTGTTTTAAGTATAGTTTGGTACAAAATGAACTAGACCTGCTTGAACTTTATCGTTATATTGAATTAAATCCAGTTAGGACTGGCATGGTTGAAGAACCAAGTGCCTTTCGCTTGTCAAGTTACTCTGTTAATGCTTTGGGTGTCAAAAGTGATTGACAAACCCCTCATCCATAATATCTGGCTTTAGGTAAAACCAAAGCTGAAAGATTGAATAACTATCGTGAATTATTTAAAGCACATATAGAAACTGAATTCTTAACAGAAATAAGGGAAAATATCAACAAAGGACTTGCTCTTGGTAATGAACAATTTACCACACAGATAGAAAATTTAACCAAGAGACGAGTAACGGCAAGGAAAGCCGGACGACCAAAGAAGGACAATCAAATAATAGATAATGTTCAGAATAATCAATTAATTTTACTCTGACCCCAATTATTTTACCCCAATTATTATCAATTAATTTTACTCTGACCAAAATTATTTATTGTTTATATAACAAAGAATTAATGGTTAATTGAAGGAGTTGGCACGAAAATCGCTTATAATGGTTACCATCTTTAGTTTTTTTGTGTATTACTTTTCAGGCGGGAGATCGAAGAATGATTCGCTGGTGGGAAGTGGTTAATTCCAAAATTGTTTTTCGTTGTGTCACTTTGAGTGTTGATGATACTGTTCTTGATAAACCTTACAGTGATCCACTTAAACTCGATCTTCAAGTTTTTCAAACGAAGAGTTTTTTATGATTTCATAAGAAAAATCGACCATTGGCTTGATTGAATTGCTTTCGCTTGGCACACCAGGCTAGGCTCGCTATAAACGTAATTAAATAATTAAGTTCGTAATTAAATCATTTTGTATTTGACAGCCATTGTTTTTTTAAATCCTATTGATTTGATCTTGAGAATAACTATGAAAAGAGGCGTATACAATTTTTTTGGTGGTATGGCTATCTATCCTCCTCGTGTGATTGAAGAGGTTAGGAGAGATTTGCTTGAGTATGAAAACACAGGACTTTCCATTTTTGAAATGAGTCATCGTTCACAAACCTTTAGGAATATTATTGATAAAGCAGAAGAAAACTTACGTCAATTGATGAATATTTCGGATAATTACCATGTCTTGTTTTTACAGGGCGGAGAAAACCTACAATTTTCCATGATTCCTATTAATTTCTTGCGAGACAAAAATCGTCCTGCAAATTATATTGTAACCGGATATTGGAGTGAAAAGGCAATCAAGGACGCTCGCAGAGAAGGTCAGGTCAACATTATTTGGGATGGCCGCGATGAAGGTTTTACAAGAGTTCCCAAGCAAAATGAACTTCAATTTGACTCTGATGCAGCGTATGTTTATTATACGACTAATGAAACCGTGGAGGGAATTCAATTTCCAATGATACCTGATGTTGGTGATATTCCACTCGTCTGTGATATGTGTTCTGATTTCATTAGCAAACCGATTGATGTCACCAAGTATGCACTGATTTCTGCACATGCCCAAAAAAATGCTGGAATTGCTGGAGTCACAATTGTCATTATCCGTGATGATTTTTTGCAAGATATTCCAGACAATATCCATACCATGCTTGACTATCGTCCTCATGTTGAAAAAAGTTCCATTTACAATACTTCTCCAACCTTTGCTATTTACACGGTTATGTTAATGACCCGCTGGTTAATTGAAGATATTGGTGGATTGGAAAACATGAATAAGTTAGCTCAACAGAGATCGGACATTATTTATGAGTTACTTGATAAAAATGCTGGTTTTTATAAACCGCACGCTAAACCTGATAGTCGTTCTTTAATCAATATTGTCTTCAATTTACCAACTGCTGAACTGACTCAAAAATTCATTGCAGAAGGTGCTGAAGAAGGTTTAGTTGGTCTACAAGGACATCGCTCATTGGGTGGAATACGGGCTTCATTTTTCAATCCCATGCCAATGGAAGGTGTTCATGCTTTACGAGATTTTATGTTGCGGTTTCATGAAAAATATCGCTAAAATAGTGTGATAAGGATTGGCATTACAATAAATATCTTTCTCGTTTCTAAGTCCTTACTGGGAATGCGTATTGAGACGCTTTAACATAGAGTGTTTGCTATAATTGAGTTTTGTGCTTTTATTGACTACTTGACGCTAGAGCATCATGGTACGACGCATTCCCCGGCCGCTGGGAACGAGAAAAATTCGGATAAATATATGGCAGATAAAATTTACGATCTTACTTTAAATTTCTGGAATTCTGCGGTCATAAGAGCGGGGGTTAAACTTAACTTGTTTAACTTGCTAGAAAAACAGGCCCTTTCACCGACGGAAGTTTCACAACACATTAAGGCGAGTAATCCTCGCTTTATTCAGGCATTTCTTGATGCTTGTGCTATTTTAGGGCTTTTGGAAAAAGAAGGGGATAAGTTTACCAATTCGTTACTCCTCGAAGGGCGGACAGAACTCCCTTTTGAAAATTGTTTCACAGATGTGCCCACATATTGGACGGATTACATGAAAGCACAGCACAATCGGGCAATGATGGGACAGGGTGCAAAGCTGGTTGAAAATGTTGATCTCAATGGCAAACAAAAGCTGTTGGATTTAGGCGGAGGAACGGGCAGTTATAGCATCGCTTTGTGTGCTGCTAATCCCCAATTGAAGAGTGTTGTTGTTGATCAAAAAGAACCACTAGATATAGCTCGCAAAATCGTAGATGAACATGATTTAGCCAATCGAATTACTCTCGTAGAAGGGGACTTTAATACCATCAAGTTAGATAGCGATTATGACGCTGTACTTATTTCTGGCGTGATAGTTCTTCTTTCTGAAGAAGAAAACCGTCATGTATTCCTTCGTGCTTATAATGCACTATTACCGGGTGGACTTATTATCGTACAAGATTTTATGCGAATTGATCATAAGCCCACACGACAATTTTTAGATACCATGATGGATTTATATCTGCTTGTTGGATTCGCCCCTAGTGCAGGTGATCGTTCTGGAGATGAAGTCGCTTCTTGGCTTAAAGGTACGGGATTTGTAAATGTAAAACAAATTCCACTACCAACACAGCAGCTCGCTTTGATCATTGCTGAAAAACCAGCAAAATAAGTAAGTAGGTACGCATAAATCTTTTAAAATTTTTGAGAGTCAGGAGAAATCGGATTTTTTGAGCCGGTTAAAAATGTTAAAAGACTTTTGCGTACCTATAGTTTTTTAGATAACTAATTTCACCTAAAAAATAATTGGGGTCAGAGTAAAATTAATTTTAACTAATCCTTGCAGCCGACGCAAAAAAACCGCACGGCTGAAGAGAGGTGTTAGGTCCGTTCAAAACGCCCTCAAAAAATGTTTGACATGTTGAAAAAGATTTGAGAAATCTTTTATACAAGTGAAGCTAGGAATGTGCACCCCGAAAAGCTAAAATCATCTGGTAGCCTGCCTCACTTTCATTTAGCCAGATTATATCTACAGGTGAGGTATTATTTATGACAGGACGAAAAGCCGTTTATTATGGACAAGTCGAGTTAATACCCTGCATTGTTTGTGATGGCTATGTGTTGGATGATGATACTGCGGTTATGAGTGAACGTGGGACTGCTGACTTTTTAAATATGGATCACGTATCACTAAAACACCACACAGATAGAAAATTATCCCTTAAAGCGGTTTATCAATGGATGGCGAAAGATATTTCTGCTTGGTTACCAAACAACGCGACTGTTGATGAGTATTTTGTTGCTAAGCAGCAATGTCTTATTGGGCAACAGGTCAAAATTTGCGAAGGGCAATCGGAATTTGGTGTACTACGGATTGCACTTAGCGCACCAATGGTATGCAGAATGGCTGAAGCTAATAATATTACAGACATACAAACTCAAATAATGTGTGAACTTGAAGATGATCGGCGGGTACTTGATAAACTATCGTTAATTGGTAAGTATTACCATTTTTTTAGTTAGATACACAAAAGTTTTTTAATATTTTATAAACCCTGTTTTAAATTTCCTTAACACTCAAACAAGCTGAGAGCTTACTACAACTATGAAATATTCTTCCACTCTTTCGGTTCATCAACTTAAACCGTTCGGAGCAAAGTTGACGAACGTCGATCTTGACAGCCAGGAACAACGCAACAGCATCAAAAAGCTCCTTTACGAGAACGGGGTGCTGCTTATACCTGCTGACGGAGGAGGCTGCGCTGGTACTGATTCAATCCACACCGATGAACACATGTTGCAGCTTGCGGAATCATCTGTCATTTAAAATTCATTGTTGTTCATAAGCTTTCTTTTCCTTGCCGGTTGCTTTTCTATAGATTTTCAGATAAATAATTTCAAAACTTAAAGCCAACAGCTAAAGCAGTTATCTTGCTCCGCTCGTTACTGCGTTTGTCTAACAGCTAAAGTACCCTAAAGGGTACTATGGCTTATAAAATTAGTAGGCTTTAGCCTACTTTAGCTGTTAGCCTCAGAATTTATTCTGAGGCTTATCCTACTTTTAAAATAATTATCTGAAAATCTATAGCCGAAATCAGGCGAATCGTTTCATAGCGATAAGTCGACTGTTAAAGCTTGGACTCCTTCCAAAAAGTAAAGCGGAAGTTTCGATACCACCCCAACGCCAACGGCTGATGCTGTTGGCTGGAGGTGGTATTAAGATTTCCGCTCTCCTGCACTAGTGTGTTGAGTGGTGACTGATATAACCACTTTAGATTTATTGGGAATTTGTCACATTCGTCCACCGAGGAGATAAACTTGATTGGGCTATTCTATCTAAGGCTTGGCTCGCACAGTCCGCTGAGATTTGTTTTTGGTTCTCACGTTTGATATTAATGTTAACACTAAGAGTACAACTAATTGCGCGGATAAAGGAATTTTGGTGTTGAGTGATGATTGAGTTAACCGCTTTATATATATGCCGGGCTAATCTTTTGCCATGCCATCAGAAATTTTTTCTCTAGTACAGTAAAGCGGAAGTTTCGATACCACCCCAACGCCAACGGCTAAAGCCGTTGTCTAAAAGCTAAAGTAGGCTAAAGCCTACTAACCTCTTTTAGTGCCCTGATACGTACTTGAGCTCTTAGACAACTGGTGAAAGCTGTTGGCTGAGGTGGTCTTCTATTTCCGCTTTACTGCACTAGTGTGTTGAGTGGTGACTGATATAACCACTTTAGATTTATTGGGAATTTGTCACATTCGTCCACCGAGGAGATAAACTTGATTGGGCTATTTTATCTAAGGCTTGGCTCGCGCAGTCCGCTGAAAATGGGTTTTAGTTCTCACGTTTACATCAATGTTAGCATGACCACAAAAACTCGTGACATTTTTCGTACAAACTAAAGTTTGTACTCCTTCTGTCTGCCTTTAAACGTCTCGTGTCCAAAAATACCTACAATAACTAATTAGGCGCGACTGAGGGCTATACTGTAAAACACAACAGCGCTTTTGCCAGTTGTTTTTAAGCACATCATGTACGCGGGATGGCTAACCGTTGTTTTCTTCTGGCTCTTGCCAGTCTTCGATGTCCATAAAAGAACACGGGAAAACTCACGAGTATTATGAGTAACAAGGGTAACGTTATGTGCTAACGCAATGGCTGCGATTTTGGGCCAATGAGATTGCCACTGGTTGTCAGAAAAGCACCTAATTCACCCTAAATTTCGGCCGCATGGTCATCAAATGGCAAACTTTGAAAATTGTCCAAAAATTCTTTTACCATTGCCAGTGCCTGCTCTCGGTTGTTACTACGAAAGGCTCCAAAAAAAGTTCGGCCCTCACTACTGAACAGACTGCAACCTCTTGTGGATTGAGTTTGGCAAGTTTGGTTGCCAGTGCAGGGCTTACGACCTCGTAGTAATTCAATACAAGCATTAGCATCCAGTAAATAACTCACAACAATACCTCCCTATTTTCGTAATCGCCTTCGCTTTCAATCTCCGGAAAATCTGGCAAACAACCGACAAATTTGTCAAAAAAATCGGCCGGCCAATGTGCTTGGTTGCTTGTTATTTCAGTTAGCTCATCATATACTGACAACACAATGATTTCCAGCGTTTGATAACGAAGTGCTTCTGGTATTTTGATAATCACCGTATCCGAATTGGTTTTATGAATTTTTCGCAGTGCATTCATCTTATGCTCCTTTCTACTGGTACGCGACGCCGAATGTCGCTTAGGGCTTACGGGTAGTTATTCCCACAAACCAATGGAGATATTACAAAAGTTTCGGTAATGAAATAAGGGATTCCCGATACACAGATTAAACCCAGCTTAAAGTTAGAGTGACGAGTGACATAATCAGTTTATACATACGCCGGGCAACTCTTTTGCCAAACCGTAAGAAATTCGTTTTGGGAGGAGTCCAAGATTTATCTTGGACATCATTGATAATCTTGGACTCCTATTCTTCTGAAATACGACAGAAAAACTCGTGATCTTTTTGGCTCGTACAAACTCAAGTTTGTACTTCTGTCCACCTTTAAACGTCTCGCGCCCAACAAACACCTACAAAAAGTATCAATATTAGGCGCGACTGAGGGCCATTGTTTGACTTGAGTTGAGTACAACTAATGTTGCTCCTAAACGAATTTGGACGCATTCTGTCTTTTTTTGGGTAACGTCATTTTTAAAAGGCAATCCAATAACAACAAGGATTGTATTTTAGAAGGGATTTGCTTATGAAAGGATTGTTGATGAGAATGTTTTGAAGTGCGACTCAAATTTGGAAGACTTTTTAACCACTGTGGCATTATATCCCTTCATAAACAAATCCTTTCTAAAATACATCGCTTTCCGTTATTGAAAAGTATTCCTTCTGTCCACTACAAACGTGAAAACGTGAAAAAGTGGGCCATGTTGTGGATTTGATAGTGCTGATTTGTGTCAATGGCCCACTTTTTGGGAAACTTTAGGGATTGGTTCGCGGTTAGGCGATAAATCGCCTACTACAAACGTGACGTGAAAACTACAAGCGTGAAAATTTTATCCTTGCTTATATGCAATCCTTGTAGTTATGAATGGGCTACTTTTTGAGAAACATTAGGAATTGGCTCGCGGTGCGTTAGGCGATAAATCGCCTACTACAAACAAGCGTGAAGTATTATATTCTACTTATATTAAAAACCGCGGTGACTTAATTTTTAAAGTGAGCGTCAAATAATAAATAAGAGGAATTTGAATGTCTAGCACATATACGACTTGTCCCTATTGCG
>NBMI01000189.1 GCA_002085445.1 Candidatus Parabeggiatoa sp. nov. 2
CCGGATGACCACAAAGCTTGGTACAATCGCGGCAGTGCGCTTGACGACTTAGGCCGCTATGAACAAGCGATAGAAAGCTATGACAAGGCCTTGCAAATCAAACCCGATGACTTTGATGCTTGGTACAATCGCGGCAGTGCGCTTGACGACTTAGGCCGCTATGAACAAGCGATAGAAAGCTATGACAAGGCCTTGCAAATCGAACCTGATGACTTTGATGCTTGGTACAATCGCGGCAATGCGCTTGACGACTTAGGCTGCCATGAACAAGCAATAAAAAGCTATGACAAGGCCTTGCAAATCAAACCTAATGACGAATTAGCTCGGAACAATCGCAAATTGGCGTTAAAGAAGTTGGGCAATAACCCAAACTGAATGAGCCACCTGTTCGGAACATTCACAGCGTTAGAGAAGTTGAGCAGCCAGTACAATACAATAAATCGGAGTACAACATATAAAGTACTTTGATCTCAAAAACGACTTTGATCTCAGAAATAAATCGTCATGGCTAAGTTTATTTAGCCACCCCCGAATATGAAAATCCGTTTCGGAAAGCTTCGCTGACTTTCTGTTTGCCAAACGCAGTAACTTCCGCAAGCGAGATCATCCGTTGTACTATAGATTTTCAAATAATTATTTTCAAAGTAGGTATCGATAAGCCTCAGAATAAATTCTTACGTTTCGCATCGTTAAGCTAAAGCCTACTGGCTAAAGCCTACTAATTTTATATGCCATAGTACCCTTTAGGGTACTTTAGCTGTTAGACAACTTTCGTTCCGAGCGGAGCGAGATAACTGGTGAAAGCTGTTGGCTTCAAGTTTTGAAATTATTTATATGAAAAACTATAGATGTTGCAGCTATTTTCACAGCAAACGAAATTTTCTCGTTATACCCAAGATGGGAACAAATTGGACTTTTTGGGAAACAAAAATTCCAAGGACGTTGCCCTTGGCAAGCCCCAACGGGGCGAAATTAATATAGCCAAGGGCATCGCCCCCGGCAAGCCCCAACGGGGCGACATTAATAAAGCCTGGGGCATCGCCCCAGGCAAACGACATTAATAAAACCTGGGGCACCGCCCCAGGCAAGCCTTGAACTTGAACTTTGAGGAATCTTGTTGAATCATTTCACTCTAAATGACAGAAAAATTTAAAATCAATCACTTATCGGTGGTAGGTGTCACCTGGGGTGGTAAAAATGAGGTTCCAACGGGTTCTAAAACTTGATCCCAGTTTTATTCCTTCGTTTTTAATGACTTAAAAAACAATAACTTATTGATTAGCTTTTCATTAAAAATTAGCTTCGCTGACCTTCGGTTCGTTTACGTCGTTTACTTCGTTCTCGTCACAATTTTCACCACCCCAGGTGTCACCTATTTCAGCCTCACCCTGGCCCTATTCTGAAACGGTTTCCCTATTAACCTTTCCCCATGCTTATTAACTTTGTTAGGTGTGGGGCCGTTAAGTCAATATTTAGCCGAAGCGCAACTTGACTAAGATGCTGGAGTTTAATTGAATGGTATTGAGATGGAACCTAGTGAAAAGGAAGGGAAGGAGGCCCCAACCCCGAAGAGATTGCAATCGATACGCCCCAAGTGAAACCCTTGTTCTTAGACATAAGCTTTTAAATACTTGATTTTTATTGATTTTAACGACTAGGCCCGACATTGGGGAGCCATTAAAAATATCGCCTGGGGATAAATCCTTAAGAAACAAAGCATATCGCCTGGGGATAAATCCTTAAGAAACAAAGCTTAAGTCTGCTAAAGCAGACTAGCTCCAATGTGGGTTTTCTTTCGTAGTGCCCTTTAAGGTACAGTAGCTCTTAGCAACCTGAGGCCCTCGCTACTGGCGGCGGCGGTAGGAAAACTTGATCATCGAGTATCAGGAATGCACCCAGTATCCAAAAGACTTGTGTATAACGATGAGGGTTGCACCTGGGGCGTATCGATTGCAACCCCTTCGGGGTTGGGGCCTTTCGCTCACTTTTACCCCAGGTTTCACCTGGGGCTATTCATATTCAACCCCTTCGGGGTTGGGGCCCCTTTCCGGGGCCTTCCCCAGGTTTCACCTGGGGCTATTCATATTCAACCCCTACGGGGTTGGGGCTCCTCCCCGGCCCTTCCCCAGGTTTCACCTGGGGCTATTCATATTCAACCCCTACGGGGTTGGGGCCTCGCTGCCAAAAGATTTAATACATTCTGAAAACCGATCATTGAAAACGGATCACTAAAAAAAATGAATACCATTGTTTTTCTAGTCATGCGCCGAATGCGTATCCCATTGCTAGTGCTACTAACCGTGTACACTATCGCAGTGGTGGGCATGACACTGATACCGGGCGTAGATGATAAAGGCCTACCTTGGCGGATGGATTTTTTCCACGCATTTTATTTTGTTTCTTTTACCGGCACCACCATCGGCTTTGGCGAAATCCCTTATGAATTCTCGGCCGCCCAACGAATGTGGGTAACAGTGTCGCTGTATATGACAGTAATCGCCTGGTTTTATGCTATCGGTACCTTGCTTACTCTGGTACAAGACGAAGCGTTACGGCGCACCGTTATCGAAAGCCGCTTTGCTCGCGCCGTCAGCAATATTCATGAGCCTTTTTACTTAATTTGTGGCTACGGAGATACCGGCCAAGCTTTAGTGAGTTCGTTGGAAAAACGCTTTATGCGTTCCGTGGTAATAGAAATTAGGCAAGCACGTATTGATATTTTAGCGATAGAAAATTATCCGATTTATGTTCCAAAGCTTTGTGCCGATGCCAGTAAACCTCTCCATCTTGTAGAAGGTGGCCTCAAAAATAGCGATTGCGCCGGCATCGTTGCCCTCACCAACGACAATTTAGCCAATTTACATATTGCCATTACTTCTAAACTCCTTAAGCCGAATTTAACCGTGATTAGCCGCGTCGATTCCCACGAAGTGGCCGCTAATATGGATTCCTTTGGCACCAATTACTTGATCGATCCGTTTGATATCTTTGCCCGTAAATTGCATACGGCCCTTCATTCTCCCAATCTGCTACAATTACGCGAATGCTTAACCGGAAATATTGATATAACCTCGTGTAAACCCTTAAATCCGCCGCGACAAGGTTTATGGATACTTTGTGGCTATGGACGCTTTGGCAAAGCAGTGTATGAACGACTTAAAACCGAAAAAGATATTCGTTTGGTGGTGATTGAAGCGGCCCCCGGTATGACGGGTTATCCAAGAGGAGAGTATGTTATCGGCCGCGGTACCGAGGCTGATACTCTCCAACAAGCGCATATTGAAGAAGCCGTCGGCATTGTGGCGGGTACTGATGATGATGTGAATAATCTATCCGTTGTTATGACGGCTCGCGAACTTAACCAGAATATTTTTGTGGTCATTCGGCAAAATAAGGCCCATAATCAAATTATCTTTGAGGCCGCAAAGGCCGATATTGTGATGCAGCCCAGTCAGATTATTGCTAATCACATTTGGGTATTATTAACCACGCCTTTATTGGTTAACTTTATCCGCTTAGCTAAACGGCGAGACAAGCTATGGACAAATCAACTTATCAGTCGTCTGCAAAAAGTTTTGAACAATACAACCCCTAACCTTTGGGAAATCTCGATAGATTCGGACGGGGCACCGGCCATTTGTGACGCGCTTTCGCGTGAATATAATCTCATCAATTTGGAGTGCTTGTTACGTGATCCCAGAGTTCGTGATGATAATCTGCCTTGTCTGCCCTTACTATTGGTACGCGGCGAGAGAAAAATATTGCTACCGGAAGAAACAGAATCTTTGGCAATGGGCGACAAACTGCTATGGTGCGGCAAACGTGGAGCACAAAAGTGGATGGAATGGACGTTGCGTGATCCATTGGTGCTGGTATATCTGTCAACAGGTGAAATAGTGCCCCGCAGCTATGTGTGGCGCTGGCTACAAAAGAAGTGGCAAAGGAAGGGAATGAAAAATGAAAAATGAAAAATGAAAAATTGTGGCATTGGCTTTTAAAAATGACACTTTTCAATAACTACAAGGATTGCATATAATAAAAGATTTAATTTGTTCATTCGCTTTCATTAATAACTACAATCCTTGTAGTTGCTGTTTGTGCCAAGATAAATCTTGGACTCCTGCCAAGATAAATCTTGGACTCCTGCCAAGATAAATCTTGGACTCCTGCCAAGTTAAATCCTATTCAAACCTAAACCGATAGAAACCAACACAATGAAACAAGTCGCCCCGTTACGTTACGATGTCATTTTTAAAAAGGCCTTCACCCACCCAGACTTGTTCACCGCGTTAGTCAAGGATTTTGTTGGCATCCAATTGGAAATTGACGAGGTAGAACATGACAAAGCGTTTGTTTCATCGGTGGGCAATGTCGCCACCAAATTATTTGCCGAAGACCCAAAAAATCAGGTAATTGTCGAAATACAACATGCTCATGATTCAGACAATTACGAACGGTTTGTTTATTCTCAATGTAGTGCGATGGTAAAAACAATTGCCAGTTCTGGTATTTACAAGTTTCCAGTGACTCTTATCACGTTAGTCTTTTTTACCAAGAAAAAAAACCTCAGTCCAGACAGCGGTATTATCGTACATGACTTTGGGCCGAGAAATTTTGTAACGGGTGAATTGCTGACTGATATTTATCCGCATAAACATAAGCTGTTTTTTGTGTTTACCAATGACTCGACGCATGAAAAGACACCAAAGCCCTACCGCGAATGGATGCAAGCGATTCATGATAGCCTAGATAAACAAGTAGATGAGGCTAAGTATACCAATCCATCAATTCAAGCACTTTTTGAAGTGATTGAGAAAGATAAAATCACGCCTGAAGAACGTGCTCGTATGAAGGAAGAACATAATCAGGAGGAAGCGGAGACGCGGGGGTTCAAAGAAGGCGAGGAAAAGGGATGGAAAGAGGGAATAAAGGAAACCGCTCGCAATCTTAAGGCTAACGGTAAGTTAACCGAAGAAGAAATAGCCAGCATTACCGGCTTAACTTTGGAAATTGTCAAAGCCTTGTAAAGAAAAATAGGCGTGCAGGAGTCCAAACTTTAGTTTGGCAATATCAATTACCTAGGCACCACCCAAAGCCCCAACGGGGCGACATTAATAAAGCCTGAGGCATCGCCCCAGGCAATAAATCAATCCTATCTGAGGGCCATCATACAGTTTTGAAGGTTTCAAACTAAAGTATGGCCCTAAGCCGTACAATACCATAATAACGACTACAAGGATTGTATCTAATAAGGGATTTAATTTGTTCATTTTCTTATCTAAGGATCGAAGAAAAATTAATTTCCCCAAAATAGTTATAGTGCCCTTTAGGGTACTTTAGCTTTTAGATGGCGGAAGTTATTTTTTAGCCGATCCTAAGCGAAAAAATCCTTTTTTATATACAATCCTTGTAGTTGCTGTTTGTGCCAAGATAAATCTTGGACTCCAGCACCGCGCCAAGAACAATCTTGTTATAATATTTGAGGCATAAAAAAAGCCCCTAGGAAAAGAAGCCAAGGGGCTTTTTTATTAACCGCCCGGTGCGTCAACCACCGTTCGGTTGTTTACAGCATAGAGGTTGCTACGTTTGCTTCATTCTACCCATGCTACGTTAGTAAAGCCCCTTGTCGAAAGACTTGGGGCTTTTTCGTTATGGGCATTACTTCGATTGTTACTCCGCAGTGGCTTCGTCTATGACGTCAAAATGGACAGTGCTTTGTCCGTTGACATCAATATCTTCTAAACCGTAGTAGTAAGTGATTCCTGACTCAACGTTAGAGTCTACATAAGAGTAAGGATATCCACCAACTTTTGTGCCTTTAGAGGGAATCAACTGGTCAGTTATTCTTATTACTTGAGAATAATCGCCAGTTCTCCAACCTTCGCCAGTAGCACGCAAAATATAAAAGCCAGCGTTGTCAACTTCAGAAGCCGTTATCCAATGTACACGAATGGCATTTTGGAAAGGAGTCGCGGTGAAGTTGTTTAGTGTTACAAGCATTGGCTTGCATTCATTTTTACCCGTATAAAGCGATTTGATTTCGCATTCGGGTAAAGCGCGGTTATAAACCCGAACCTCGTCTATTTTGCCGTCAAAATATTCATTTCCTGCACTGCGATACCATCCCGAACCAATCATGAGGTTTGAACCATCAACATTAGAAGAACAAGTCTTATTTGTGCCAATAATGTTACCATCCACATACAGGGTATAATGTTGGGCTGAAACTGTCCACACAACATGATGCCATCCTCCAGTGACAGTGCCGTGGCGATGATTTCCACACCTACCATATACTACATATTGGCCATTGTAAAGAGCCAACAACTGTTTATCGTTATCTATGTCAATAATACTTCTCCAGCCATTGGAGCGATTAGCATTTATCCACGTAGAGTAGGTAAAGTTAGACAAATCAAAAGCGGAATTTTCAATCACCCGAATATAATTACCATAAAAACTAAATGCCTTGTTCGTCTTTCCAAAGCGATTCATGGTTAATGTAGCACCTTGCACTGTTCCGTGATGCCCATTCTCACTCGCATCCTGAGCATTCCCATCAAACGGATAATGGGCAACCAACCCAGCATTCAAGTCAGCCCAAGCAACTGGAAACCAAGATAACCCCATTACCAGAGTCATCCAAAGTACAGTGCGTAATCCGCACCTAAGTCTTTCCATCGTCTTTCTCCTCTAATTAAAAAAAACAAGTAATCCATCATATTACCATTAAATAAATTTTCCGCTTAACCACCCTCACTTTTCCTGCCCCGCCGGTATCAGCCCCAACTTCTTTTTCTTTTCTGTAAAGTCCACCGGCTGTTTACAACCTTTCTGTATGGTGCCAATTTCTGATTCCCTTTTTAGGGCCTCACCTTTTATCGCGGCGGGATTATAGTCGTAAGGCATGTAATAAACTTTGCTACCATAACTTATAACATATTTGATTAAGCCACGTTCATTACAGTAGGGACATTTTTCTGTTGTAATGGTTGGCTTAGCGGCGGCTTGATGGGCGGGTGCGTCCATCAGTAATAAATGGCGGCGGCCCAAAAAAGCAGTGGCTCTAATGCGACTCGATTGACCGCATTTCGATTATCACACGCAAAACGATACCACCCTGTCTCAGTCAAATCGGCGTACTTAAATTAAAAATCGGGGTTGCGGCTTGTCTCGCCGTAAATACTTGGCAACAGCATACGCACACTCTGGCGATAACCCCACCCTTTTCAAAACTCCGTATCGCCGGTGCAATGCGCCCCTGATTCCAGAACATAAATAATGACTAATTGAAGCCATCATTACTTTGATCTAAATCAAGACAAAGTTCAAAAGCGCCGGTAGCAACATGCGGCCCAATAATCCGAGCGAGGATAAGTCCCGTTGCTCTTATTGGGTTTCGTACTCAACTGTGATCAATTTCTGTGCGGTTACAATTTGAGCCGTATTATTTTTGCTCTTATTAGATTAGTGTTTGGCCCTTCATGGCTAAATCAACCGTGTTCATAAAATCATTTTTTGCCGTTCTTTCAAACACCATTATGGCAGCCACATTAAAACGTCCAAGGCCTCAAGTCGCACATTGTTTCTCAGTCACAGGTTAGTCATGGTGTTGCGAGTCCTACCCAAATTGAAATGCGTTCAACTTTCCGATCCCGTAACCGCATTTGCACAAACGCCTCTGATGTGTCAACACCCTCACCCACCGTACAAAAAGCCAATGGTTTCCTTAGATGATCCGTATTAATGGACACGCCTGAGTCCATCACGGTCGAATAAATCACCCCGTCAGTGTGCCTTAAAAATTGACCAGCCGCACCGCTCGACAACTGTTTGGCATCCACTTAATACTGAGCGTTCTGAAAGCCATTATCACCACAAAACCCATGAATTTTATCAATCCGATTTGGGGGCCATAAAATCATTTGGAAGTTTTCAAATTAAAGTCTGGCCCTCAAACGCGCAATACCATGCACAAGGATTGTATATAATAAGGGATTTGATTTGTTCATTCGCTTTCATTAATAACTACAAGGATTGTATATAATAAGGGATTTAATTTGTTCATTTTCTTATCTAAGGCTCGAAGAAAAATTAATTTCCCCAAAATAGTTATAGTGCCCTTTAGGGTACTTTAGCTTTTAGATGTTGGCGGAAGTTATTTTTTAGCAAGATAAATCTTGGACTCCTGACACGAAAATTCAAAATATTTGATGATTGCGTTTGTCAAACCGCAGCGATAAACAGGTAAAAATCAATGGCATATAGTGATTTTACGTTAAAACGAGTTAAGTCTGATCTCAATATAAAAGTTATTGAGAATGAAACGCTTTTTCCTAACATTGATGGTATTAAAATTAGTCAATTTCTTGAAACAATGCTAAAACGGAATGTTCCACTTGCTTTAGCCATTAATACCGAAAAAGCACGCTCTGAACTGATAATTGCAAATATATTGTTGGAAGTCAAAGATCAACTCAAAAATGAAATCAGTTTTTTTTCCGGGATTGATTTTACCGTTGATAAAGATAGAGGACTAAATGGTTATTGTGATTTTATCTTGAGCCGTTCTATTGAACAATTCTATTTGGATACGCCAGTTGTAACAATAGTGGAAGCCCAAAATGAAAATATTACCGGTGGATTAGGTCAATGTATCGCGGAAATGTATGGCGCGGCAATTTTTAATGAAAGAGAGGGCAATCAAATCGCGTGTATTTATGGCGCAGTAACAATAGGTGACGAATGGAAATTTATTAAATTACTGGGAGATACTGCGTATATTGACATTGAAAAATACTATATCAATGAGATTCAAAAAATTATAGCTATTCTAGTGGAAATGGTAAACAAAAATGCCTAAACGATAGGGATTAGCGATTTATCGCCTCACGCAAACAACTAATCGTCCAAACGTTAGTCTGGCAGAATAGTGATACGCGGGCTCCTGTTATTGAGCTATTTTTTGGCAGGTTTTTGGACTATCGGTTTTCAAGGCCATAAAAGACTTTGGATGCTTTCAAATTAGGTTATGGCCCCTGTCGCCCATAAAGTCGTCCAAACTTTAGTTTGGCAATCACCACGGAGTCCAAACTTTAGTTTGGCAGTGCCCATAAATCCGTCCAAACTTTAGTTTGGCAATACCAAGCTAAATCAAGCCGATTTGGGGGCCATAAAATCATTTGGAAGGTTTCAAATTAAAGTATGGCCCTCAAACGCGCAATACCATGCACAAGGATTGTATCTAATAAGGGATTTAATTTGATCATTCGCTTTCATTCGCTTTCATTCGCGAAAAATCCGTTTTTATATACAATCCTTATAGTTTACCTAGGGCACCGCCCCAAGCAAGCCCCAAAGGGGCGACATTAATAAAGCCTGGGGCATCGCCCCAGGCACCGCCCCAGGCACCGCCCCAAGCAAACGACACTTTGTTTTTATTCTATAAAATTTTATTGACGGACAAATCTATTTTTCAACAACGTCGGCAAAAGTTTCGCGCCGCAAACTCCGTGTCTCTGTGTTGAAAATATAAAAAGAGGATTAGAATGGAATTTATAAAGGAATTTATAAACACAGATTTAGGTCAATTGATCGCTTGGATTTCTGGTATAGTCGGTGGAGCGGCAGCGATATGGTTTTTTTGGGAAAAAATACTTGCAGGTATAAGATGGATTATCAAACAAATCAAAAGTTGGCTCGCCTTGCTAAAAACATCCCACTCCAACCCATTCACTGATCAAGGGCGCATCATTCCCGAAGCTTTTTTTGGACGTAAGCAGTTACTGCGAAATATTTTTGAGGCATTGGAAAAAGGCATTAATTTGTCGCTAATCGGTGAGACACAAATGGGTAAATCGTCGCTTTTGCGTAAAGTGTGTCAATTGAGGGCCAAGCAGTTGCCTAATAAAACCTTTATTGATTTGGACTTAAGCAGTGTCCATGATGAGGGCGATTTTTTTAAGGCTTTGTGTGATGAAATAGGTATTCCAGAAAAGCGGGGCTATCTGCTCCATCGAGCGTTGCATGGCAAGCAGTATGTTTTATGTCTTGATAATATAGAGCGTTTGACGAACACACTGTTTAGTGGCGATGAGCGCACTGAATTACGCGGCCTTGCCGAAGGTGCGGATGCACCGTTGACGTTACTGATTGCCAGTCGTTCTCGTTTGGATACGCTATTTCCTGATTCACCTTTAGAGGCTTCTCCATTGGCTGGTATTTGTCAGCGACTAACCATACCGCCCTTTTCGCCCGAAGAAGTCCGTGCTTTTATCCATACGCGCTTACAACCAACGGGTGTACAATTCACTGATGCTGAAATTGAAAACATTTGGCAACAAAGCCAAGGCCATCCGAATAAAGTGCAACGGGCAGCCGCTGAATTGTACTGGCAACGTAAATAACGACAAGGATTATATAACGACAAGGATTAGTTATAAAAAAGGATTGAAGCCCAAAAATACCCACGAACCAATCCTTTATTATATACAATCCTTGTTGTGATTGAAGCCCAAAAATACCCACGAACCAATCCGTTATTATAAGNNNNCCGTTATTATAAGCAATCCTTGTAGTTAATAACGGATTAAAACCAGAACACCTAACCGGAAGGATTGAAGCCCAAAAATACCCACGAACCAATCCTTTATTATAAGCAATCCTTGTAGTTAATAACGGATTAAAACCAGAAACACCTAACAAACCAATCCAACTAACGACAAGGATTAGTTATAAAAAAGAATTGAAGCCCAAAAATACCCACGAACCAATCCTTTATTATATACAATCCTTGTTGTGATTGAAGCCCAAAAATACCCACGAACCAATCCGTTATTATAAGCAATCGGAAGGATTGAAGCCCAAAAATACCCACGAACCAATCCTTTATTATATACAATCCTTGTAGATTGAAGCCCAAAAATACCCACGAACCAATCCGTTATTATAAGCAATCCTTGTAGTTAATAACGGATTAAAACCAGAAACACCTAACAAACCAATCCAACTAACGACAAGGATTAGTTATAAAAAAGAATTGATGCCCAAAAATACCCACGAACCAATCCTTTATTATATACAATCCTTGTTAGGAACCAATCCTTTATTATATACAATCCTTGTAGTTATCAATTACCAGAGAGAAACAACAATGCCAAACTTTCCCACCTACCGCGAAGAACTACCGACTTGTTTAAATCCGCGCAACCCACGCCACTATTTACTATTAGCATACTGGGTATTTTTTCGTCCAACGACACTAAAATCTTATTTGTATCAAGCTGCTCCAGAACTTTATAAAACCGGTGCTGGGTTAGGTATTTTTCGCACGTTACATGTTCGCGCTTATCGCAACCTATATTTAATGGTGCCGATAACCGCTTTATTTCTTAGCTTATTACTAACAGCACCCTTTCCACTGATTAATAGCTTTGTTTTAGATATTCCGGTAGATATTTTAGAATGGATGCTTAGCGTGGCAAAAGGCGTGGCAAAAGGCGTGGCATTCGGCGTGGCATTCGGCGTGGCATACGGCGTGGCAGGAGGTGTGGCAATCGGCGTGGCATTAGGCGTGGCATTCGGCGTGGCAGGAGGTGTGGCATACGGCGTGGCAATCGGCGTGGCATTCGGCGTAACATTCGGCATAGCATTTGGCATGGCAGTTATCGTGGCAATCGGCGTGGCAATCGGCGTGGCATTCGGCGTGGCATTCGGCGTGGTATTCGGCGTGGCAGGAAGCATGATATTAAGCATGGCACTCGGCGTGGTATTCGGCGTGGCAGTTGGCGTGGCATTCGGCGTGGCATTCGGCGTGGCATTCGGCATGGGAGCTTCGCGTGCTATCTTTTACCCAGTGCAATGGATTTTCAGCTTGCTCAGTGTTTCGGGTAAAGTCAAGCATCCCTTTTTTTGGGACGAACTCATCATTTTACCTTTATCAGATATACATTATTCTTTAAATAAAACCTTACAACGCGATGAACAGCAAGGGATTATTCAATTGGCTGACATCATGAGTAATCCGTTCCAACGGTGGCATATGCAAAAAATCCTATACAACTACTGGCACCAACATCAACAACCGTTACATTTTACCTACAATAGAATACTGAATGATACTAGCTTAAATAATTATGTGTTTGCACCTTTAACTTCTAGAAACTGGGAGCGTATTCCTAATTACCGTCAATTATTACTGGGAGAATTAGCTGGGAGATGGGTAAAAGTTCAGCCTGATTCTTGGACGAATGTTAGTGAACACTTAGTTTGGTGGTTAACAAAATCCTTTCGTGAACAACACAGCACCCCGTTAACAGAATTTGCTGCCTTGCTCTATGCCTTATACAAACTAGATCGAAAGAAGCCGGTTGACTTATTAAACCAAACAGAGGCCCAAACGGCTTATACCAATATCAAACACTACCCCAATGGCGAAGAGATTCGCCAATCGTTTGTCGCCTTTACCACCTTTTTAAACTACCAAACCATTGCCGACTTAACTAACGCGCCACAAAAGGTAGCCAAGTTACCTGAATCCAACACTGCCATTCGGCCCACCGTGCTGAAGGCCTTAACACATTTAGGCGACATTGGTGCCGAAGTCGCTACCTATCAACAGTCCACCAGTCGCGTTAACCAATTAGCGGCCCTAGCTCGCGCTGCTGATAGCCTAGAAAAACTCGAAAAAACTATCAACACCGATGTCAATGAACCAGAACGTTATATCTTACAAGCGATTATCGAACATTGGCAACCATTGATTACAGAAGCCAGCGGCAAAATCGGCCGTTTTGCCATTACTGAACCCGTTGCTAATCCATATATCGCCGGCAATCCCGTCACCGGTGCCCTATTTGTTGGTCGCGATGATATATTTATCCGCCTAGAGGAATTATGGACACCAGAAAAATGCCCGTCAGTCATTCTATATGGACATCGGCGCATGGGCAAAACCTCCATCCTAAAGAACTTAGGCACCGCTCGCTTTGGCAAACATACCCATATTATTGATTTTAATATGCAACGAGTCGGTTTTGTCAAAAACACCGGGGAATTATTATATAACTTAGCCTTAGCAATTTATGACGAAATGCCTACTAACTCGACACTTACCGAACCAGAATATGGCCCATTTACCACCCAAACTCCTTACAATGTTTTTGAGCGTTTTCTGAAAAAGTTGGGTAAGCAACGACAAAATATGCGCTTATTAGTTACCGTCGATGAATTTGAATTGCTAGAACTCGGCATTAATGAAGGCCGTTTTGACGCTCACCTACTAGAGTTTTGGCGAGCCACCATCCAAACCTATCCTTGGTTTATTATGGCATTTGCCGGCTTACATAACCTAGAAGAAATGCGCCACGACTACTGGCACCCATTATTTGGGAGTTTCACCGCTATTCCAGTGACTTTCTTAACAGCCGGTGCCACACGACAACTGATTACCCAACCTGATCCAGACTTTCCGCTCGATTATGACGCAGACGCGCTTGACGACATTATTCACCTAACACACGGACAACCATACTTAGTTCAACTGATTTGTCACTCCCTAGTCAGCCGCTTTAATCGTCAAACCTTTGAACAAGGCGTAGAAACAGAACGACGCTTTACCTCAACCGATGTTAAAGCTGTGATAGAATCAACAGACTTCTTCCGCGACGGCAATGCCTACTTTACCGGCATCTGGGCACAAGCCAAAACAGAAGACAACGTACAATATACCCTACTAAAAACCTTAGCAAAAGCACCCGACGGCATGACAAGAGACGAACTCGCCGCCCAAACAGCATTATCTAATGACAAAATCAATGAGGCATTAAGAATCTTAAAATATCATGATGTCATTGATAACTCAGAAGAAAAACGGGTTTATACCGTAGAATTAATGCGACGCTGGGTGGTGCGCCAACAGGAGTCCAAACTTTAGTTTGGCAATCGCCACGGAGTCCAAACTTTAGTCCTTTTTTGCCGGACGGTGTTTGCAACTGAGTCCTTGGAATTCTTTAACATCGTGGGCAAATGATAGGTGTGAGAAATCTTACCAAAATCCTATTTAGTGGAAAACATTCCGGCTTGAATTGAATCCGTTACTCAAAAACGACAAGTCTTTAATAACGACAAAGATTAGCTTCGCTAACTGAAGGTTCGTTATAATAACGGATGACTCTTTAAAAAATCCCAAACGGATGACTCTTTAAAAAATCCCTTATTATAACGAATCCTTGTAGTTGCTGTTTGTGCCAAGATTTATCGATGACTCCTGTTGCTTATGAAAGAATGCCTTTTTAACAAATCCCTTCTTATAATCAAACCAAACGGAGAAATTAATGGAATTAACGGATGAACAATGGGCGATTATTAATGCACCCGAACACATTTTTAAAGTTAACGCCGTTGCCGGCAGCGGCAAAACAACAACCCTATTAGAATACGCCAAACGACGGCCAAAACAACGGATTTTATATTTAACATTCAATAGATCATCTTCCGATGAAATGAAGAAAAAATGTACCGTTGCAAACCTTGAAAATATCACTGTCCAAACCTTTCATGCCTTAGCATACCACCATGCAAATGGCCGGCATTATGAACTGATTAATGACTTCAGTGAGTGGACCATTTTTGATAGTTACGTCAACGGAGAAATCGACGAAAGAAAATAAGCTGCTCATTTCATGGCTTATAAAAGATATGATGATTTTTTACCTGAATTCCTCTCATATCTATATAGATAAAGCGCTTCTTGCCAATTATAGGAATGAAACCCAGCCCGTTTCCAAAGTAGGCATTCTATTATCTTATTATGCTGACTTCATTCTGAAAACGCTTAAAAATATTCTGACAAAGATGAAGAAAGGAGAAATACCGGCCATACATGACTTTTATCTGAAAATGTTTCATTTATCAAAGCCTACCTTATTTTACGACATTATCTTGATTGACGAAGCCCAAGACTTGTCAAGCGTTATGCTAGATGTGCTTAAAATACAAAAGGCATCAAGGATTTTTGTAGGAGATACCTTTCAACAAATTTACGCGTTCCGCTATGCTATCAATGCACTAGACAAAATAGATTGCCTCGAATATTCATTAACGCAAACTTTTCGTTTTGGCGATCCATTGGCGCGAAAAATCGCCAAAATTGTTAATCGTGGCTACAGTATCTTGAATGATAAAAGTCATTTCCTCAAAATCAACGGAACAGACAAGAATACCGAGATTATTCATTCTTTAGGAGGCGATGGGCAACAAATTGCCGTTATTTCAAGAAGCGTTTTAAAACTTTTTAAGGAAATCGCCAACTACTTATCGGGTGAACTCAAATTTTACTTTGAAGGCGGATATGACAGCTATGGCTTTATGAACGCTCGCGTTTTGAGTGTCTTCTATTTATATCAGGAGAATTACGACAAGATCAATGATAAATTTATAAAACGATTCAGTCGTTTTATAAGCTTAAGAGACTTTGCTAAAGCCTCACAAAATCGTCAACTATTAAACACTTGCGAGCTTGTCCAGACATACAGAGAAGATTTGTTTGATATCAATCAAAAAATCAAACAACGCCTTGTGTCTAAGGAAACAGCAGATGTGATTTTCACTTAAACCCACAAAGCGAAAGGACAAGAATATCAAAATGTCCAGATGGTTAGAGAAGACTTCATCACCAGCGAACAACTAGAAAATGCCGTCAAAAAACAGGACGAATTTAATTCTCAAAAGCTAAGAGAAGAAATCAATCTATTTTACGTTGCCGCAACGAGAGCCAAGGATAATATCAGCTGACACAAATTTTGAAATATCGCTAGCTTTAGCTGGAGTCCAAAGCTTTAGCTTTGGCAGTCGTCCAAAGTTCGGCTGGAGTCCAAACTTTAGTTTGGCAGTACCAAGATTTATCGATGACTCCTGCCAAGATTTATCGATGACTCCGGCACCGTGCGGTTATTTTATCAATCCGATTTGGGGGCCATAAAATCATTTGGAAGGTTTCAAATTAAAGTATGGCCCTCAAACGCGCAATACCATAACTACAAGGATTGTATATATATAATAAGGGATTTATATAATAAGGGATTTAATTTGTTCATTCTCTTTCATTACTTTCATTAGCGAAAAAATCCGTTTTTATATACAATCCTTGTAATTACAGATTTCAAATTAAAGTATGGCCCTCAAACGCGCAATACCATAACTACAAGGATTGTATATATATAATAAGGGATTTATATAATAAGGGATTTAATTTCTTCATTCGCTTATTTAAACGAAAAACTCGCAATACCGCTTTCATTCGGCCGAAAGGCATATTTTAATAACTAAAAATCAATAACTTAGTTTATATTACTGCTTTGCGCTATTGCAAAAAATCCGTTATTATAACGAATCCCTGTAGTTGCTGTTTGTGCGCACGAAAAATCTTCATTCGCTTATCATTGCTAAAAAATCCTTTATTATATACAATCCTTGTAATAATTGTTCAATCGCTGAGCGCGAAAAATCCTTTATTATAACGAATCCTTGTAGTTGCTGTTAAGGCGCACAAAAAATATTCATTCGCTTAACATTGCGAAAAAATCCTTTTTTATATACAATCCTTGTAGTTGCTGTTTGTGCGCACGAAAAATGTTCATTCGCTTTCATTAGCGAAAAAATCCTTTTTTATATACAATCCTTGTAGTTGCTGTTTGTGCCAAGATAAATATGGCCGACTCCAGCACCGTGCCTATTTATCAAAAACGGTCATTCAAATCGTACCTTAGCTAATCTACTGACATAAGGCTTGCCATCATGATCCAATAAAGCTTGTAGATAAACGGTTTGTCTAGAAAGTTGTTCAGGCAATTGCAGTAGCCAACTAATCTGACCATTCTTATTAGTCATACCTTTGAACAAGGGTTGAATATTACCGGCGAGATAAACCGCGCCTTCAATATTTGGAAAAGACTGAGCGGTGCTCGTTTCCAAAGACCAAAATACCTCTGCCGCCACTTGGGCTGCGCCATCTAAAAAAATACGCACCCAGCCTCCCGGCACCAGTTCTCCCCAAACCGCAAGAGTCGGTAAATGACTGTGAGTACGGAGTCTGAAATCATCAATACAAGCACTCGTCACATTATCATTAGCCCCGTCTTTGGTACGCAAGCGTACTCGCATTTGTTCGCTGAGTGCTAAATAATCTTCCAAATGAAAACGAACAGTTGTCCATTGCTCAAGATTTTCCACCTCTTCCAAAGTTGCCCAACTCACACCATTATCATTAGAAACTTGCACCAGTACGGGAGCACCACCCAAATGAACGCGACGATATTCAAGTTCTAAATGCTGCAAACCCTCGGCTCGAAATAAGGGAGAAGTAAGCCATCTCGTACCTTCTATATTCTCACTAGCGGCAGTCGCTGTCCAACAGAGCGCACCTTCGCTCACCGGTACTGGTTTACCAACACTGGTTTGTGCCGCTAAACCCATTATCCAACCAAAATCGGCCGTCTCCATCTCATCAAATAGTAAAATTCGCGGTTGCCCTAACCCAATTTTGAGAGGTTCACTGGAAACAACACCTTCATAATTGATGGCAACATCCAAAACATAAGGTGTTTCACTGTCAATCATCTCGGTAAAATGGAACTTGATAGGTTGCGTTAACGTTTGTTGGCGCGGTGCCACTGAAACGGTAACTCGCCCACCCTCTGTTGTAATAGCTGGAGTACGAGAAGATACCGATACCTCAGCATTCAACGGCAAAACACCTTCATTTTTAATAGGCAACCTCAAAGCCCAAATTTCGCCCGCATCAAACCATTTATCACCATTACCTTGCAGCTCAGTCCAAAGCGGTGACAAAACGTCAGCATAAGCGCCAGCAGCCCATTGTGCAATCATGCGATAGCCGGGTTGAACGGCCTTAAATAAGGCCTCAATACGTGCTGGCGAAGGCCAAAAACCATCAGCAAAATTGCCAACTTCTACCGTAAATGCCAAACTATTGTACATACCATAATGGTAATCGTCGCTGCCACCACGAGTCATACCGTACAAATTCCAGGCCGTATCCGTCGTGTAACCGTTGGTTGCAACGATTTTGGCCGCGTAGCCACGAAAAATCTCATCATCTGGCGTAGGTAAAGCGCTGTATCCCCAAGGATACATCCATTCATTACCATAACTATGCACGGAAACCGACAGAGAAGGCGTTTGTTGAGCAAGCAAATCCCGAATGGCAGCCGTTTCCGGTTCAGAAAACGGGGCCACTCCTTGATAATCATCACCATTTGGATCATTGCTGTCAGCTCTCCATTCCCAACCATAATTACGATTTAAATCAACACCATAGCTATTGTTCCCATTATGACGACGATTTTTGCGCCACAAACCGCCACCGTTAGGATGCTGTTGGCGATTATATTCATAACCATCAGGATTGACACAAGGAATCAATAAAATATTACGAGAATCAATCAAACGAGTCACCGTCGGATCAGTCCCATAATGATTAACTAGCCAATCAGCAAACAATAACAACGACTCTCCCGACATCGCTTCACGAGCATGGTGTAAAGCATCAAACCAGACTGTCGGTTCAGTTGGCTCATAAACATTAGGATGATCAGAAAGACGAATTGCCCAAATCTCGCGTCCTTCATAACTTTTGCCAATCGAAAACTTCTTAGAAACAATATTTGGAAAAGTTTTGGTTAATTGTTCTAATGTCCGCTCAATTTCAACCAAGGTACGAAAGCCACCCATTGAATTTGTTGTAACCTGAAGCTTTCAGCATAGCTTGTTCGGCATCGGAGGCGTAAATTGTCACGAAACCTTGTAGCAAATCAGCATAATGTTCATCTAAATCACTGGCAAGTTGACGCAAACGGTTAAGCTCAGCACGATCTTGAATTTGAACATTAACAAGATCTTTAATGACAGGGATAGGTGCAGCTGCAGAAGCAAGCTCTATCACGAAAATAAGTAAACAACTAAACAGGCTGAAAACTTTTACCTTGCTCGGTATTATCTGTTCAATGTTGAGATTGAAACAGAAGCCTTTGCTGGTAATTTCATTCATAATAAATTTCTCTGGCTCGGAAAGTTAATCCGATTTGGGGGCCATCAGGCGGTTTAGAAGCTTTCAGTTTAGCAGTCGTCCAAACTAACTAATGGCCGTACCAAGATAAATCTTGGACTCCTGCCAAGATAAATCTTGGACTCCGGCACCGTGGAAGATTTCAAATTAAAGTCTGAACCTTCGGTTTGTTAGTTATAATAATGAATGAGTCTTTAAAAAATCCCAAACGGATGACTCTTTAAAAAATCCAAGGATAAACTGGCAAGAACTACAAGGATTCGTTATAAGAAAGGATTGAATCTGGGTTTATTTTTATAAATTGGGTTCTCAGTGAACAACTACCGGATTTAATCGGCAAAAAATAATTGTTGAAAAATTCCTAACGGATGACTCTTTAAAAAATCCCAAACGGATGACTCTTTAAAAAATCCTTTATTATAACGAATCCTTGTAGTTACAGTTGCCGGACGGTGTTTGCAACTGAGTCCTTGGAATTCTTTAACATCGTGGGCAAATGATAGGTGTGATAAATCTTACCAAAATCCGATTTAGTGGAAAACCTTCCGGCTTGAATTGAATCCTTTACTCAAAAACGACAAATCTTTAATAACGACAAGGATTAGCTTCGCGTACCGAAGGTTCGTTATAATAACGAATGACTCTTTAAAAAATCCCAAACGGATGACTCTTTAAAAAATCCCTTATTATAACGAATCCTTGTAGTTACAGTCGTTCAAACTTTAGTTTGGCACTGCCAAGATTTATCGATGACTCCGGCACCGTGCGGTTATTTTATCAATCCGATTTGGGGGCCATAAAATCATTACGTCGGCAAAATTCGCTCTGCGAAACTTTTGCCGACGTTGGAAGATTTCAAATTGATAGCAAATATTATAGCAAATCGTTTTTTGGGCAACCACAAGGGATTGCCCCTACAAACAACCGTCGTGGCGGCGATCTACATAGCCTTAGCGGCCGAAGGCTGTTTTTGTAGCACCACAATGCAATAACTCACAATTTCTTTTCCTTCAATCTGATCGGTGTCGAATCGTGCTTGAGGCTTTTGGCGGTGATCAAAAACGATATAATAACCCTCAGAAACCTTTTCTAATTTGAGATACTCTGCCAATTGCTGTTTGCCATCAGCATACCGACTTTTGCCTTCCCAGATTTTCGTTTCAATGATGTATTTTTCCCGTTGGTGAAAGATAATCAAATCCATTCGCCCACGTCCACTACGGACTTCGGTATACATAAATCCGCCGATTTGATGGACAAATTGATCAAGATAGGCAAAGAGTAAATATTGTCCAACAAATTCTTGAGGTGTTTCAGGGACTTCGAGGATTCGATAGCCGGCTCGCGTAATAAAATCACGGAAATTATCCAGTAAGCGGCGCATGTTGATTTGACCCTCACCAGTTAAGTAATCTAAAAAACCGGCATCTGTGTCTTCGGGCAGATAAGTTCGCTCTAAGCCATTGATAATCGGTTGAAAAATCTGTAGGATGCAGTAGTGATAAATGGGATTCGTGATTTCGCAATAGCCGTCAACACCGGCTTTCAAAATACCATAAGTCACCAATTCGCTGATCAAATCATTGTGAATATTAAAACGGATGCCAACCTCATAAGAACAGATTTCCATTAAAAGGGTTTCAAATCGTTGTTTTCGGCGAACATTGGTTTTCAAGTGTGAGATATGAACATTGCTTTCATTCAAAATCTTGTGCAGGGCTTTCTGAAAATGCGCGGTTGAGAGGGTTTGTTCCAGCCCAATTTTCAGTTCCATTGTCAAGATTTGCGCGAGGCGGTTGACGAGAAAGGGTTGTCCACCGCTTTGTTTATGAATCCCGTCAATCACATCTTGCTCCAAGACTTGTCCAGTCTCTTTGGTATATTGTTCTAAAAGAGTACGCACTTGGGATAGCGTGAAGTTGGGCAGTTCAAATTCGTCTTGGATATTAAAGGGCGAAATGGAACGATCATAGTTCAGTTGGGTGATACTCCTGACACCCACAATGCCAACACTGTAGGGGCAGCGGTTTCGGCTTTTTGACAAGTAAATTCGGCGTAGAGCGTGCAAAAAATTACCGACTTCATTTGTCGGAATACCATCATTGAAACATTGGAAGTGAGGGAATAATTTTCCAAAAACTGGTGCAAGGCGATATTGCGTTTTGATTGGCTCAGTGGTTCAGCATTTTTGATTTCTTGAAGAATATCTGCCTTTAAGTAATGATAAAATTCTTCAGATGAAAGGTTTTTGTAATCCTGTCGTTTTTCCGGTTTGACGCGGTGCAAAGATGACAATATATCGCCCGTCATTGATACGATGGACTAAATCGGCGATTTCGTCAGTGCGCGGGACAACGTAGTTGCGGTTTGGGTCAACAGGCCCCCGAGTTTCAAAAGTACGAGTTGGCATGGTTTTTTGCCTTCAAGTTGATAAAATGTAATTATTAATTATAGTGAGTTTATCATCGGGTTACAAATCCGGTTTTTCTAGGGTTACCCGACACGATATGGCAGTGACTCTACGCTGGCTGATTTGGGCCTTTGTTGAATCAAGCGTTTAGCAGTCGTCCAAACGTTAGTTTGGCAATCGCCCAAAGTTCGGCAGGAGTCCAAACTAACTAATGGCCGTGCCCATAAAGTCGTCCAAACTAACTAATGCCCGTGCCAAGATAAATCTTGAACTCCTGCCAAGATTTATCGATGACTCCGGCACCGTGCGGTTATTTTTTCAATCCGATTTGGGGGCCATCAAACGATTTGGCAGTGCCAAGATAAATCTTGGACTCCTGCCAAGATAAATCTTGGACTCCAGCACCGTGACAATGCGTACAAATTGGGCCAAGCACTTGCGCCCGGCCCTTGCCATCTATCTAAATGGCACATCATCGTTATTCGCCCTAAGCCTATTAATCACCGTTCCCAATTTAACCGCTGCTTGTTCTCTTGGGGTTGGATTAATAATAGCAGTGGAATTTGGAGGTGGAATAAATTCGAAGCCTCTTTTTGTCCCCACCTCAGGTGTGTTTTCATCACAAAACGGGCATTCGCTCATTGTAAAAACAAATCTACCCTTTCCAGTTGTTGTCGACGTTGGTGGCGAAAAATGGCTTGACGGTTGAACGGGTGTATTGACTTTATCAAACTGCCGACGAAAGTCTTTACCCGTCTCCAAATTTTTTCGCAGTCGCTCAATTGTGGTAATCCTGTCTTTCCAAAAGTCATGGGCTTGTGCCCAATCCCATGCGGCCTTTTCAAAGTCATTTAACGGAAAAAACACACACTCCTTGCGTGAATTTTTTTCGAGTCCAGGCCCGGTGTTTGTGTGTGTGTGTTTTCCTGTGTATTCTTTTTCTGTGTATTCCTTCTGTAGAGTCCACAAAAATATTGATAACTATTAACATCTGTTTGACTTCTCTTTGAAGTCTTTCAAATCCTTAACTGTAAGGGGTGCGGGATATTCTATAACACAATGCCATATCGTGTCGGCCAGACACGCACAACAGCCCCTACCAAACTCCGTGTCTTCATGGGGTACCTGTGTGTTCGCCCAAGCTTCACTTAATGGCAGTGATTCTATATACTAAATAGAATCATCCTTAAGTTTTTTGTCATGTCTCACTTCGCTCTAAATATTGAGCCATGAAAACAAGATTTCTCAAGATTTCTCCGATCAAAGAAACAGAAATGACAAAAGCGCAATTTGTGACGGTGTAAAGTATAACATCCCTATTCAAAAATCTTCGCCTCAAAAAACTTTACATTTATAAAAAGGTAAAGTAAAATAAAAAAAAGCTTGATAGTGGTTAGCCTTCCACATAAAAAAAATGGGTTCAAGCAAAGTAACCCTAAGCTACGGCAAGGGGATAATGGGCTGATCGCTCCCGTGTTCGGATTTATTAACATTTAATATATGGATGTTAATACTTAACAACAGAATTGTGATCTGTGTATTCCTTTAGGTGTCTCTCTGACACTAGGGGTATAGGGTTTGAG
>NBMI01000401.1 GCA_002085445.1 Candidatus Parabeggiatoa sp. nov. 2
TTAGTACAGCGAAACTTGCGTTTAGCAAACGCCAATTATGCGGATAAGCGAATGACGGTAGTACAACCAATTATCGTAGTACAACGTTGCACTCAATTCGTTTAACCGCGCTTGTGTCGCTGTACTCAATTCGTTTATCCGCGCAATTCGCTGTACTAATTCGTTTATCCGCGTAATTCGCTGTACTCGGTTTATCCTAATTCGCTTATCCGCGTAATTCGCTGTACTCATCCGCGCAATTCGCTGTACTCGGTTCCACGTAATTCCCTGTACTCGGTTCAACCCAATTCGCTGTACTCATCCGCGCTTGTGTCGCTGTACTCATATAACCTTATAGTTATTAATTAAACTAAAATAAGCGTATAATCACCAACCCTTCAACTAGAGGAAAACTCGCATGTTGCAATTTCTCACCCCCCTTATCATAGCAATATCATTACTCGCCCTACCCGCCTTTGCGGCGAACGAGCGCCCGGCTAATTTAGCCGAAGGCATCAATCCGGGCACCCTTTCCATATTACAACTCGGCGGCGAAAAACCCGACAACAAACTAGAAATGCCGCTCAAACACACCGATGTTAACATCGAAGTATCTGGCTTTGTCGCAAGCGCCACCGTGATTCAACATTATCATAATCCGTTCAAAAAGCCAATTGAGGCCGTTTACACATTCCCACTGCCCAACGACGCCGCGGTGGATGACATGCAAATGACAATTGGTAAGCGCACCATCAAAGGGCGCGTGAGCGCGGGCAACGCGCTTCGTTGTTGGAGCAAGAGCGGCCTAATATCTTTACCCAATCCGTTGCCAACATCATGCCGGGCGATAACATCGTCATTACCATTCGCTATGTTAATATCCTTTTGTGTTACGCTATCAAGTCGCTGGCATGGCCCCCGAAATGGCGACCATTGCTCACCATGACAAACGTGGCGGTTTTTTCACGTTGATTGTTCAACCGCAGCACACAGTCACCGACGATCAAGTTGTTCCTCGTGAACTGATCTTTATTGTTGACACCTCTGGCTCAATGCGTGGTTTTCCGATAGAGAAATCTAAAGAGGCGATGCGTCTACTCATAAAAGGAATGCGTTCCACCGATACCTTTAATGTCGTGCGCTTTGCCGGTGGCACCGGCACATTATGGCACAAACCAAAGCCCTACACGCAAACTCACGCCGAGGAAGCCTTGCGTTATGTAGACCGTTTCAAAGGCCGAGGCGGCACAGAAATGCGTAAAGGTATTTTAGAAGCATTAGCGCAACCGGCCGCCGAAGGCTATTTACGCATTGCTTTCCTACTGACGGATGGTTATGTTGGCAATGAGTTTGGTATTTTCCAAGCCATTGAAAAAGAAAGACGCGGCGCTAGAGTATTCAGCTTAGGCGTTGGCTCCTCAGTAAACCGCTATCTGTTAGATAGAGCCGCCGAAATTGGTCGAGGCGAAGCCTTTTACGTGCGCCAAGACGAAAACAGCGATAAAGTCATCAACAAATTCTTCCAGCGCGTGGATCGGCCCGCGTTAGCACACATCGAAATCGACTGGGGCAACCTCGATGTCAGCGAACTCTCTCCCGCCAAAGTGCCTGACTTATGGGCCGGACAACCGATTCGTATTCATGGGCGCTACCGCAAAGGTGGCGAAGAAACGATTATAGTGCGTGGACAATTAGCCAATCAACCTTATATCCAAAGGCTACCAGTCAAACTACCCCAAAACGAGCCATTGATGAGTCAAATGGTGCGCCAAGGGCAAACCAAGGAACTGATTGAACAAGTCACACAACTCGGCCTTAATTTTAGGCTGATGACACAATGGACAAGCTTTGTGGCGGTAGAAGAAAAAGTCGTCAATACTGACGGCAAACCACAAACCGTCGTCCAACCCGTCGAAATGCCCGAAGGTGTTTCCTATGAAGGCGTATTTGGTGGAGAACAAGCCGCAGCAACGCCTCCGGCTCAAGTCCGTTATAAAAGCATGGCAAGGGCTTATGCACTACCGCCAGCTAAGCATGCCGCGCCACCGTCGCCTGCACCCCTTGCACAAGCACCACAGCCATTAGAGCCACCAGCGCCAACCGCTAGTATGGAGTCAAAGACGAAAGAAAAGTATATGCCTGAATTCACCGCGCCACCGTCGCCGGCACCCCTTGCACAAGCGCCACAGTCAACCGCTAGTATGGGTCCTGCCGCAGATTCAATGCATCAACCAGTCGAGCCAGCAGCGCTTGAACATAAGGAATATATGTCAAGGTGGAAGACGTTGCTGTTGGCAGTCGTTATTGGATTGGTTGTACTTATTGTTGTTGGACTAGTGTACTTTATTCGCCGTCGCACACGGACACTTTAGTTTGTAGTTTGTAGTAGTGGCTTTAGCCACTGAGTTTGTTTGTAGTAGTGGCTTTAGCCACTGAGTTTGAGTTTGTAGTAGAGGCTTTAGCCACTAAGTTTGTAGTAGAGGCTTTAGCCACTTAGTCGCTAAAGCGACTACTACAAACGTTACTACTACAAACGTTACTACTACAAACGTTACTACTACAAACGTTACTACTAAAAACGTTGAGCCAGCGTAGGGTGGGTAGAGCGAGCGAGGCAAAAGTTTCTCCGAAATTTTTGCATCGCGAAGCGAACCGAAGCTCAACGTAGTTAAACCCACCTGATTTGAGGGCCATAAAACCATTTGAAAGTTTTCAAATTAACATAAGGCCCTACAAACGACAAGGACTGAGTAATCCCAAAAGTACAACGAATTTGGAAATTAACGAATAAGTACGGCCCTACAAACGACATGGATTGAGTAATCTATAGTACAACGAATTTGGAAATTAACGAATAAGTACGGCCCTACAAACGACAAGGACTGAGTAATCCCAAGAATAAATCCGTGGCTTTAATACAATCCTTGTAGTAGTTATGATTATTAGGCACTGATTTGGGGGCCATAAAACCATTTTTAATATTCAACTACAAGGATTGTCTATAAAAAAGGATTTAAAAACGGATTTCTTGGCGAAATTCTCGCACCAATTCGATAACTTTTTAGCTTTCCAACATGAAATCAAAAAAAGGATTTAAAAACGGATTTCTTGGCGAAATTCTCGCACCAATTCGATAACTTTTTAGCTTTCCAACATGAAATCAGGCGAAATTCTCGCACCAATTCGATAACTTTTTAGCTTTCCAACATGAAATCAACTCGAAAAGAATTGATTAGCCATTCAATCAGCAAATGCTTAATTGGACAACAAGTTGACTGGCATGATTTTATGCTTTTAAAATCCCTTATTATATACAATCCTTGTAAATAGATGGCTATTAGGCACTGATTTGGGGGCCATAAAACCGTTTGAAAGCTTTCAACGACAAGAATTGAGTACAACGAATGACTTACTTGATCTCACAATGGATAAGTCGTTCATAACCCACAGCAACAACACTATAACTATGCAATCGCAATTGATTTCCATAACACGATTGCAGTGTTTGTCGATAACTTTTCAATTGATTTTCGGACTCTATCAACTTTTGTTTGACAATTTTTTTAGCCATCAATTCCTCATCGCTCAATTGTTTGACTTGTTCAGCGGTTAAACCGAGCTTTTTTAACTTCACATACTTGAATTCCATCAAAAAATCCAACAATTGATAGCGGCGCATATCAGGGCGTACTCTCATCGTTAAGTCGGCGTATTGCCGATCTAATTCTGGTTCTGAATCCATGATGTAAAAAGTATCGTTGAATAACAATGTCAAAAAAGCCGTTTTGACAGTCAGTTCATCTGTCCAGAGATAATCCCGATTACTAAAAGCCTTGAAATAGCTTTTCACCATAAATTGACACAACGGTTGCAAATTACCAGTTTGATAAAATTGTTGCGCCATCTGCCTCGCCTCTTCCCTGGCGCTCCAATCGGGCAAGAACAAATCTTGTAGTTGTTCAACATACAATTTACGCATCACTAAATTCGGGATTTTTAAAATCAGTTCCCCAGTTGGCGTGTCACCGCCAAAAGTCAATACCCCAAAATAATACAACAACGAAGCCATAAAAGGCATGTCTTTAGTAGCTGTCAACATCTCATTGACACCAAAACGGGAAGCCAATTGAGCAATGGTTAAAGGTTTCTCGGAATTCAACGCCGCCGAGATGACTTGTTCTCCATGAGGCAATTGGGAGATATAAATGATTTTGCCTCGATCCATCGCCAAATTGTCATCTAAAATTTGCCGTGGATATTGACAGGTATCTTGTAAATGTTTCAAAAAATAGAGGGCTAAAGTCGGGTTGTAAAGCTTTGATTTTGGCTCATAAAAAAAACAATAGCCATCATAAAAGGTTCGCATCATTGCTAGGGCTTCATGGACTTGTTGCTCTTCAAATCCACATTCTAATGCGATTTGTTGCAACGCGGCCAAAATTTCCGTCTCCCAAAAACCACATAAATCATTGAATTTGAGACTGAGGTAAATATTTTCAGCGATATTAAAACCACTACTGATATCGCTCATCACCACGGGTGAAACCCCGGTAATAAATATCCGATCAATCCCCAATCCTTTGGTTCCGGCTTTAACCGCTTTGAATACCGCTTTTAACGCGCCTTCTCCCTGAATCAACGTTTCATATTTGTCTCGACTATTAGATTTTCCTGCCATCATCACTTCATTGGCAAAATTATCGTATTCGTCAATCAACAAATACAGCTTATAGGGTGTCGCTTTGATAGCGGCTAGTACCGATTGCAAGGAACGTATGGCATTGGTAGGATGTAATTCAATGTCATTCGTTAAAAACTCTTCATAACAAGCCTTAAAGTGTTCAATGCAACCATTGATATGATCGTGCAATCGTTGCCGAATCTCCTCGGCACTGCCCGTGGAATCGACGGCGGAAAAATCCCAGTTCATCACAAAATACTGATTATGCTTGGGAGTGGGCGTTTCACCAATCGCAAGAGAACCAAACAGAAGTTCAAATTGTTTAGCTTTGGCGACATCGTAATAGTTCTCTAGCATGGAAAGCACCAAACTTTTGCCGAAACGACGGGGGCGCAAGAAAAGTAGATACTTTCCAGTTTCTTCAATTAATGAAATCTTATCAGTACGATCCACGTAAAAATAGTTTTCGCTGATAACATCATAGAAATCACAAATTCCATAAGGAAATTTCATGGTGTTCTCCGTGTCTGTCTCAGAATTTTTGGAATTATTCAACTACTACAAGGATTGTATATAAAAAAGGATTTAAAAACGGTTCGCCAAATTCTCGCACCAATTCGATAAGCGTGATTTTCTGCTGGCTTCTAAAATCCCTTATTATATACAATCCTTGTAGATAGTAGATGGCTATAGGCACTGATTTGGGGGCCATAAAACCCTTTTTACAAGGATTGTATATAAAAAGGATTT
>NBMI01000016.1 GCA_002085445.1 Candidatus Parabeggiatoa sp. nov. 2
AAACTGATCAAGGTTATGCGCTATTTAATGTGTTTAGTCACAGTATTACCCTTGTCATTATGTTGCCAGCGACGATTTGTGCCGGCATGACACTGCCATTACTCACTTATTATTTAATCTCCAAGGGATATGGTGAAGGTTCGATAGGTGGCATTTATGCCGCCAATACACTGGGAGCGATTATCGGGATTGCCCTTGGTGTGCAAATTATCATGCCGGCGTTGGGTGTTAAGAACTTAATCACCATAGGAGGTGGATTGGATATTCTGCTGGGTTTGGCGCTCCTGTGGTATGCGGGTAAAGGATTCAATAAGATACGCTGGAGTTTTGTTGCGACAGCAAGCAGTGCTATTTTGATAGCCAGTGTTATCTGGGTGGAATTAGATCCCGTAAAAATGGCATCAGGTGTGTTCAGACATGGAGTCATTAGTGAGGATCGGCAAGTGATATTCCACAAGGATGGCAAAACCGCTTCTATTGATTTAATCCAATCCAAATCAGGAAAACTGACCATTAGTACGAACGGTAAACCCGATGCATCGATTAGTCAAAAAAACCCGTCAGCAGACGAACCGACTATGATCTTGCTTGCCGCTTTGCCGTGGGCCATTCACGATCAAGCAAAAACCGTGGCTACCATAGGCTTTGGCTCTGGAATGACCAGTCATGTCCTATTATCCATCCCATCAATCGAAAGAGTTGATACCATTGAAATTGAACCGGCTATGGTAGAAGGCGCTAAAGGTTTTGGTGAGCGCGTAGCCAATGTTTTCAACGATCCCCGTAGCCATATTCATCTTGAAGATGCCAAGGCATTTTTTACTAACCACCAAAAAAAGTATGATATCATCATTTCCGAACCTTCAAACCCGTGGGTTGGTGGGGTAGCGGGACTGTTTTCTCAAGAATTTTACCATCAAAGCACTGTCAACCCATTTTGAAGACTACGCCATCTATTTTTCGGCGGAAGGCGATCTACTGATTATTGCCAGCAAGCACGGTAAAGTGGGTACACCTAGCGACAAGCTATTTGATATACCTGAATTAGCGGCAGAGCTGACTCGCATAGGCATCTTTAACCAACAAGATATTTTGCTACGCAAAGTGGGTAGCAAACAAATCCTTGGGCCGCTGTTTAATTCATACAATATTGTGGCCAATTCTGATTATTTCCCCGTTCTGGATTTGGGCGCAGTGCGGACGCGGTATCTGGAGAAAAATGCACTAGAGTTGCACAGATTGCGTTTGGTGGCAGCACCCTTGATTGAAACCTTGGAAAGCCAACCTATTCGCACTGCACCTTTGTCCATTAACGAAAACATCCATTTACGGATTGGAGAGGCCGCACGGAAAGCTATGGTTATCCACCAATATTTTAAGTGGGTGACGGACAACCAAGTGCCACCGTCTTTGCAGATGGACGGAAACACCGTCGCAACGGTTCGTAATGTAAGAACTCTCCATCACCAGCAATGTCCTTCCGTTGAAAAGGAAGACGAATGGTTTTCTTTTGAAATGAAAGAAGGTTGGCTACCTTACTTGCATTTTCTAGCCAAAGATACTTTGCCCTATTTGTCACCGACAGAAATGGAGATTATTTGGGCCGATATCGAGGCCGCCCCCTGTTTTACTCGTTTACCGGAAAATATCCGTCACTGGTTCAACTTGTATAAAGCGGTAGGCAACCGCGATTTTGAGCAAGTTTGGCAATTTTCCAAACTGTTGCTCCCTGACGGGAAAATTCAAGCGTCGGAAAATAACAACTATTTGTTAATGGTATCCATGTTGGCTCATATCGCTTTGAAGCGTTATGAAGCTGCGCTGGCGTTATTGAGGCGGTATAATCGGCGAGCGGAACCCCCTATTGAGATACGATTGCTTGGCACTATTGCGGCACAACAGCGTTTGTGACGAGTTGACTGGAATGCCTTCGCCCCGAAAAACGACAAGGATTGTTTATGAGCAAGGATAATCCCGGCTTATATTTAATCCTTGTCGTTCCTTTTTTTGATCGTAACGGATGAAAGTTGATACCCTATAAATTGGCTTTTTGCTAAGTTTTAAAAGGGATGGTATTTGTGGGAAACGCGCTGGGAACAGATACTATCTGGGGTGATGAAAATTGTGAATCATTCATCATTCATCATTCATCATTCATCATTCATCATTGAATTGTGAAGCTTTGACGCAAGAGAGATTTTCTGGTTATTTAGACTACCTGATTTAGGGGCCATAAAATGTTTTGAATGGTTTCAAATTGAGTTATGGCCCCCAATTGCGCCTCATTAGCCGTAGTTTTTGTAGGTGTTTTTATGACAACGAGAGCATCTCGAATTTTGATAACGCCTAATCTCACCTGTTTCTCTTACATATCAGAACATTAAGTTAAGCTATCCAAGTACAACGGATACGCTTTCCGAAACGGATTGGGGAAATTCATAATTTTTGTAACCTTATGATTTTTTGACTTTTTTTATCCGTTAATTTCGAGTATCCGTTGTACTACTTTAATAAAATAAGTCAGTGATTTTTAGATTTTTTTTTCATTTTTAATTCGTATAGCAAAGCTTCCCTTCTGTTTGTTCCTCAGCCTGACTCCAAACTAAAGTTTGGACTCCTGCCAAACTAAAGTTTGGACTCCTGCCAAACTAAAGTTTGGACTCCTGCCAAACTAAAGTTTGGACGAATTTAAGACTTATGTTACCCGTCAAAACAATGTTGACAGACTACTAACGTGAGTTCGACTTTTCAATAACTTATATAAATCTTATGTTAATCAAGTTGTTGATTACAATTAATTGATTAAAAACACATTTTTATTAGTTAAGATACCCTTAGCATTAATACGTGAATAACCCTTATTTGTGGGCCATCAACTGGAATGAACCAGTACAGCTTAGGTGTTTTGTTTTTAACTGATTTAATGATGTCATTATCACTAAACAATTGATATAACTAATAATTTTATAACCGGCCTTGATATTTAAAGTCGAACTCACGTTACTAGAGTTTAATTGTCATCTACCGTCCAATACTTATGTGTTGCCAGACTATTCTGATCAACTACCAATGGGTGGGCATCTATGGCTTTTAGTCGCTGCTTCAGTTTCTGTTTCACATTCGCCGGGTTTATCGCCTTGGGAAACAATTTAGAATGCTTAGCTGGTTGTTCCATATGTAAAACCACACGGATACTTCTTAAATGTTCTTGTAGTGCCAACGTGGCAAACTGTTTTTCATCCTGAACATTCGCATTAACTTTTGCCGCAACCAACCCAGCCAACGTGTCACGAACCTTGAAGGCAATTTCATCGCCAATATCTACCGGTTTGGTTCGGGGGTGGGCACGATAATCCTTAATTTCGATCAACCAGGTAGTGTTATTGGTGACACAAAGAATATCGACGGCTTTGGCGGAGCCACAGGTATTTTGGAACTGGTTGCGATAAAAAGACCAGTTATCGTATTGACTGGCACAACAGTCTTCACAAAAAGTAAATTTCAACTTACCTTCTATAATAACTTTCTTCACGCCGATTCTCCTGCCATAAACCGATCAGACTGTTGAAGTTCCTCATCCAACAACATTAGCGGATCAACCTCTTCTATTGAATGACCCTGATGGACATTCACGCCCTGTTCCGTCTGTTCCAAAGCAAAATAGCGTTGCTTTACTTTTTTGAACGGTTTGTTAGCAGAAAGAATTTCTAGTTCACGCACAAAAAACAAGTTATGGGTTGCCACGAAAACCTGTATGCCATTGTTGCATAGATGCAAAATGGTACTCGCTACTAGGCGAATTAACTTAGGATTAAGATTGGTTTCCGGCTCATCCCAAAACAGGCAGCCTTTATCCAATAGGGAACCGGTAGAAATGAGTCTTGCTACCATAGCCAGTTTTCGCAATCCTTCTGCGAGCAGTGGCATCTCTATATTGCCGGTGCCAGCGAGCTTTAAATAAAAACGACCATTTTTATCCAGTATAACACTACCGCCCATCGCTTCTTCCAAGGGTTGCAACAATTTTTTAACCACTTTTTCTCTTGGGCCTTTCAGCAATGGCGCCCCAAGTAGTAAACAGATATCTCTATAAGTTTCTTCAAATTCGAGGTAGTGGTTTTCGTAAACTGAAACAAAACTAGGATAGATGGTTAACCGGCGACTTATCCTGCCATGTTGAAGGTATTTTTTGAAGGGTGACTTCAGATTTACTCCGTGTGGCAAAACTAAAAGTCGTCTCTAATAAATCATCCTCAAAGAAAAGTGAAATTGTACATCGCTTTCGACCTTGTCGCAAGCGGCGTGCCATGCGTCCAAGTGATTCTGGTCGTATAACATTAATGAGTTTAGTGGCTAATCGGGTTGCAAGCAGTGATTTTGTTGGAACAGTGGCGTTCGGCTTTTTTCCTTCTGCCGCGCTGACTGATAATACCGAGTAAGCCAGTTTCAACAAGAGAGATTTACCCGTGCCGTTTTCACCGATAATGACATTGAGTCCTGATGCAAAATCCAGTTGTGCTTTTGGAAATGCAGTAAAGTTTTCTACGGAGAGTTGCTTGAGCATCATTTGCCTTATCAGTTATCAGTTATCAGTTATCAGTTATCAGTTATATTTCACAGCGTTTTCGAGCGAAGCAGAAAGGAGTCCAAACTTTAGTTTGGCAAAATTCGTTCAGGAGCAATATTAGCTGCTGTACCAGTACTCTGTCAATGTTCTATTGACGGGTTTTAGTCGTCGGCCAGTTTTATACTTACGTGAGTTCGACTTTAAATATCAGTGAGTTATAGAATTATTAATTTATATCAAATTAGTTAGTTATAATGAATTTTAAATCAATCAGTTAAAAAAACAAGCTTTACTGGCTCATTTCATTCTATGGCCCACAATTTTCCGGTTATTAACGTATTAATGTTAAGGGTTTAATAGTCAAAAAAAAAGATTTTTTTTTAACTAATTACTTGCAAACTCTTGACTCTTGATTAATATAAAATTTATATAACTTATTGAAAAGTCGAGTTCACGTTAATAAATAGAACGTACAGATGCTGCCTTTTTAGAAAGGCATAAGACGGTAACGAAAATCTGCCTAAATATTTACCAAAGGCACTCAAAAATGCCTATAACAACTCACCCCAAAGGCTAAATCGGCAACCACAATTACCAATTACCAAACAAAGACATGAGTAATATTGCCAACACCATTTATCAAGCCATTGTCTCACATACCGCATGGAAAAAGCGATTGCGTGATATTATTGACACTGGCGAAAACAAATACGATGTTGACGCTGAACAGTGTAAGTTTGGCAAATGGCTTAAAGAAAATACAGACGGGTTGTTAAGTATATATGAACATTACCCACAAGTTGTGCATTTACATGATCAGTTTCATAAGGAAGCTGATAAAATTATTCGACTCGCCTTATACGGAAAACTTCAGGAAGCCAACACAGCCGTTGGGTATGGCGGAGATTTTGACCACATTTCGCAAGAATTGGTGCGAGCCCTCATAGCTTGGCATGATGTTGTGATAGGCAAGAAGTAAGTACAGCAGATTGACGGATAAAACCGATTTTGGTTAGTACAGCGGCTTGACGAAATCAACGGATTTCTTGTTTGATAGCTGATAACTGATAACTGATAACTGATAACTGATAACTGATAACTGATAACTGATAACTGAAAAACTATGAGTGAGATAAAAAAAGTTGTTTTAGCCTATTCGGGCGGCCTCGATACTTCTATTATTCTTAAATGGTTACAAGACGAATACCACTGCGAAGTGGTTACCTTTACCGCCGACATCGGACAAGGCGAAGAACTTGAACCAGCCCGTGCTAAAGTACCATTTACGAGGGCGAATATCTGCTCGGCACATCCATTGCGCGTCCATTGATTGCTAAGCATTTAGTCGAAATTGCTAATCAAACCGGGGCCGATGCCATTTCGCACGGCGCAACGGGGAAAGGTAATGACCAAGTCCGTTTTGAATTAGGCGCTTATGCCCTAAAACCAGACATCAAAGTCATTGCGCCTTGGCGCGAATGGGATTTAAATTCACGCAAAAAGCTCTTAGCTTACGCTGAGCAGCACGGCATTCCCATAGAAATGAAACGCGGCAAACAATCGCCCTATTCAATGGATGCCAACTTGCTGCATATTTCTTATGAAGGTGGCCCCCTTGAAAATCCTTGGCTGGAGCCAGAAGAAGAGGTATGGCGTTGGACAGTTTCTCCCGAAAAGGCCCCCGATAAGCCCACAACGCTAGAATTAGAATTTGCCAAAGGCGATATTGTCGCCATCGACGGCCAAGCCATGATGCCGGCCCAAGTGTTAGCCCACTTAAATAAAGTCGCCGGCGAAAACGGCATTGGGCGACTCGATTTAGTGGAAAACCGCTATGTTGGTATGAAATCACGCGGTTGCTATGAAACCCCCGGCGGCACCGTCATGCTTAGAGCACACCGCGCCATAGAATCGATCACGTTAGATCGAGAAGTGGCCCACCTCAAGGACGAACTCATGCCTCGTTATGCCAACCTCATTTATAACGGCTACTGGTGGAGTCCTGAACGGAAACTCTTACAAGAATTGATTGATGCTTCACAAGTCAATGTCAACGGCAAAGTTCGTTTGAAGCTCTATAAAGGCAACGTCATTGTTACCGGGCGCACTTCCGATAACAGTCTTTTTGATACCAGCATCGCCACCTTTGAAGACGACGAAGGGGCCTATAATCAAAAAGATGCCGAAGGGTTTATCAAACTCAACGCGTTACGGATGCGAATAGCGGCGCGACTAACACGGAATTCAAACCCTTAGGTTTGACATGGAGTCCAAACCTTTAGGTTTGGACGGATTTAAGGGCACTGCCAAACTCAAGTTTGGACTCCTGCCAAACTCTCCTTCACACCCTCGGAGTGCATGTTTTCTTGCCAGTTGCCCTGAACGTTCTATTAAATCGGTATTAACTTCTACAACATCTACTTTTTCCCATTGTTCCTGAAATGTTGTTATCATTGCCTCAAAATCTTCTTCACTTATGCGTTGTCCGCGGTAAGCTCGTGTCAATGTGGCAATCATTTCCGCATAAGTCACTGCCGAGGTTGCAAAAATATTCTCTTCATCGGGCGGGTATTGGAGAATAAAATGTTGGATTCTCAAAGTACCCTCTTCATTGAGGAAATATTTCACCCACGCTGAGGTATCAAGGAAAATAACCATAATTACTCCCTATCTTGAATAACCATTTCTGAAGCACTTGGGCCTTTCCCGTTCATTTTTACTGCTTTGAACGGGTTAAATGGCATTTGACTTCCTTTCTGGAGCAATCGCCGTTTTGGTGTCGGTGGTGAGTTGGGTGTTTGCATCCAGCGCGTAATGGCTTCTTCTACTATTTGCTTGACTCTTTGTTGTTGTTCTTTTGAAGCATTAAGGTATGCTTGAGCGAGTTCGTCATTTATGTCAGGGATGTATAACTGGGCCATCGTTTTTTCTCTTTCTTAAATTGGGAATTGGGATTGATTTTCTGTTTGCCATTCACTCGGTTTTGGTTCCATAAGGTTTAATCTGTTTCATCGCCTCTTAAACGAAAAGGTGTAATGATATACTCAACGTGGGCATAACTTGGATTTCCTGGGGCGCTGCCCCAGGCTGTATTAATATCGCCCCGTTGGGGCTTTTCGGATTTTTTTTCTCAAAAAGTCCAAGTTGTTCCCTTCTTGGGTATAACGGTGTAGCGAGCGTGTTCATCATTAATCCGATACTTGGAAATGGATTAGGCCGAAACTTCCGTTGGCACTTTAATACAAAAATACGGTGTGGGTAAGTACAACGGATACGCGAAATAAACGGATAAATCATAACAACGAAAACGGTTTTCTTAACAGTCTAAAAAGGGCCGATTTTGAACTTATTATTTTAATGACTGATTCCGAGATCAGTGTTCGGCCTCACCCTGGCCCACTTCTGGTAGGAAATTTTGGGTGAGGGGCAGATAAAGTCGGCACCGTTGGGAGAGCTACCGAGCCGTACTTTAGTCGGAGGCCGTCCAAACTAAGTTTTTGAAGCGAAAAACTGGAGCAAAGTTTGGACTCCTTCCGTCCAAACTAAAGTTTGGACTTCTTTCGCCCAAACTTAAGTTTGAACTTAGTAATTGGTCATTGAAAATTCACTCGGTTTTGGTCCCATAAGGTTTAATCGGTTTCATCGCCTCTGAGGCGAGATACCCATACTTGTGCATCTTCACCGTTTAATAGGTTAGGCGCGGAACCACGAATACTACGCCATTTGCGACGTGCTTTTTGTGGTTGAGTTTCTTGTTGTTTAACCTGTTCATCTAAAAAGGTTAACAGTATCTTTTGTTCAGGGTACGTCAAATGGTTAGCTTGTTTTAGTAAATACTGAAGATTGGGCATGGTAACAACTCCCTTTATTAGAGGGCAATGGAATGTTTTAATTAGTGTTTGATGTTAAGTTCCGCTTCTATTTCATTCAACAGTACTACTCTGAGTTCTTCTGGTAGCCCAATAACCTTTTTAAGCTTAGCGTCATTGGTTAGAAATAAATCACAATGATGTTGTATGGCAACGGCAAGATGTTGAGCATCGAATTTTTTAAGGGATTCATTGATTGCTCTCAGCTTTGCCACGGTGATGGCGGCCTCTTCATCTAATATAGGGACATATTCGGTGTTTTCACCTGAACTTAACATTTTACGATAATATTCTACCAAATCCATCCGTCCTAGACGATAGGGCATCACCAAAACTTCAGACAACGTGATGGATGAAGTGACCGCTGTGAATTGACCTTCATCTATCATATCGAAAATGAGTTGGGCGTGCGAATTCTTCATTTCCTTCAATTTGATAGATGATAGGTGCAGAATCTAAATAAATACGTTTGACACCTTCTAATATTTTTATAGACACTAGAGAAACTCCAAATTAATAGGTTGCCTCAAGGTAGTCCCTACTTCATTGAGCAGGTTTTGAAAATTTTAAAACAAAAACCCTGTCAAGAAACTTGGTTTTTTTTCAGGCCACTGTTTTTTAGAAACTGTCCAAGAAAAACCTCTAGGTAGTTACACTGGCTTTAATAATACGCCCCTTTGGGGCTATACTCAACGCGGTCACAAATTGAACTTTTCTGTCATTTCGGTGAGTGCGAAAAATCTTGAGCCAGTTAAGATTTCTCGCGTAGCGAGAAATGACAAAAGCGCAGATTATGCCCGTGCTGAGTATAATAGAGGTTTTAAAGTCAGCCCCAGGCAAGCGAAATTAATATAGCCAATGTAACTACCTGGCTTTGGGTTAGGAATGAAAAAAGTGCATGCTGAGTATAGTTAGTGGCTGAACGAAAACCCCTTACCTATAGCGCGTACCAGATGACTTTACGCTAAAAATATAGCGTTAAGTGTATGTAATGCTTGACATTTCGTTTCTGAGTTTACCGCATAGTCATGTGATACAAGCTATAAGTGTCATTTCGACGAGAGGAGAAATATTAACACATTGATAACCAAAAGATTTCTCCCTTTGCTCGAAATGACAAAGATGGTTTTCGTCCAAGCACTAGTTAGTAATTGGTCATTTAAAATTCATTCGGTTTGTCTCAAGTGGGTTTAATTCGTTTCATCGTCTCTTAAACGAAAATGTGTAATGATAACGGTGTAGCGAGCGTGTTCATCATTAATCCAATACTTGGAAATGGATTAGGCCGAAACTTACCATGCGAATTAAGGGTTGAATTAAATATTATGAAATCAATCATTTATAAAAACGTATTGATTGAAAGTGATTTTATAAGTCTACATTTTTCATTTTTAGATCGATATTCGCATTAATAAGCATCCCACGTAAGGGATAACGCCATTGAGGGCCATATGATTGTAAGTATTAGCTCAACTTTTGCCAAAACCTCAGTTAATCAATCAGATTAATAAGCATCCCACGTAAGGGATAACCCCATTGAGGGCCATATGACTGATTAGCTTAAGTCAACTTTTGCCAAAACCTCAGTTAATCAATCAGATTAATAAGCCTCCCACGTAAGGGATAACCCCATTGAGGGCCATATGACTGATTAGCTTAAGTCAACTTTTGCCAAAATTGGACTTTTTTTTTATCGGAGTTATAATAAAATAATTATTTGAATTATAATAAAAAACAACGTTTTTCTCTGTCTCCCTTTGTCCGTGTGTCTAAAAATGACTACCCAACAATTTTCTCAAATCGATCATTATGCCGTCATGGGCAATCCCATTGCCCATAGTAAATCTCCTCTTATTCATGCGGCCTTTGCTCAACAAACGGGGCAAGTTTTGCAATATAATGCCAATTTGGTAGGCACCCAAGAAGGCGAATTTGCCCAAGCGGTGCAAGCGTTTATCACGTCAGGTGGAAAAGGCCTGAATATTACAGTACCTTTTAAACAAGCGGCGTGGGTATTGGCAAATCAACGCAGTGAACGCGCCGAGCGTGCTGGGGCCGTTAATACGTTATGGTTTGATGAACAAGGGCGGTGCCTCGGAGAGAATACTGATGGCGTTGGCTTAGTGCGTGATTTAATTCAAAATCATGGCGGCCAGATTGAAGGGCGGCGCGTGTTGATACTCGGTGCCGGCGGCGCAGTGCGTGGCGTGTTGGGGCCGTTACTTGAGGCGGTGCCTTTGCTGTGTGTGATTGCTAATCGTACCGTATCTAAGGCCGAGGCTTTGGCTGAGTTGTTTGCCGCGTTGGGCAATGTGACGGCTTGTCCTTATGACGCTTTACAAGGACAATCGTTTGATTTGATTATTAATGGCACGTCGGCGAGTTTGCAAGGACAGTTGCCGCCTTTGCCCGATGGTTTACTGGTTGACGGCGGTTGGTGTTACGATATGATGTATGCCAGCACGGCCACTGTTTTTGTGCAGTGGGCACAATCGCAAAGAGCCGCGTTTGCGTTGGATGGTTTGGGCATGTTAGTAGAGCAAGCGGCCGAGTCATTTTATCTCTGGCGCGGCGTGAGGCCTGAAACGGCCCCCGTGATTCAACAAGTCCGTGAGCTTCTGCAATAATTACAAGGATTAGACTAATGAAAAATGAAAATACTGATAAGTCTATAATTTTGTTATGAAAAATTTTAAAAGTTCATTTTGTCATTTTCACGGATTTGAAGTACGTTCCGTATATTTGCATCAATACAGATTTCATTGCTAAGTATTTTTCATTTTAGTTAGGAACGATAGCCACGAAGGATTCTGTTCAAACGGCCTTGGCGACGGATACTATCCCTCAAAGACAATCCGGTTCGTAGGGGCAATCCCACGTGCAAAGCCCTTAATTTCATTTTTTTGTCCTGTACTTAGAACTCTTTGTTCATTCTACATTTTTCATTTTTCATTCTTAATTCGCATTTAGGGAGTCAATCAATTATGATAATGACACATAAGCGACCACTATCGCCACATTTACAAATCTATCAGCCACAATTGACTTCAATGATGTCAATTCTGCATCGCGCAACCGGTGTTTTTTTATCAGTCGGTATTTTAGTTCTGGCATACTGGTTAATTGCAGCCGCTGATGGGACAGAAACTTATCAACAGGCACAAAGCTTGTTGGGTTCTTGGTTAGGATTATTATTGTTGTTTGGATGGTCATTCTCCCTGTTTTACCATTTGTGCAATGGCATCCGTCATTTATTTTGGGATGCCGGCTTGGGCATGGACATCAAAACGGCTTATGCCACGGGCAAGGTGGTATGGGTAGCGACTATCATTTTAACGGCATTAGCTTGGGTATTGGCTTTCAGTCTGAAAGGAGGTGGGTAATGGAGAAGTTTCGTACTCCTTTATCGCGTGTACGTCTGTGGGGTTCTGCTAAGGCGGGTAGTGGCCTTTTTGTGGCACAACGCCTCACCGCTATCGCTTTAGTGCCAATCTCATTATGGTTTGTGGCTTCTGTCATTTTTTTCATTGTCAAGGCTGATCATGCCGCGTTAGTGGCTTGGCTGCAATCTTCTTGGAATGCTGAAATACTCATTTTGTTGATTTTAGCGATGTTCTATCATGGCTACCTCGGTGTACATGAAGTGGTGGAAGATTATGTGCATCATGAAGTTGTTAAAGCGATTACTCTGGTTTCGATGAAATTTGTCATCATTGCTATTACTGTCGCTTCGGTATTGGCTGTGTTACGGATTGCTTTGGGAACGTGAATAAGTCGCTAAAGCGACTACTACAAACGTGAAGGGAAATTCTACGAAGAATACAAATATGTCTACTGCTTATAAGATTATTGACCATCGTTATGATGTCGTAGTCGTTGGGGCCGGCGGGGCCGGCTTACGCGCCAGTTTAGGCATGGCCGAAAAAGGCCTGACAACGGCTTGTATCACTAAAGTCTTTCCAACTCGCAGCCATACTGTTGCAGCCCAAGGTGGCATTAGTGCTTCACTTGGCAATATGGGGCCTGATGATTGGCGTTGGCATCGCTATGACACCGTCAAAGGTTCTGATTGGTTGGGCGATCAAGATGCGATTGAATACTTATGTCGAGAAGCCGTGCCGGCAATCATTGAGTTAGAACATTATGGTGTGCCCTTTTCGCGTACTGAAGAAGGGAAAATTTATCAAAGGCCGTTTGGTGGGATGACGACCAATTACGGTGAAGGCATTGCCCAACGCACTTGTGCGGTCGCTGATCGGACGGGACATGCTATTTTACACACGCTTTATCAGCAAAGTCTCAAAAACCAAGCCGAATTTTTTATTGAATACTTCGCGCTGGATTTAATCATGGATGATGAAGGCGAGTGTCGGGGCGTGATGGCGCTGAATATGACCGATGGAACTCTCCACCGTTTTAGTACACATATGGTAGTGCTGGCAACGGGTGGTTATGGACGTACCTATTTTTCGGCCACTTCCGCTCATACTTGCACGGGCGATGGTAATGGCATGGTGCTACGTGCTGGTTTGTCATTGCAAGATATGGAATTTGTGCAATTTCATCCAACGGGTATTTATGGTTCTGGGTGCTTAATTACCGAAGGTACGCGAGGAGAAGGTGGTTATTTGGCTAACTCGGAAGGTGAACGTTTTATGGAGCGTTATGCGCCTAATGCCAAGGACTTAGCTTCGCGTGATGTTGTTAGTCGCGCCATGACAATGGAAATCCGCGAAGGGCGCGGTGTCGGTGAACAAAAAGACCATATTGATTTACATCTTGAACATTTAAGCGCGGATATCATCAATGAACGATTACCCAGCATTGCACAATTGGCGCGAATTTTTGCTGGCATTGATGTTACCAAAGAACCTATCCCGGTTTTGCCCACTGTGCATTACAACATGGGTGGCATTCCCACCAATCATTATGGAGAAGTTGTCTGCCTCAAAGAGGGTAATCCTGAACGGGTAGTGCGTGGTTTAATGGCAATTGGTGAATGTGCCTGCGTTTCGGTGCATGGCGCTAACCGTTTAGGCTCCAATTCTCTGCTTGACATCATCGTGTTTGGACGAGCAGCGGCGATACGCTGTGCCCAACTACTCGCACGCCGAGCACCACACCACCCTTTACCTAAGAATGCTGGAGAAGTCACATTAGCGCGTTTAGACAAATTGCGCTATGCCAACGGCAGCCATAACACAGCCGATATTCGCCTCCAAATGCAGCGCGTCATGCAAGAACATGCGGCCGTTTTTCGTACTGGCGAAACACTTCAAGAAGGCGTACAAAAAATGACTGACGTGTTCAATTCCTTCTCCGATGTTAAAATCACAGATCGATCACTGATTTGGAATTCGGACTTGATTGAAACATTGGAATTAGACAACTTGCTAGGGCAGGCAGTGGTGGCAATCAATTCTGCTTTAAACCGCACCGAAAGCCGGGGCGCACATGCCCGTGAAGATTATCCCAAACGTGATGACGAAAACTGGCTAAAACACACGCTTGCTTGGTTAGACGCACAAGGACAAGTTAGCATAGATTATCGTCCGGTACACATGTACACGCTGACTAACGATGTAGAAGTGATTCCGCCGAAGGCGCGTGTTTACTAGGGCTCACATTAATCCTTTATTATAACGAATCCTTGTAGTTATTAATCCTTTCTAATAACGAATCCTTGTAGTTATTAATCCTTTCTAATAACGAATCCTTGTAGTTATTAATCCTTTATTATAACGAATCCTTGTAGTTATTAATCCTTTATTATAACGAATCCTTGTAATTTATAACGACTCCTTGTAGTTATTGTTGAAAAGCAACTACAAGGATTAGTTATAAGAAGGGATAACAAATCCGTTGCTTATGAAGGGATAAAAAATTCGTTATAAGAAGGGATAAAAAATCCTTTATTATAACGAAACGAAGTTCAGCGGAGCTAATCCTTGTCGTTATTACATATTAAATTACTAGGTAACAAAAATGGCTCAATTCACGCTACCCGCTAACTCGGTGATAAAAAAGGGCAAAGCCGTCAACAAAGTTGAGGCCGCCAAAAATGTCAAAAAGTTCATGATCTACCGTTGGAACCCTGAAACAGAAGAAAATCCGCGCCTTGACACTTACGAAGTGGATTTAGACAACTGTGGGCCGATGGTGCTTGACGCGCTCATCAAGATAAAAGACGAAATAGACTCCACCCTAACATTTCGCCGCTCCTGCCGTGAAGGGATTTGTGGCTCCTGTTCCATGAATATTGACGGTACCAACACGCTCGCCTGTACCAAACCGATTGAAGACATCAAAGGCGCTGTCAAGGTTTATCCACTACCACATACGGACGTGGTAAAAGACTTAGTGCCTGATTTAACGCACTTTTTTGCCCAATATGCCGCTATCGAACCGTGGCTACAAACCCAAACACCGCCCCCACCTGACCGCGAAATGCTGCAATCGAAGCAAGATTGGGCCTTGCTAAATGGTTTATATGAGTGTATTTTATGCGCCTGTTGCTCAACCAGTTGTCCGAGTTACTGGTGGAATGGAGATCGCTTTTTAGGGCCAGCGATTTTGTTGCAAGCTTACCGCTGGATAGCAGACAGTCGGGATGAAATGACGGGAGAGCGTTTAGACAACCTTGAAGATCCGTTTCGTTTATATCGCTGTCATACGATAATGAATTGCACCAACACCTGTCCCAAGCAGTTGAATCCTGCCAAAGCAATTGTAGAAATCAAGAAAATGTTGGTGCAACGACGCTAATTTTCAGCGAACCCCACCATTTTAAATAAAATATTTAGAAATGAGCGAACTGTCAAAATTAAAATGGCGTTGTCGGCGCGGCATGAAGGAATTGGATGTTTTGCTGACGCGCTATCTTGAACAAAGGTATGAGCAAGCACCGATAACGGAACAGATGACATTTCAAGCTTTGCTAGAATTGCCCAATATTGACTTGTATGACTATTTAATGGGACAAAAAAAACCGGCCGACAAGGAGTTAGCCTGTTTTGGTGGGAAGGATGAGACAACTTTGTTAATAATGCGAATTAAGGGTTAAATTGAATCATAAAAAATCAATGACTTATAAAAACGTCTTTAAGATAAGATAAGTGATTTTATAACTCTTTCTTCATTCTAGGACTTACGCATTGACAGATGACCAATTTCATGATCCATTTTAAATACAAGGCATTACAAATTTTTCGTTTTCGGTCAATTTTGACAGGTTTAATCGTTGGTAACATTTTCATAACCTTATGATATTTATCATGAAAACAAAAAAGTGCGTTTGTCAAGGCGTAAGTTCTACATTCTTTTCAGTTTTCATTTTTCATTCTTAATTCATTTAGGGGTGTGTTTTTAGTCCGGTATTTAGCCGCGCAAAAATATCCACCTTGACATGATTCGATTACTCGTTTAGGAGATTTGAAGTGACTCAAAAAAAATCGGCCCCCGAAGAGACTCAAAAAAAAACGGCCCCTGAAGAAGAAAAAGATGCCGAAAGCCGTACTGAAGAGAATGGAGAAAAGGAGCTATACAACTCAGCGCCCTCCATGTTTCGTAACCGGCCTTTTTTGTTCACCATCTCTGTCTTAGCGATGGTGGCTGGTTTGATTGGATTGATTGTTTGGAAACCTGATGAATCATTCGGCAATGCTTTCCTGTCTGTTTTGGCGATGTTGTGTGGTTTTATTGGAATGATTATTTTGTTCTTTTGGTGGCTGGAAGTCATCAACACTAGACTCACCGCCACAACTGAAAGGGTCACACTGAAAATCGGCATTCTCGACAAGAATATACGCGAAGTCTTTTTGTCAGACATTCGGAGTGTGCAGATAAACCAACGTTTGCTGCAACGGATTTTGAGGACTGGTCATGTGGAAATATCGAGTGCCGCAAGCTCCGATGCTGAAATTAAAATTGATGGCATACCAAATGCCTATAAGGTAAAAGAAATCATAGATGAAAATCGTCGTAAAACTCGGCGTGTGATGGCCCCAGATGAATAGTGGCTGAAGGAGCAAGGTGAAAGGAGAAAGGTAAATCTAGCCCCTTTCCCCTTGTTCCTAGTGCAGGCTCGTTCCAGTCCCCGTACCACCACCGCCATGAGCGGTTCCTCTGCGCATCGACAGTAGGGGCAATCCTTGTGGTTGCCCCCTACCCTAAGAGGGTGGCATGTAGGGGCAATCCCTTGTGGTTGCCCCTAAACTAGGTGGTATATTAATTTTTTGGAGATGATGCTGTTGGCTGAGGTAGTTTTTCTATTGGAGCGATCCGGCACTAGCCCCTTTAGTCTAGCTTTTTCCTTTCAGTCAGCAACTCACGCACCCTCTCGTTGGCATTCTCCAATCTCAATCGCCCCGTTTTCTCCCGCCCAATATAAAGCAAACAAGCCTTAAGCATGTCGTTGTCTAATGCGAGCAATTGCGCTTCATAACGACTTTCATCTATCTTCAAGTGCTCTGAAAACAGCGCAACATAAATGCGATTGACTGCTTTAAGATCACTCAAACGTTCATCATAGTACTTAAGCACCCTTAATACCAAATACTTTTCCCTCGCATTAGACAGCACCTCCAAAGCATTGCCTTGATTAGCGCGACTTAACGACTGTAAACCCCGACTGACTCTTTGAAAAAACTCTATATTTTGCTCAGAAGCAAAAGTGATAATGGTGAGGACATGGTGCAAATGCTCTTCCCCGATTTCTTGCAATACTTTCGCTATCAAATCATGCGCTTTGCTGGTGTGCCCTAAAGATTCATGCAATTTTAACAAACCATTCACCTGAATGAATTTTTTTAACGCCTCATCGGCCCCTTGCTGCAACTGTTGGCGTTGTTCATCATTGAATTTAGAATAAATCAGCGACAAAATCTCAAAGCGTTGTTGCACTGATACAGTCTCAGAAAACACTTTTTCGAGAAGTGCCGGTTTGCACGCGCCCAAACTGAGTCGCAATAACTCTTTGCTTTCTGTAACCAAGGCACGATCTTTCGCCCCCAGCAACCGAATAATAGGCGACCAATCATCCAAAGATTGACATTCTTTGAGCGCCCGCAAGGCCGCAATTTTCATATTCTTATCAGGTGAAGAAAGCGCCTTGATAAGGCGATGTTTGTGAGGCTCCAGTTGGCCCTCAAGCATACGAATAAACGCTGTAAAGGCCGCCAACCGTACCTCGGACTTTTCGCTCTCAAGGAAAGGCAAAACCGTATCAACATAGTGCGACTGACGTAACTCACCCAACGCAGACAAATAAAGTGCCGTCTCCGGTGATTGAGGATTCGTAAGACGTGCCAGAATTTTATTCTCAATTAATTGCTTACGCAGATAGTTTGGATGATTATACAAACACAGGCAAGCCTCAACAAACACTTTTGGTGCCGGGTGTGTTAAGTGTTTTTCTATCGTGTTATTGAAGTTGACTGATTTGAATTGTGCCAGATTTTTTAGAATTAATGGCAAAACTTGGGCATCTTTTTCGGTTTGCAATGCCTCTACCAAATAGGTGACACTGGATTGATACTGCGGTAGTGCGGTTAAGGTATTGATACAAGACTCTTTGATTTTAAACCCTTGAGTTCTGAGTAGCAAATTGCCGACTTGATTGACAAAATCATTCAATCTCAGGACACGAATCATCTCCAAAGCCGCAATCACATGGTATGGATCGCTACTATTCAACTTTTGCTGTATCATCTGCTTGAGGCTGTTTTTACCACCAACGTCACCTGGGGAGGGCTGATCACCAAATAAACCTGGCTTGAGTAGGTTAATCATGCCCTTGTCATACGCACCCCATTGCGGCCAAGCAACCAAAATCCCCACGAATGAAACTATCAGAACAATCAAGGGTAACAGATAGGCTATTTCCGAATCGGCACTGCTTTTTGTTAGCAGAATCAAGAAAGTCCCGGCAATGAGCGTTGACAGCGGATGCTTCCCAATATCAACATCACTGCGTAGCTATCGCCTTGCGCTTTCAAGTAAAAATAGAGAAAGAGTACCAACGCCACAACCGCAGACAGCACCGGATAAACCATATTACTCCCACCGATACCCCATCTCATCACGAAACGTGAGGTAAAAAGTAATTGGACAAACAGCAAAGCGAGATTGGCAAATACTTCGTAGATTGCGAAAAACGTGGCTCGTTCAGTTTCAAGATTAAAAAGCTTAATATAAATAATAGTTTGATAGTGATATTCCAACAGTTTGTTGGCAATCACAAATAATACCAAACCCACAGACATATAAAACATCAACTTAGAACCGATGATGTATTTAAAGGCTGCTCTCAATTCGCTTACAGGATTTTGATGGCCTCTCAAATCGGCGTTTCCAGCACGCACCGGACTTGAACGCGCATTAATGATGCGTAATAGCCCAAACGCGCCCAGACAAGTCCCGCCCAACACCACAATCAACTGTTGCGGCTGAAATTGAAAAACACTTAACAAGACAAATAAGGTACCCCCCCCCAAAGCGCCGCCAATAGGAATACCCGCATTGACAACCGGCGTTACGCGCTTAACTTGATGCGCCGTGAAATAAGAAGCCACCACACTGGTGGTGTGTATGGAAATTAAAATGTAAAAAAAGAAAAAGCCGACGAAGAAAAATCCATACACCCAGTTTTGCTTCGTCAAAACAAACAATAATTGTGCAATGATCGAAAAAATGGCCGTAGACAACAGGAAAAATCCCAAAATCTTCAACCCACTGAATTTCTTGGTATAGTGAGCATACACCAGAGAACCCACCATGACGGCCAAGTCTATGAGGATGAACATGAGAGGCAACTTGTCACCACCTAATTTTCCAACCAACAAGGTCATGCCAATGCTACGCGCAAAGCTGGCACCGAAGGAAAACACCAGCGAAACCAGAAAAAAGTAAAATACTCCATCCCGCTCATTGGGTCTGATGGATAAAAACTTGCCAAGGTAACGTGCTAGCATAACCAATGATAAGTGTATGTTAATTGTTAATCTAAGAATGCGAATCAAGGATGTTTATTTGATTTTTGTAAAGATAAAAAAATGAGTCAATTACTAAATTTACTAACTAAAAAATAAGGATTTAGTCCGCTCTGGTTCATTTTTCTTGCGAGTAATAACCCTTATCTACTCGTTACTCTTGGCTTTTTTCAAGAACCATGTCACGCATACGGCTAATCAACACCTTGATAAAACCAAAGGCAATTGCCGGATATTCGTGGGCTAACTGTTCCATATCATTGCGTTCAATCACCAAAAATGTGCATTGACTAGAGCAACGAGCGGTGGCCGTACGGGTTTCGGCATCAAACAATGACAATTCGCCTAGAACACTATTTTCTTTTAAGGTTGCCAGATGTTTATCCGAGCCATCTTTATTTTTTTGAAGAATCCTCACCTCACCAGACACGACAATAAACAACCTATCACCAATATCCCCTTCATAAAATAAGGTATGTCCATCCTCGTAAGCCTCTTCAGTGGCAATCGTCGATATCATGTGGATATCCTCCGTTTTCAACATTGAAAACAAGGGTATCTTATTGAGAACAATGATTTTTTCTAGTGGGAGCATCATGCCAGATTCGTAATGTCGGTTCATAATTCGAGCTTCAAGCCTTTTTCAAAGCTCGCCCAAAAAGCCTGTTAGAGTGTACTATACTGCAAACTGTTATGATTTTTATAACTTGAACCTCCCGTTTTTAGCCGTGCCAAGTATCATCTACGTTTTTTCCCGCCCTTTCCCGTTTTACTGAGCATCGCCATAAACATATACTTTGCAAATTGCGCGCTCAAGTCATTTCGTTTTCATGGCTGAGCGTGTTCCGCTGCGTGAGACATGACAAAAAACTCAAGGATGATCGAGTCTAGTATAGCTCTTTCTGTCATTTCGACGCTATGAGAAATCTATAGCTATAGCCAGTCAAGTATCGATTCCTCAATCCAAAGAAATGACAAAAACGCAAATTGTGTAAAAAAATATAAAGGCATTTTGATGGGCGACATGCCGCCGTTTGAGCCTTTTTGTCAACTTTTATGACGGTTTATTTTGTACTAGAGTTTGTAATTGTAAGAATAATATTTTGGTAGCTCAAAACTGCCAAACCTCGAAGCTTAAGCCCCACGGATTTTTGTGAACAACTCTATCAATACGCGAGTCGTGAAAATCTCACCCGTGTTCAAAACGTGTGAGCTTTCCCTTCAAAAACCAAGTTTTTTTGGGTGGAACACTACGCTCTTACTCATGGCTCTGCAAAATGGTGACCAATTGTTATCAGTTATCAGTTATTTGGGTACATTAGAGTGGATGTGACTTCATAAGATGATAGGATAAATTAATTATTAGAGTTGTCCTAAAATAAGGGTTTTCTTAATTTAACGGCTTCCCGCCATTCTCTTCCCGCCACCTTCCAGGTAGATACACTGGCTATATTAATGTCGTACCAAAGGGGCTTTTCTATTAGCCCCTTCGGTATGTGTTATTAAAGCCCCTAGAAAACGCCCCTGGCTTTCTTATTTATTTACGGACAAGTCTATTAATAATTAATAATTAATAATTGCCTGTGCGGATATTGCTATTATTTTAATGGACATTATGATGCCATAGATGGACGATAATGAGGCTATTTAAAAATTAATATTAACACAAGAACGCACAAGTCAACTACTCATTATCGATTATCGCCCATGCAGCACAGCCATTACCAATTACCCATTACCAATTCAAACCGGAGAACGTGATGCAATTGTTTAAAACAATGACTCTGAAAAGCCAATTAACCGTGGGATTTTCCCTCATGGTGGCAATTATCGCACTGGTGGTGTTCATCAACATCGCGCAAGTGCGTCATGCCCCAGAATTATCACACCGCATAACCTACATACGCACCCCAACGGCAAAAAACAGCATGATCATGTTGAACGGAGTCAAGCATGCGTTAGCCGCGCTGCGCGGTTGGATGCTGCTAGGACAGGAGAAATATAAAAAAGAAAGGGCCCAAGTTTGGTCACAAGAACTCCATGCGCCGCTTTTGCAAATGAAAAAACAGGCGCTCAACTGGACTCAGCCAGAAAACGTCACCCGACTCCTTCAAGTGGAAGGAATACTTTTCAAGTTTGAACAATTTCAACAAGACATTGAAGACATTGCCCAAACCCCAGACAATACGCCAGCCCTCAAAATGTTCTTTGAACAAGCCGTGCCTTTAGAAACCCATATGTCGGACAATATTATCCAAATGATTGAATGGGAAGCGAGCGAACCGGCGAGTGATGAGCGCAAAGCTAAAAAATAACATCGCCCTTCTTAGCCCAGAACAACTCAAGGCTTTTAAAGCATTTTCAACGGCCCGCGAGACTTTTTCGCCTCTATGCTCACAAATTTTCCAAATGCGCCGTCAACCCGATTGGAATCTTGGCAACTACTGGCTCGCCACTCAGGCCGCCCCGCTGGCTGACCAATTAATTACTATATTAGAACAAATGACGGACAGTCAGCAACAATTATTGCAAGATGATGGCCACGCTATCGAAAATATTGCGCATAAACTCATCCATATCGAATGGATTTTGTTAGGGCTAGGTGCCTTGCTGGCGGGATTTTTCGGAAGGTCTATTACTCGTAGCATTTTAAAGCAAGTCGGTGGGGAACCTGCTGAAATTGCACAAATCACGAAATGTGTGGCGGCTGGCAATTTAGAGGTGCCGTTTGGACTCCACGGCAAGAAGGCTACCGGTATTTATGCCTCCCTCCAAGACATGGTTAAGGCGCATAAGGAGATCGTCAACCAAGCCAATCGACTGGCTCAAGGTGATTATTCCGTACATATTGTACCCCGCTCCGAAAAAGATATCTTGGGTAAAGCACTTTTTGAAATGACCAAACGGCTGGGAGAGATTACCACCATTTCTGAAGCCATTGCCGCCGGCGACTATAGCCGTAAAATTGATAGCAAAGGCAAAAGCGATTTGCTTGGACAAGCCATCAATCAGATGACCCAAAAGTTGCAACAAGTCACTGATGAAAGCCAAAAATTGGATTGGCTCAAAACCGGGCAAACCGAATTGAATGAAAAAATGCGCGGTGAGCAAGAACTAAGCGCTTTAACGCAAAATATCCTCAGCTATATCGCGGATTACCTCAATGCACAAGTCGGCGTGTTTTTTTTAGCCGAAGGGGAAGGCTTCAAATTAGTGAGTAGTTACGCCTATAAACAGCGCAATGGTAACTACAATGAATTTAAAAGGGGAGAAGGTCTTATTGGGCAAGCAGCCTTGGAGAAAAAAAGTATTCTCTTCACCCAAGTTCCTAAAGAACATATCAACTTGTCTATCAATTCAGGTATGGGTGAATCCCCAGCGCGCGATATTTTTGTATTGCCCCTGATTTATGAAGAGCAAGTCTTGGGCGTTTTAGAATTAGCAACTTCTCGTCATTTCACCGCCGCCGAAATAGAATTGCTTGACAGAGTTGCCGACAATATTGCTATTACTCTGAATTCGGCCCAGTCCCGCCTACGTATGCAAGCACTGCTGGACGAATATCAGAAACTCACACACACGCTGCAAACCCAACAACAAGAAATCATTGAGAGCGAAGAACGTATCCGCGCCATTGTCGATACGGTCATTGATGCCATCATCACCATTGATGAAAAGGGAATTATCGAGTCCTTTAACCCCGCCGCTGAGCAACTTTTTGGCTATACATGGTCTGAAGTCATAGGCCAGAATATCAAAATGCTCATGCCAGAACCCTATCACAGCAAACACGACCAATACCTCCGTAACTATTTAAACACCGGCCACGCCAAACTCATTGGCAACCCGCGTGAAGCCATCGGCCAGCGCAAAAACGGTTCTACCTTCCCGATAGATTTAGCCGTGAGTGAAATGATCGTCGGTGAGAAGCGCCTGTTTACAGGTATTATTCGAGATATTACCGAGCGGAAAAAGGCCGACGAAGCCTTGCGAGAGCAACAGGAAGAACTCCAGTCCACTAATGAAGAACTGCGCTCGCAACAGGAAGCGCTCCAAGAGGCCAATGAAGAACTACAAACGCAACAAGAAGAACTGGCCGCCAACAATGAAGAACTGCAAGAACAACAAGAAATACTCCTAGTTGCCAACACCAAATTAGAAGAGCGCACTAAAGCCTTAGAAGAAAGTCGGCATGCCATAGAAGAAAAAGCGCAGGCTTTAGAAATCAGCACCCGATATAAATCCGAATTTCTCGCTAATATGTCGCACGAACTGCGTACCCCCTTAAATAGCCTGCTGATACTCGCGCAACTGTTAGCCGAGAACAAAACCAGCAACTTGACTGACAAACAGGTAGAATATGCACAAACCATTTACAGTGCCGGTTCAGACTTGTTGGCGCTCATTAACGACATCCTCGATTTGTCCAAGGTGGAAGCAGGCAAAATGGAAGTCCATACTGAAGACGTATCGCTTACCGAATTGCTGGAAATGACTGAACATAAATTCCACCCTGTCGCTGAAAAAAAAGGGCTGGCTTTTAACATCACCGTTGCCGAAGACGTGCCGCCGGTGTTATACACCGACATACAGCGACTCAAACAAATCATCAACAACCTGCTCTCTAATGCCTTAAAATTTACCGGTGAAGGCGAAGTCAAGCTGACTGTGCAACGTCCCTCAAAATATCCCCAACTGACTTCGTCCCAATCGCTCAGTGGGGAAACGATCTCTCTCCTTTCACAACCGGCAGAAACGGTAGGGGAGGATTTTATTGATCCTAGAAAAATCATTGCGTTCAGCGTTGCTGATACCGGCATTGGTATTCCTAAAGAAAAACAAGACATTATATTTGAGGCCTTCAAGCAAGTAGATGGCACAACCAGTAGACGCTACGGTGGCACCGGGTTGGGTTTATCCATCTCCCGCCAGTTAGCCCAACGGCTCGGTGGCGAACTTCAATTGTCTAGTGAAGAAGGTAAGGGCAGTACCTTTACGCTCTATCTGCCTGAAATCCTTGGAAAGAGAAGTTCAGAAGTTCATGAGTTCATGAATTCAGTTATTTATGACTCAGAAGTTTCGGTGCCTTCAACGGATAAAACCCTGACAGCTGCCATCACCTCTGGTGAAACAGTGACTCAAACTGCGCCTAGCGAAGAAGCGACACCCACCGAGGAGAGCAAGGATGATAGAAACGATCTTGCCCCCTTTGACCAATTTATTTTGATTATTGAAGATGACAACCAATTTTCTCGCACCCTGATGGAATTGGCACGAGAAAAGCGCTTTAAGTGCATACTCGCCGCCGATGGTAAAACGGGCTTGCAACTGGCTGAACAATACCAACCCAATGCCATTATTCTTGATGTGGGATTACCACAAATGGATGGCTGGACAGTCATGGACAAACTGAAAGACAATCCCGAAACGCGGCATATTCCGGTGCATTTTATCTCTGCCTCTGACGAAGAGATGGACGCTAAAAAAATGGGCGCTATCGGATATTTACTCAAACCCGTCAGTCTGGCTGAACTTGGGAAAGCCTTCAAAAAGATAGAACAGTTTATTACCAAAACTCTGAAAAATCTGTTAGTTGTGGCTGCTAACAAACCGCATCAACAAAATATTCTCGATTTAGTCGGAGGCTCTGATATCCAAACCACGCTGGCAGCGACAAAGGCGGAAGCCTTACAACAACTGCACACGGCCCAATTTGACTGTATTATCCTCGATTTAGATAGCGAACCGGGCGCTGGCATCCAACTGCTTGAGCCACTGCACAATGAAGACAACCTCTCCCAGATACCGGTGATTATCTATGCGGATCGAGAACTCACACCGTCGGAAGAAGCGACATTACAGCGCTGTGCGAACAATCTCACCATCAAAGCCGTGAGATCGCCAGAACGTTTATTAGACGAAGCCACTTTGTTTCTCCATCAGATAGAAGCCAACTTGTCTTCGGAAAAGCGCAACATGATTCGTATGGTGCATGACAAAGAGGCCATCCTGAAAAATAAAAAAGTCTTAGTGGTAGATGATGATATGCGTAATGTCTTTGCTTTGGTAACCGTACTGGAGGACAAAGACATGGAAGCTGTCGTTGCACAAAACGGCCACGTAGCACTCGCATTATTGGAAAAACATCCTGATATTTCCCTCGTTTTAATGGATATTATGATGCCAGAAATGGACGGCTATGAAGCGATGCAACAAATTAGAAAACAACCCCGCTACCGTCAACTACCCATTATCGCCCTCACAGCGAAAGCCATGAAAGGCGACAAAGCCAAATGTATCGAAGCAGGGGCGAATGACTACATCTCCAAGCCGGTAGATACAGACAAACTGATTTCACTGCTGCGAGTCTGGCTTTATCAGTGAATGAGTAATGGGTATATTAATGAAAAATTAAAAATAAGGGGCAACCATAAAGGATTGCCCCTACATGACACGACGGTTCGTAGGGGCAATCCCACGTGCAAAGCCCCTTTTGATTCCTGCAAAATACCTGATAATATGTATGTGCTTCGGTACTTAGTAGCTTTAGCCACTCAAAAGGCATTAGTTTGTAGCGACGATGGTGGGCAACACGTTGCCCACCCTACAACGTTTTTATATCTAATTTTTACCTATTGGGATATTAAAAATGACGAACACAGCCACTTTTTCCCAGTTCGGCTCTGGAACACACATCAGTTTGTTTCGCTCACTGCGAAGCCAACTCATTTTGCTGTTCCTAGCCGTTTCGCTTATCCCGCTCATCACCGTGACGCTGCTGATCGACTATCAAGCTCAAAATGCGTTGAAGACGGAAGTTATCAATAAGCTGATCGCTGTACGTGACATCAAAGCCAACCAGATCGCCAAGTATTTTGAAGAACGCTTGGGCGACGTGAAAGTACTCTCTCAAAATTCCTCCACCGTCGCTGCTATACGCGCCTTTGACAAGGCAGTCGAGGCGAGCATGAAGGATTTGGACACGAAAGAGGCTGGGGCTATAAACCACTATCGCTCTTTGTATGTGGGCAAACCAGAGTTCGCAAATGCGGAAGATGGCAGCGCCTATAGTGCCGCCCATGCACAATACCACCCGATGTTCAAAGCGTACAAGGAAGTCTATGGCTACTACGATATCTTCCTAGTGGAACCACACGCTGGGAACATCGTCTACAGCGTTATGAAAGAGGACGACTTTGGAACATCGCTGAAAAGTGGGCCATATGTAGGCACGAATATAGGCCATGTTTTCCAACAATCCGTCGTTGCCACCGAGCGTGATTTCACTTGGTTGGAAGATTTTGCCTATTACGAACCTTCCAAAGAGGCCGCCTCATTTGTCGCTTCGCCCATCTTTGATGACTCTAAGTTGATTGGTGTACTGATTTTTCAACTGCCTACGGCTCAGATCGATGCCATCATGCAAGAACATACCGGCCTCGGTGAAACAGGCGAAACCCTCCTCGTGAGTTCCGACGACTTTTTACTGCGTTCAAATTCACGTTTTTTCGAGGAAAGCACCCTCTTCAAACAAAAGGTGGACAATGAGGCCACTCGCGCTTCGGCCGCTGGCATTGCCGGCGTAAAAGAAATTCTTGACTATCGCGGTGAACCAGCCATCATCGCCCACACACCACTGAAGATTTCCGGTGTCAGATGGTCGTTAAATGCCAAGATAGATGAGGCAGAAGCCTTCGCGGCGGCCTACCAAATGCTTAATTTGATGTTAACCATCAGTGGTATTGGCGCGGTGATAGTGTTGGGCATCGCTTTCTTTGTTAGCAACTCCATAACCAAACCGGTGCGGGCTATGACCCAGATTGCCCGTCAGTTGGCAGGGGGCGACTTGAACCTGACCGTTGATATCAACAGACAAGACGAAATCGGCGTGATGGCTAACGCATATCGACAGATGATCGCTAACCTGCGTCAAGTCATTGACGATATTGTTCAAGTTTCTCAGGGATTAGCCAAAGGCCGCCTAAGCGTTACGCCTCAATCGAGAAACGGCCTTGTCCAACCAGCGGCAAGTGATTGAAGACATTGTTCAAGTCTCTCAGGGATTAGCCCAAGGCATTCTTTCTATCAGTTCTCAGGCCGAATACCAAGGCGACTTTGTCCAAATCAAGGACGCTTTGGAGACAGCATTGACTGATCTACGGCGTGTCATTGAGGACATTGTTCAAGTCTCTCAAGGATTAGCAGAAGGCGACCAAAACATCACGCCTCAAGCAGATTATCGTGGCGACTTCGTTCAGATTAAGAATGCCCTAGAAACGGCCGCTGTCAAGTTAGCCGCGACAACGAAACAGAATGCCTCACAAGATTGGCTTAAAACCGGGCAAAATCAGCTCAATGACCAAATGAGCGGTGAACCCAATCTCGTCGAATTGACCTATAATCTCGTTTCCTTTCTCACCCTTTATTTAGAAGCGCAGATTGGGCTATGCTATTTGGTTGAAGATTCCGCCAACCACCACAATCGCCGTCTGAAACTGACTGCTAGTTATGCCCAAGCTCGGCGCAAAAATCTCGCCGATGAATTTGAATTCAGCGAAGGCTTAGTCGGGCGAGCCGCGCGGGAACAAAAAAGCCTCCTTATTACCATTGATGCTGGGCTAGAGGAAGAAACGGTACCTCGGCATCTCATTGTAATTCCATTTATCTATGAAAATACCGTGAAAGGCGTAGTTTTAATCGCTTCGTCAGAGGTGCTTACCGAGATTCAACGGGATTTTATCCATCAAGTCATGCCCAGTATTGGGATAGCGGTGAATTCTGTCGAATCACGTACCAAAATGCAAGAACTGTTGCAACAAACCCAAATTCAAGCACAAGAATTACAAAGCCAACAGGAAGAATTACAGCAAAGCAACGAAGAATTACAAAGTCAGTCTGAGGAATTGCAAAGTCAATCCGAAGAATTACAAAGCCAAGCTGAAGAACTCCGTCAGACTAACGAAGCACTTGAAGCGCGTACTCAAGCGCTAGAACGGCAACAAGACGACATCCGCGAAAAGAACTTGGCACTAGAAAAAACCCAGCAAGTCATGGAAGCCAAGGCTCAGGAATTGGAATTGGCGAGCAAATATAAATCCGAATTTCTCGCCAATATGTCCCATGAGTTACGCACGCCCTTAAATAGTTTGCTGATACTCGCACAACTGTTGGCTGATAATAAAAAGGGCAACTTAACCGACAAACAAGTGGAATATGCACGGACGATTCACAGTGCCGGTTCCGACTTGCTCACGCTTATTAACGACATCTTGGATTTGTCCAAGGTAGAAGCCGGCAAAATGGAAGTTAACCTTGATGACGTACCACTGGCGGAATTAGTCGCTATTTTGGAACACAAATTCCGCCATGTCGCTGAAGAGAAAGGACTGACATTCAACCTCATGGTAGCCGAAAACTTGCCGCCCTTCGTAAAAACAGACGCGCAAAAACTCCACCAAATCATCAACAATTTGCTTTCCAATGCTTTTAAGTTTACCACTGAAGGCGAAGTCAAGGTGACGGTGCAACGGCCCAAATCTCCACAATGGCCCCTTTCGCAGCGCTCTCCCATTTCGCAAACGGGATCCGAGGGGGATTTCATTGCTATCAGCGTCACGGAGACCGGTATTGGTATTCCGAAAGAAAAACAACAACTTATATTTGAAGCCTTCCAACAAGTGGATGGTACCACTAGCCGTCGTTATGGTGGAACGGGACTCGGCTTATCCATCTCTCGCCAGTTAGCCAAACTGTTAGGTGGCGATATTCAACTGCACAGTGAAGAAGGCAAGGGCAGTACCTTCACATTATATTTACCCGAAACCCTTGAAACGAGAAATTCAGGAGTCAACGGGTTCACAAGTTTTGGAGTTCAAGAGTTCAGTCTCTCAGGCGGAAAGGACTCAGAAGCTTCAGTGGCATCACAAACGGATGAAGGGCTGACACCCATAACCGCTGGCGAGAGAATAGAAACCCCGTCTTTCCAAAAAACGGGGTTTCTTGAGAGGAGCGAGGATATTGCTGATATTGCTGACGATAGAGAGAGTCTAAAACCCGAGGACAAATCCATTTTAATTGTTGAAGATGATCGCAAATTCTCCAATATTCTTATGGAAATCGCACGAGAAAAGAACTTCAAGTGCATTATTGCCGAAGATGGCCGAACCGGCTTACATTTAGCAGAACAATATAAACCCAATGCCATTATACTTGATATTGGTTTACCGCAATTAGATGGTTGGACAGTCATGGAAAGGCTGAAAGACAATCCCGACACGCGACATATTCCGGTACATTTTATGTCGGCCTCTGATCAAAGTATGGACGCAAAAAAAATGGGGGCTATCGGTTATTTGCTCAAGCCCGCCAGTATGGAACAACTTGGAACTGCCTTCCATTCGATAGAACAGTTTTTGGCTCAGACGGTGAAAAACGTGTTGGTGGTTGCGGATAACGAGCCGCGTCAACAGAACATTCTGGATTTAGTCAAAGGTGAAAATATTCAAATCACGCTGGCAATCACAAAAGCCGTCGCGTTGGAACACCTACAAATGAGATCGTTTGATTGTGTGATTCTGGATATGGATATAGAACAGAAGTCTGGTTGCCAACTGCTTGAACAAATGCAAAATCAAGAAGGCTTATGCCAAATTCCGTTGATTGTCTATGCAGACCACGAATTAACCACCTCTGAGGAAACATTATTACAGCAATGTGCGGACAGTCTCCCAGTCAAATCGGTGAGATCGCCAGAACGTTTATTGGACGAAGCCACCCTATTTCTTCATCAAATAGCGGCCAACTTACCTAAAGAAAAACGCAACATGCTACGGATGGTGCATGACAAGGCGGCGATTCTAAGGAAAAAAAGAGTGTTAATTGTGGATGATGACGTGCGAAATGTATTTGCCTTGGCAACGGTGCTAGAGGACAAAGACATGGAAGTTGTCTGCGCTCAAAACGGTTACGAAGCACTGGCATTATTACCTACGAGGACATTGCCCTTGTTTTGATGGACATTATGATGCCCGAAATGGACGGTTATGAAGCCATGCGGCAAATCAGAAAGCAACCCCGCTATCGTCAACTACCCATTATTGCCCTCACCGCGAAAGCCATGAAAGGCGACAAAGCCAAATGTATCGAAGCCGGTGCGAATGACTATTTATCCAAACCCGTGGACACTGATAAACTGATTTCGCTGATGCGAGTGTGGTTATATCGGTAACTACTAACGAACGGCCTTGAATTGAGTTTGTAGTAGGCGTTTTCTTGAGTTTGTAGTAGGCGATTTATCGCCTAAGTGGCTAAAGCCACTACTACAAACTCTAACTAACGGCCTTTTCTTGAGTTTGTAGTTTGTAGTTTGTAGTAGGCGAAGTTTGTAGTTTGTAGTTTGTAGTAGGCGATTTATCGCCTAAGTGGCTAAAGCCACTACTACAAACAAGTGGCTAAAGCCACTACTACAAACAAGTGGCTAAAGCCACTACTACAAACTCTAACGAACGGCCTTTTCTTAAGTTTGTAGTTTGTAGTTTGTAGTTTGTAGTTTGTAGTAGGCGATTTATCGCCTAAGTGGCTAAAGCCACTACTACAAACTCTAACTAACGGCCTTTTCTTGAGTTTGTAGTTTGTAGTTTGTAGTAGGCGACCTTCATTTTATCTAAAAACACTTCAGTCCGAAAACGCTGTGCTTGTGCCTGACAAGCCTCGCGCATTTTCAATGCTCTTTGTGGTGTCATGCTTTCTACTGCTTGACAAATCGCCTCAATGCTGGGCGGTGATTCCAGCAAAAGGCCTGTCTGTTCCGGTATTATAGTTTCTAATAGGCCTCCTTCGGCCACACCAATCACGGGTTTGCCGGCTGCCATCGATTCTAACGGCGACATGCCAAAATCTTCGTCCTTAGGTAAGTACAGTGTCGCAATAGCATTACCCACCAAAGCCGCTAATTGTGTCTCATCAAGCCAACCGGTCAAATGAATATTGGACGCATTTTTGGCAAGTCGTTGTAATCGCTGAAATTCTTCTCCGCCAGACGCGACGATAAGGCGTTTTTGGGGCATTTTCAAAAACGCGTTGATAATTAAATCGACTCTTTTTAATGGATCTAAGCGGCCCGTTGACAAGTAATAATCGCCTTGGCTTTGCCAAATAAAACGCGCGGTGTCGCAGGGCGGATATATTATTAGCGCGTCTTTGCCTAAATAGTGTTTAATGCGTCGGCGCACGTTTTGGGAGTTGGCAATCAGGATGTCCATCTGCGCTATCGCGTCTTCATAGCGAGGTTGTAGGTAATCAATAAAAGCTTGTAGGGCTGGACGTAAATAAAAAGGTAATCGCTCCAAATAAAAGTCACGTTGATCATAAATAAATCGGGGCGGTGTATGACAATATAATATATTACGTCCAGACGGATGGTGAGGCACCGCTAACGGGGTATAAAAGCCGCTATAAATCACCGTGTCGTAGTCTTTTAAAAAAGCGGTGCGCCGCGCAAACGTGCGAGCCAGTTTAAATTGTCGCCACAGCGGGATGGCGCTGTGGGCGCGTAAATCGTGTTGAGGTTGGGAGACATTTAAAAAAGGGTGTCTAGCACGGGCAAAGCCGTAGCCTAAAGAGGCCGGTAATCCTTGAGCTAAAACGCTCGATAGTCGGCCGCCGCCTTCTAAGGATTCAAAATAGTCATGTAAAACAATCACTTTCATGTAGGCCCTACTTCTCCGTTTGTAGTAGGCGATTTATCGCCTACCGTTTGTAGTAGGCGATTTATCGCCTTTCGTGGCTAAAGCCACGACTACAAACAAACTAAAAATCCGTTTATTCCACTAATTATAAGTAAATATTTGATATGATTAATAATTATATTACTCACTGATCTCACCACCTATCAGTTTGTCTAGTACAACGAATTACGCGGATAAACGAATTACCGGGATAAGTACAACGAATTACGCGGATAAACGAATTACCGGGATAAACGAATTTCTTGGTTTGTCTAGTACAACGAATTACGCGGATAAACGAATTGAATTACCGGGATAAACGAAGTACAACGAATTACGCGGATAAACGAATTGAATTACCGGGATAAACGAAGTACAACGAAACGCAGTTTTGGCCCGCCAATTACGCGGATAAACGAATTATTACCGGGATAAACGAATTAAAATTTCCTGTCTTAATAAATCCACTTAGGATTAGGGGAGATCACTCCTTGTTAATGATCCCTTAAAAAGGGCGAAGGACTGGAAAAATCCGCTAAGTCCCAAATCCGTTGTACTAGATTAGCTCAATACGCCTCAAAATCAAGGAGTGATATCCCCTAATCCGTTGTACTTAATATTCAATGAGTTATCAAAAACTGATAGGTGGTAAGACTCACTGAGATTTAAAGTCGAACTCACGTTATTATTATGTTCAGCTACTTCACTGATAATTGATAACTGCTATGAACACTTTTAACAACTTAAAAGTCGGCACCAAAATAGTTGTCGGCTTTGTTATTATGTTAGGACTAATGACAGTCATTGGTGGCGTGGCCCTATTCCAGATTACCCAAATCAAGGCCACCGTGACTGATTTGGCTGACAACCTCGCCAAGGATCAACATTTGTCTGACCAAATGGTTGCCAGGATTTTGCTGGCTCGCTTCTATGCCAATAAATACATTCGAGGCCAAAACCCCGATGACTTAAATCGCTTCAATGAAGAGTTCGCCAACTTTAAAGAACTCTTGGCACAGGCCGATCAAGAAATCACTAAGAATGAGCGAGTCAAAATGCTCACCAGTATCAAGGCTGGCGTACAAGACTACGGCAACCATTTTGCCCAAGTGACTCAGCTCATGGATAAACGGCGTAAAACGCTATTGGAGGTACTTGATGTCCAAGGGCCGATGGCCGAAAACCAGTTGCAACAACTGCGCGAAAGTGCCTTCCAAGCGAAAGATGCCACCGCCTCATTCTACGCCGGCCATGCTCAGCGTGCGTTGCTGTTGATGCGCCTAGATGCTTTCAAATACCTCGATCAAGGTGACACGCAATGGGTACAAAAGTTTGAAAAACGTTACCAAGAGGCCCAAGCCGCCTTTAAAAAGCTTGACGAAGAACTTCAAGACGCGACTCGTCGCCAACTGGCCCAAAAAGCCCAAGCGGCTGTCAATCGGTACCATAAAAGTTTCAGTGGACTCCAAGCCGACTACGTTCAACAAAACCAAGCCATTGAGAGCCAATTGAACGTGATTGGGCCGCTGGTACGAAAAACGGCCTCCGAAATGTCGGCCAGCGTCAGTGCTGACTTTGATGAAGCCAATCAGGCTACCCAAGCACTCGTTGCCCAAACATGGACGGGATTGTTGATCACGATGATTATTGCTACCCTCGTTGGCTTAGGCTTAGGTTTTGCCATCTCGCGTAGTCTCACCCTCCCACTGGCAACCGTGATTAAAATGACCGACAAAATGAGTGTTGGCAATATGAACCAAATGGTTGAGATGAAAAGCAGCCGCGATATTGACCAAATCACCGCTCGTCAGGACGAAATGGGTGACATCGGGCGAGCCTTCTACGCGTTAGCCGGTTATTTTAAGATCGTGATTGAAGATATTGTCCAAGTTTCTCAGGGATTAGCAGAAGGCCGTCTGCGCGTCACACCCAAGGCAGAATATCGAGGCGATTTCCTCCAAATCAAAAAAGCCTTGGAAATCGCTTTATCCGATTTGGGGCAAGTGATTAAAGACATTGTTCAACTCTCTCAAGGATTGGCAGAGGGCAAGCAGAACGTTATGGCTCAAGCCGAATACCGAGGCGACTTTGTCCAAATCAAAAACGCGTTAGAAACGGCCGCTACCAAACTGGCCGAAGCCACGGCTAAAAACGCTCTCCAAGACTGGCTAAAAACAGGGCAAACGCAGTTAAATGAACAAATGAGTGGTGAACAAGATGTCATTACACTGGCAAAGAACATCATCACTTTCCTCACCACCTATTTAAAAGCACAAGTCGGCGTATTTTATCTGCTTGAAGGCGAAAGGAGCAAGGTGCCGGGAGAAAGAAAACGGGAGCAAGGCGCAACGGAAAAGGGGGCCCTTAGTGACAGTGTCCGCTTAAAACTCATCGCCAGTTACGCCTATAGCCAACGCAAAGGCTTGCCCAATGAATATAAAATCGGCGAAGGACTCATTGGACAAGCCGCCCTAGAACAGGAAACTCTCCTCGTCACTGAAGTGCCAGAAGATTACATTTATATTCAATCTGGTATAGGAGAAGCTGTACCTAATAATATCCTTGTTATTCCATTTCTGTCTGAAAATGCTGTCAAAGGTGTTATTGAAATCGGCTCATTCCATGAAATCACCGAAGTTCAGCTAGAATTTCTTAAGCAACTCATGCCGAGTATTGGGATAGCAGTTAATACGGCCGACTCACGGACTCAGATGCAAGAACTGCTGCAAAAAACTCACTCAATTTAAACAGTAGGTGCTTTAGCGCCTAAGTTTGTAGTAGGTGCGTTTTTGCGTTTGTAGTAGGTGCGTTTTTGCGTTTGTAGTAGGCGCTTTTTTGCGTTTGTAGTAGGCGCTTTAGCGCCTAAGTTTGTAGTAGGTGCTTTTTTGCGTTTGTAGTAGGCGCTTTAGCGCCTAAGTTTGTAGTAGGTGCTTTTTTGCGTTTGTAGTAGGTGCTTTAGCGCTTAAGCTTGTAGTAGGTGCTTTTTTGCGTTTGTAGTAGGCGCTTTAGCGCCTAAGTTTGTAGTAGGTGCTTTAGCGCCTAAGTTTGTAGTAGGTGCTTTTTTGCGTTTGTAGTAGGCGCTTTAGCGCCTAAGTTTGTAGTAGGTGCTTTAGCGCCTAAATTAGTAGGAGTTGTTTAGCGCCTAAGTTGCCTTCCTTACGTTTGGACGACTGTTTGGACTCCGGCCAAACTAAAGGGGCGCATTCCCATTTTCACGGACAGTTAATTTTCACGGACAGTTAAGTACAACGGATACGCGCGCCGAAACGGATAAGGCTCTGTTGGAATTATTCGCACCGATAGATAAATAGCGGCAACTTTTATAAATAGTGGAGAATGAATGAATCACAAGACATCAGGATGAATCTTGTCTTTTTAGCCGTTTTTTTCGCGTATCCGTTGTACTTGTCCGTGAAAATGGGAATGCGCCCAACTAAAGTTTGGACTCCTGCCAAACGTTAGTTTGGACGACTGCCAAACTAATGTTTGGACTCTTGTTGATCTCGCTTCGCTCGTTACTGCGTTTCGCTACGCTCTGCCCAGCCTACATGAAAATCTGTTCACATCAAATGAAGTCACACTCATCCATTGATCTATACTAGTTCGTTATACTACACTAATCCGTTGTACTACACTAATCCGTTGTACTAGAGGGAATGAAAAGGGCCCAGACTCAATCCGTTTATACCGCTAAACTTCGTTCCGAGCGGAGCGAGATCATTCATTGTACACTGTCTTATATGATAAGGATTGGCAAATAAATAACTTCCGCCAATAGCTAAAGCAATTGTCTAATAGATCAAGTACCCTAAAGGGCACTGAACCCATGAAGGGCAAGTTAAATTTTCTTCGATCCTAACTGATACTGATAACTGATAACTGATAACTGACCAATGAAAACACTATTCACTTTCATCAAAATGAAAATTTTCCGCTCTCTGCGGGGCAAACTTATTTTACTGTTTTTGACTATATCACTGTTGCCACTCCTCACCATGGGCATCCTCGCTTACACGCAGGCTAAAAAAGCCTTGGAAACCCAAATGACTCATCAACTGATTGCCGTGCGCGACATCAAGGCAAATCAAATCGAAAGGTACTTTCGTGAGCGACTCGAGGACGTAAAAGTCATGTCCAACAATCCCTCCACCATCGCCGCTGTACGTGCCTTTCATAACGCGGTGAAAACGGGTATGAAAGCGTTGGACACCAATGAGGGAGAGGCCATAAAACACTATCGTTCTCTCTATCTCAATAAACCCAACCTTGTGAACGCCAACGATGGCAGTGCCTACAGTGCTGTACACGCTCAATACCACCAGATGTTCAAAGAATACCAAAAAGCGCACGGCTACCATGACATTTTCCTCGTAGAGCCGCACATTGGAGCCATCATCTACACGGTTGGAAAAGAAAACGACTTTGGCACCAGTCTTATCAATGGACTTTACGCCAACACCAACCTTGGCGAGGCCTTCAAGGAAACCGCAGCGGCAACCCGTCGTGATTTCACGCTACTCAAAGACTTTGCCCACTATGCACCCTCCAATGGTGCGGCCTCATTTGTGGCTTCACCCATTTTTGATGAATCTCAATTAGTGGGCGTACTCCTCTTCCAATTACCCATTAACCAAATCGACACCCTCATGCAAGAAGGCAGTGGCTTGGGAGAGACAGGCGAAACCCTTTTGATTAGTTCCGACGACTTTATCCTGCGTTCAAATTCGCGCTTTTTTGAGGAAAGCACCCTGTTAAAACGCAAAGTAGACACCGAAGCCACTCGCGCTTCGGCGGCCGGCAAAACCGGTGTGAAAAGTATTATTGATTATCGCGGTGAACCCACCCTCATCGCCCACACACCCCTTTCAATTCCCAACGTCAAATGGTCGCTGAATGCCAAAATCGATCAAGCCGAAGCCTTCGCGGTAGTCCACCATATGTTAACCCTAATGTTGCTCATCATGGGAATTATTGCCGTGATAGTCGTGACTGTGGCCCTATTTATTGGCAAATCCATCGTCAAACCAATACTGACGATGACTCAAATAGCCCGTCAACTAGCGGCCGGCAACATGAACCAAACCATTGAAATCAAAAGCCAAGACGAAATTGGCCTCATGGGCAACGCGTTCCAACAAATGATTGCTCATTTAGGCCAAGTCATTGATGACATTGTGAAAGTGTCTAAAGGACTCGCGGCCGGCAACTTACACGTCACGCCTCAAGCGGAATACCAAGGCGACTTTATCCAAGTCAAAAATGCCTTGGAAACCGGTTTATCCAATCTGCGGTTGGTGGTTGATGACATCGTCCAAATCTCACAAGGATTAGTAGAAGGTAAGCGGCGTGTCATCGCTAAAGCAGAATATAACGGCGATTTTATACCAATTAAGAATAGCTTAGAAACGGCTTCTGTCAAGTTGGCGGAAACGACGGCCCAAAATAATATCCAAAACTGGTTGAAAACAGGGCAAACCCAACTCAATGACAAAATGCGTGGCGAACAAGATATCATTCAACTCGCCAAAAACATCATCACTTTCCTTGCCAAGTACTTAGAAATGTCGGTGGGCGTATTCTATCTGCTTGAAGAAGGGGAAATGGGAAAGGAGCCAGGGGAAAGAAGCCAGGTGCAACGGGAAACGGAAAATGGGCCCGTTAGCGAAACTGCCCGCTTAAAACTTGTCGCCAGTTATGCTTATACCCATCGCAAAGGAATCAGCAATGAATTTATAATTGGCGAAGGATTGGTAGGACAAGCGGCCTTGGAGCAAAAACAAATCCTCATCACCAAAGTGCCGGAAGACTACTATATCCAAATTCAATCAGGCTTAGGCAAAGCCTTACCTCGCAACGTCCTCATACAACCGTTGAAGTATGAAAACGCCCTCAAAGGCATCATAGAGCTCGCCTCTTTCAAAACCCTCACCGACATTCAACTGGAATTGATTGCTCAGATAACGCCAAGTATTGGCATTGCTGTGAACACGGCCGAATCACGTTATCGCGTCCAAGCCCTGTTACAACAAAGCCAGACGCAAACCGAAGAATTACAAAGTCAGGCTGAAGAACTACAAACTCAGAGCGAAGAATTACAAACTCAGAGCGAAGAACTACAAACGCAACAAGAAGAATTGACTCAAACCAACGAAGCGCTTGAACAACGCACCAAAGAATTAGAACAGCAAAGAAATGACATTCAAGCCAAAAATATCGCGCTGGAACAAAGCCAACAAACGCTTGAAACTAAAATGCAAGAATTAAAACAAGCCAGTCAGTACAAATCAGAATTTCTCGCCAACATGTCCCATGAATTACGCACACCATTAAACAGTCTGCTCATTCTGGCACAACTGTTAGCCGACAATAAAACCGGCAACTTGACTGACAAACAAGTAGAATACACCAAAACCATTCACAGTGCCGGCTCCGATTTGCTCACCCTCATCAACGACATTCTCGACTTATCCAAAGTAGAAGCGGGCAAAATGGAAGTTCATCTCGAAGAATTATTGCTAACTGACTTGGTAGAGAGGTTTGAAAAGAAATTCCATCCGGTTGCAGAAAACAAAGGGCTGGCTTTTCATATCACCGTGGCTAAAGACTTGCCACCCGTCATCAACACCGACGTGCAACGACTCCAACAAATCATAAACAATCTGCTCTCCAATGCCTTCAAATTCACCACGACAGGAGAAATCAAGCTTACCATGCAGCGTCCCTCAACTGGCGACAACCTCTCCGAAATGGGGCTTGATGTCGCTAAAACCATTGCGTTCAGCGTGACAGATACCGGCATAGGCATTCCTGAAGACAAAAAACGAGTTATCTTTGAAGCCTTTCAACAAGTGGACGGCACCACGAGCCGCCGCTATGGCGGCACCGGGCTCGGTTTATCCATTTCCCGTCAATTTGCTCGACTACTTGGCGGCGAATTACAATTACACAGCGAAGAAGGCAACGGCAGTACCTTTACCTTATATTTGCCAGAAACAAGGCCTTCAAAAGAAGAATTAGTTCAAAACAAGTTCAGCAGTTCAGAAGAACAGCAGTACCTGAGTTCAGACATTCAAGACTCAGAATCTCCTACGCCCTCACCAACGGAAAAAGCCCTGACACCCACAGGCACTCAAGTAGAAACCCCGTCTTTTGAAAAAACAGGTTTTCTTGAAACGACAGAAGAAATTATTGATGATAGGGCCCATATGACTTCAGAAGAAAAATCTCTGTTAATCATTGAAGATGACCAGAAATTTTCAACCATTCTCGCCGACTTAGCGCGGCAAAAAGGCTTTAAATGTATGATTGCCCAAGACGGCCGGACAGGCCTCCAACTCGCCGAAGAATATCAACCCCATACCATTATCCTTGACGTGGGTTTACCCCAGCTAGATGGCTGGACGGTGATGGAAAAGCTCAAAGACAATCCCGACACCCGACACATTCCCGTGCATTTTATTTCCGCCTCAGAACCCAGTTTGGATGCCACAAAAATGGGCGCTATCGGCTATTTGCACAAACCCGTCAACATGGAGCAACTTGGAGAAGCTTTTAAAAAGATAGAACAATTTATTACCAAGACAATGAAAAATCTGTTAGTAGTTGTTGATAATGAAGTGCATCAACAACAGATTCAGGATTTAGTCAGCAGTGAAAATGTTAAAATCACATTCACTGCCACGAAAGCCGCGGCCTTACAACACCTACAAGAGGCCTCTTTTGATTGTATTATCCTCGATATGGATATAGAACAACGTTCTGGCACTGGGCTACTTAAACAAATGCAAAATCAACAAGGCTTCTGCCAAACACCCTTTATTATCTACACGGAACGCGAATTGACCTCGTCCGAAGAAGCGCTACTCCTGCGCTGTGCGGACAAACTTCCCATCAAATCGGTGAGCTCGCAAGAACGTTTACTAGACGAAGTCACCCTCTTTCTCCACCAATTAGAAGCCAACTTACCCGTCGAAAAGCGCAACATGCTACGGATGGTACATGACAAAGCCGCGATTCTCAAACACAAAAAAGTCTTGATTGTGGATGATGACGTGCGAAATGTGTATGCCTTGGCAACCGTTTTAGAAGACAAAGACATGGAAGTGGTTTGCGGTAAAAATGGCAAAGAGGCGCTGGCGTTATTGGAAGAAGAGATTGCCATTGTGCTAATGGACATTATGATGCCCGAAATGGACGGCTATGAAGCCATTCAAGAAATCAGAAAACAACCCAGCTACCGCAAACTACCCATTATTGCCCTCACCGCCAAAGCCATGAAAGGCGACAAAGCCAAATGTATTGAAGCCGGCGCAAATGATTACTTATCTAAACCGGTGGACACTGAGAAACTCATCTCACTGATGCGTGTCTGGCTCTATCGGTAAATTCAGTGATCAGTTATCAGTGATCAGTTATCAGAGTTTGGCAGGAGTCCAAACTTTAGTTTGGCAGTCTAGGCATCCAAACTTCAGTTTGGCAGTCGTCCAAACTAACGTTTGGCAGTGCCAAGTTAAAACTGGCCGACTCCTGTTACCCGTCAATAGAACATAAACCTCGGAGGCTTCCAGGTAGTTACACTGGCTTTCTTTAATAAAACGCCCCTTCGGGGCTTCCAGAAAGGGGCGTTGCCCCTAGCTTTAATAAGATGCCCCTTCGGGGCTAATAGAGGTTTTAAAGTCAGCCCCAACGGGGCGATATTAATATAGCCAGGGGCAACGCCCCTGGCTCTCGTTAAGGCAAAAAGGTGGGCCATTAACAAAACTTAGTTTTTTAATTTTACAACCTGGCCCACTTTTTTCAAAGCCCTAGCGCAAAGCTCGGTGGTTTGTCCCAAAATGAGGTAAGAAATTATTTATTTTTTGGCGGCATCGTTGCTTATAATAACTGCCGGGCGTTGTTTTTGTATTTCTCCTCCAACAGAAGGCTCAAAATTAACCCACCACACTTCACCGCGTTTCATCTTGTACATCTCCACAAGTCGCTTGTGCCCACTCTAAGGCTTCTGTTTCACGGGATTCATCCAATGCCATTTGACGATAGGCCGTTTCCAAATCGGTTTCAATGACATGAGGACGCACTAAACTTTCAATAAATTGGCTGATATTTTGTTGCCCGATGATCAGGTGCAGTCCTTCGTAAATTTGTTCATCAAGTGTGATTGTCAGTGTTTTTGGCATATCCGCTCCTTATAAGGCGCATTGTTTAGACTTAGGATTGACATCAACATTTTTCCATCAAGCGATTATCGGCGATAAGTCAAATAACGGCGGTACAAATAGGAGTCCAAACTTTAGTTTGGCAGTGCCAAGTCAAAATTGGCCGACTCCTGTTACTCGTCAATAGAACATAAACTGAAGCGGTTTACCTTCCTTCCGATGTTTCTATCGTTAAGGCAAAAAGGTGGGCCATTAACAAAACTTAGTTTTTTAATTTTACAACATGGCCCACTTCTTTCCAAGCCCTAGCGCAAATTTCGCAAACTGAAGAGGTTTACCTTCCTTCCGTGGTTTCTCTCGTTAAGGCAAAAAGGTGGGCCATTAACAAAACTTAGTTTATTCGTTTTACAACCTGGCCCACTTGTTTCCAAGCCCTAGCGCAAATTTCGCAAAGAGGTTTCTCTCATTAAGACAAAAAGCTGGGCCATTAACAAAACTTAGTTTATTCGTTTTACAACCTGGCCCACTTCTTTCCAAGTCCTCGCGCAAATTTCGCAAACTGAAGCTGTTTACCTTCCTTCCGAGGTTTCTCTCGTTAAGGCAAAAAGGTGGGCCATTCACAAAAATAAGGTTGTTAATTTTACAACATGGCCCACTTCTTTCCAAGCCATAGTACTCTGTCAATGTTCTATTGACGGGTAACAGGAGTAGGCCTGTTTTAACTTGGCATTGCCAAACAGTCTCTGGTAGTGCATTCTTGGACGGATTTAAGGGCATTGCCAAACTAAAGTTTGGACTCCTGCAGCTGCAATTGTTCGGCCGTGAGTAAAAAAACGCCTTCGCCACCGCGTTGAAAATCTATCCATGTAAATGGCACGTCAGGGTATTGTTCTATTAGGCGAGTTTGACTGAGGCCTACTTCAACAATGAGTACGCCGTGCGGTGTCAAATATTGGGCTGCTTCGCGTAGGATTTGTCCGACCAAAAACAGGCCGTCTTTTCCCGCTTCAAGGCCAATCCTTGGCTCGTGCTGGTATTCATCGGGCATGGCTTGCATCTCTTGGGCATCGGCGTAGGGAGGATTGCAGATAATTAAGTCGTAATGTCTCCCCGCCAAGCTGGAAAATAAATTGGAATACACCGTCTGTACGCGCTGTTCTAGTCCATAACGCTTGATGTTTTGTTGTGCCACCTCAAGGGCTTCTGATGACACATCCACCGCATCAATCTGGGCGTATGGAAAGGCTAACATGGCACTGGCGATGGCGATGCAGCCACTGCCGGTACATAAATCTAACATTTGCTTAACCCGGTTGGCATCAATCCAAGGCTCAATGCGTTGCTCTATCAGTTCTGCCATCGGGGAACGAGGTATCAAAACGCGCTGATCAACATAAAAGCGTAAGCCAGCAAACCAGGCTTCATGAGTGATATAGGGCGCTGGAATTCGTTGTTGTACTCGCTTATTTAAGCATTCAAGCACGGCCAGCTTTTCTGAATATGTCAGTCGCGCGTGCCACAAAATATCGGGAATTTCCGGGGGTAAGTGCAACGCGTGTGAAACCAGCACGATGGCTTCATCTATGGCATTATCAGTACCATGTCCAAAAAACAATTGTGCTTTATTAAATTGGCTTGCGCCCCAGCGGATAAAATCACCCAGGGTGTGTAGTTCGTCAATGATGGGTTCCATAGTTTTGTCTTGCATGGAGTCCAAAGCTTTAGCTTTGGAGTTGTCATGGAGTCCAAAGCTTCAGCTTTGGACTTGAAGAAACGGCAAACTGGCAAACTAAAGTTTGCACTCCATCAATCCCACGTTAATTGACTACCGGTTTGGTATTCACGAACTCGTCCTTCAAAGAAGTTCACTTCTTGGTTTAGTTCGTATTCGCTAATCCAAGGCATGGGGTGTTCCCGAATTCCAAATAGAGGTTTAAGTCCCAAGTTTTTGCATATGTTGTCAGCCACAAACCGAGCAAAGTTAATATAGGTGTTGACCGGCATTCCCAAGATACCGCCATCTGGCATCACGACATGGGCATGAAGCGTTTCTAATTTCACCGCTTCATTCACAATGGCTCGGAGGCGATCTTGCATCGCAGCATCCCAGATTTCAGGATTTTCCCGAATAATTTGCTGAATCAGCCATAATCCATTGCTGGAATGTAGGTTTTCATCTCGCCATATGAAGCTGTACTGTTGCGCGGTGTTCCGAAGCTTGCCTTTTCGCGCCAACGCAAAGATTTGTGAGAAGCCCAGCGGGAAGAACAAGTATTCAAAGAGGTAGTAGCTGCTCAAGTCTTCCAGCAAGGCGCGGAGGGCTTCTGGTGAACCAAGAGGTGCGTCTGAGTTGACGACGTTGTTGGTAAATGTCAGATTCCAATTGACTTTTTCAACCAGTTCTGGCATGTCTTGATACAGAGTAAAGATTTGTCCTTGCCCTTCTTCATCCAAACCAAAGGATTCTAATACGAACAGGTAGGATTCAATATGGTTAGCTTCCTCGCACATAACCCAGCGAAGATACTGTCTCATCTCGTTGGCGGTAATGTGTTGAAAAATCGCATTAACCAGATTATCAGGGACAAGGTTATCACCGGCCGTGAGATAAGAAATGTTGGTTTTAAAGAGCCACATTTCTGCTTCAGTCAACTGGCCGGTATTCCATTGCAGTTTGTCTTCTCCCATTGGAATTTCGTTAGGTATCCAAAAGTTTTTACGGGCTGCTAAGAACCGCTCTCTCACCGAGGCGTATTTGACGGGTATCGGTTGCCGCAAGTCATAGCCACGCCCCCCAACAATCTTGATGTTATCGGAACTAGGTCGTTTGGCTCCGATGGTGATTGGATCTAAGCTGCTTGAGACGGGAAATATCATTTTTCTTCTCGATTTGCTGTGAGTGGGTTTATAATTTTGTCGTGGCGTAGAACCATAAGTCGATAAATCATCACTTGAGGTTTCTGTGCCGTCAAAATCCAACATAATGTCAATCTCCATTTGCCAACCCCGAAGGGGAAATTAACAATTAATCATTAATTATTAATCATTAATTATTATTCTCCCCGAAGGGGTTGAATGTGAAGGGCGCATTCGGTATTTTTCGGGTAACGTCATTTTTAAAAGCCAATGCAATAACTACAAGGATTGTAAATCTCTGTACCGGACAAAAGTCCGTAACAAGCAAGATTTATGGTAGGGCCTATAACTAAGAATTTCTGCCGTCCAAAGCTGAAGCTTTGGACTCCACGGCCGTCCAAAGCTGCTTTTACTACATTTGTTATAAAAACGACAGGCCGATTCGTTATAAAAACGGCTAAAAACAATAACGACAGGCCGATTCGTTATAAAAACGGGTAAAAATATAACTATCCGCTCTGAAAAACCTCCCTACTAAAATCCTTTATTATAACGAATCCTTGTCGTTTTGGACTCCATTAGGTGGTTCCCTACTGACAAGCTTCACAGTCTTCACTTTCATCCACTGTACAGGCTTGGGGGCTTACGGCATTCACTTGAGGATTGTTAATAACTGTACTTTTTTGAACATGAGTGGCTCCCATGCTACGCAGATAGTAGGTAGTTTTGAGGCCACGCAACCATGCCAATTTGTACAAGTGGTCAAGTTTGCGGCCGGAGGGTTCCAGCATGTACAGGTTGAGCGATTGAGCTTGATCGAGCCATTTTTGCCGCCGCGAAGCGGCTTCCACTAGCCATGTTGGGTCAATTTCAAAGGCGGTGGCATACAGTTTTTTGAGTTCATCAGGAATACGGTCAATTGAGCGAATGCTGCCGTCATAGTATTTTAAGTCATTGACCATCACTTCATCCCAGAAGCCGAGTGCTTTGAGGTCTCGTACCAAATAAGGATTGAGGATGGTAAATTCGCCTGACAAGTTCGATTTGACAAACAAATTTTGATACATCGGTTCAATGGATTGGGATACACCACATACCGAGCTGATTGTCGCTGTCGGTGCTATCGCCATGGTATTGGAATTACGCATTCCCACCGTTTTGACGCGCTCGCGCAGACTATCCCAGTCAAGGGTAGAGGTGGTGGACATTTCCAAATACTTACCACGCGCTTCGGCCAACAGTTGAATGCTATCAATCGGCAAAATGCCTTGACTCCAGAGTGAGCCTTCAAAGCTAGAATAAGGGCTACGTTCTTCTGCTAAGTCGCTGGAGGCGGAAATAGCGTAGTAGCTAATCACTTCTTGGGCGTAATCAGCAAATTCCACCGCTTTTTGACTGGCATAAGGAATGCGTAGTTTATATAAAGCATCTTGGAAGCCCATGACTCCCAACCCGATGGGGCGATGGCGCAAGTTAGCGGTACGTGCTTGAGGCACGGAGTAGTAGTTAATGTCGATGACATTGTCTAGCATCCGCATAGCTGTCCGAATTGTGCCTTGCAATTTGTCTGTATCTAGCTTGCCGTCTTTAATGTGGGCGGGTAGATTGACGGAACCCAGGTTGCAATTATGAACCACCAAACCATTTGCGAGGAAGTTATGATCTTCAGGCAGACTGAGATCAAAAACCTCTTTTTCTTCTTTAGCCGAAATACTCACCACCGCGCTATTTGGGAAAACGTATTTGGCAAAAAAACGATTTTTGGCTTCCACTAATTTAGCATGTTTCGCCGGGCTTAAGCTGAATCCAATAAATTGGGCAAAATTCACAATCGAATCAGCCGTTGTGATTTCGTATTGCCCTTGCCAGCGTTCTTCACCACGCCTTCTGACATAACCACCGCGAATATAGCCATGTATGCCAAAAGCTTTCAGTAACAACTGAACATCTCGCAGCAACGTGATACTGGTAGCGAACAAGGAAATACTGACTTGGCCCTTATTTTGAGGCTCAATAATAACATTGCCCTCTGCGGAAAACAGGCCGGATAAAAAGCTACTGAGTTGATGCGGTTCAGCCGTTTTGACCGCTTGGCCGAGGTATTTTTCAGTGCTTTTCATCTGATGAAAATCAAACCGTTTTGCCACATAATCAATAAAGCTTTGACGCTCCGTCTGCCAGTTCATAACGCCATTGGATTGAATAAACGGGCTAGGCGCTTCATCGTCTGAGGCATTACTACCCGGTTCCGACTGTTTATGCCAGCGGTTAAGAATAGGTAACACAAAGTCTTTGGCCGACGTTTCGTGTGGGCCAAAACAAGCACCATAACTGGAAGACATCCAGCCATTTCCTAGCATCCAGCCAGCGGCGGTAAAGTCCGCATCTTGAATACCCTGATCATCATAAACGGGCGCTGTGAATGGACAAACGATAAAATCTCCCACCTGGAGCTCTGTTAATTTTTTCCAGTGATAAACGCGTGGTTTGTTACGAACAATCCGCGCCTGCACCAGAAAGGGATGTTCTTCCGTTGCTTCAATGACAATGCCGTTTTTAGTGACTAATTCATAAACCAGCTTGCTCCCCTGCGGGATAAGTTTGGCCGTTAAATATTTGTGTTGCGGCCGTAAAGATTCACTAAAGGGTATCAAAACTTCTTGATTATCACAGGATTCAATCGGCATTTGCCCTTGCCGAGTCAGAATCGATGTCCCTTTGGGAAAACAAACGGCCACCTCTTCACCCGCTTTGGTATTCAAGGTAATTTCACAGCAAAGATTGGAGCTATGCACCACGCCGGCATGTTGTTGTGGACTCCGCAGATTGCAAGGATCTTTAAAGCAGAGCCAAGGATGTGCCGTTTCAAACAGCATGGTGAGCAATTTTCTCCACTGCCCCACCGCAGAAACGCGCTTCCATACCTTCATAAGGCCTTGTTCAGCGGCCGCTTCGTATTTTTCATAAGCTTCTTTAAAGGCTTTCCCATAAAGGTCGTGCAAATCTGGCACTTCATTCGGAGAAAACAGCGTCCATTCTCTATTTTCATGCACACGCTCTAAAAATAAATCCGGTATCCAATTTGCCGTATTCATGTCGTGAGTGCGGCGGCGTTCATCTCCGGTGTTTTTGCGGAGCTCTAAAAATTCTTCAATATCAATATGCCACGTTTCCAGATAGGCGCAGCCTGAACCTCGGCGTCGCCCACCATTATGAACCAAGGCCGCAGAAGTCATATAGGTTTCATCGCCTTGGACTTTCAGATCATAAAGAAATGGCACCGACGCTATTTCACGTTGGGCTTTAACGCGAGTAAAGAGACAGCCATGCCACTGAAACCAATTGTCTTTTGTAAGAGGTTGACAACCGACTAAACGTGCCAGTTCAGGCACAGCCGGAATGCGTAACTCATATTCGCCATTAGCACGAGTGCCGGTATGGGAGCACTCACGCTCACGGTATTGGCCCGCCACTGGAATGCCTAAACGGAGAGCTTGATAGCGTAGACCTTCAATCAAAGGTTGCGAGATATTGGTGAAATAAATTTCTTTACCACGACTAACTCCCCCATCCGTTTCTATTAGCCCTTGAATCATTGCCAAAGTTTGCTTATGAGGAAGATGGGCGAAACGACGCACAATGCGCTTTTGTCGATTTTCATCATAAAGATCATCAAAACTAAAGGGTAATACCGGCTCTCCGGCTATCAATTGCCCATTTGTGGCTTCCCGTGCGACACCGTGACTCAATGACCACTGCAATTGTAGGTTATATTGACCAACTTCCCGGTAGTGAATACCCCGTTCAGTGAGGTATGAGCGTACAAAATCTAAGTGCGTAGCCGTGCTTGGATTACCTGAAACACCCCACTCAAATTGTGTTTGACAACAATGACCATCCGCAAGCATAATTCCATAGAGCCGTGCGTCTTCTTCGGTAAAGCCGGGAACCGGAACAATCTCCGTTGGAATGACTTGTGCGACATAATCTCCCATTTTCAACCGTTCAGCTTCAACCCACGCCGGTTTGAGTTTGCCTTGTTCAAGCCATGCCATTGTGCGCTGAATACTTTGTGCCAGCGGCACATTCAAAATCGCCCAAAATGGATGGCCGGCAGTGACTTTCAGCGGCTCTATGGCATGTTTAATCTCAATTTCAACCATCACGTCTAACTGGTTATAACGCAAGCATTCTTTCACTTCACGATATTGGCCGCGTTGCCCCAGCACTAAATCACCCACCTTAATCTCTTTGATTTTTTGGATACCCTTGGCTGTAAATACCTTCGTATCTGGCGCAAAGCATTGGTTCACACCAACAAGGGTGTCATTAGCCACTTTTAAAAACGGCACCACTCCCTGCGATTTACCATTCGTCCCCTTAATATGCGAACCCATACCCCGCACCTGCGTCCAGTCATTACCCAAGCCCCCGGCAAATTTAGATAACATCGCATTATCTTTAATCGCACTGAAAATGCCTTCTAAATCATCCGGCACCGTGGTCAAATAACAACTGGATAATTGCGAACGCAATGTGCCAGAATTAAACAACGTCGGCGTGCTGCTCATAAAATCAAAGCGGGACAATAAGTTATAAAATTCAATGGTGCGGGCCTCGCGGTTATCTTCATTGAGCGCAAGGCCCATTGCTACCCGCATAAAAAAGGCTTGGGGCAATTCAAAGCGCGTGTCCTCCCAATGCAAAAAATACCGGTCATACAAAGTTTGCAGTCCCAAAAAGGTAAATTGCAAATCCCTTTCTGCAACTAAAGCTTTGCCGAGTCTAACGAGATCAAATTCGGCCAAAGTCGGATTTATTAATTCATGGTTAATACCGCACTGTACATAAGCTTTAAAGTAGTCTGGGTAATAATGCGCCATTTCAGCCGCAGTCGCCGTGGCTGAACCAAACTTGACAAAACCCAAGGCCTCTTTTCGCAGTTGTTCGAGCAACAAGCGGGCCGCGACATAAGTATAGTTCGGGTCTTTTTCAATCAAGGTGCGCGTACTCATCACCAAAACGTGGTTGACATCCCGCGATAAAATCCCATCAAATAGATTTCTTAAACTTTCTTCAACAATCCGCTCAGGGTTGACATCTTCTAAATTGGCGCATGCCTCGACTACAAGGGCCCGCAAACGATCTTCGTCCAAAGGGCGACGGTGGCCGGCGTTGTCTGTGACGTAGATGACGGTTTTTTCTGGTTTGTCAACACGTAAGTGAGCGTGTTCTTCGCGGTAAAGTACATAAGCACGCGCCACCTTATGAAAGCCGGCTCGCATGAGTGCCAATTCAACTTGATCTTGTATGTCTTCAATAGGCACTTTGCCTTCTTCGTGCAAATGCCTTGATATGCCCTTAATGGCTTGTTTGGTGAGGGATTCCACAGCATTCTGTATACGATTCGAGGCCGTCGCGGTGTCGCCTTCGACGGCTAAAAATGCTTGAGTCATGGCCGCGGCGATTTTTCTGGCATCAAAACTGGTCAATTGACCATTGCGCCGAATGACGCGATATTGACTCAGGGCAGCAAAGTCCAACTCGGTCATAGTGTTGTCTACAAGGGTCGTATTTGAGTCTGAGTTGGCAAGTTTATCTTGAGGCATTGTGTCTCCTTGAGGCTTATTTTGAGATAATTTGTACGGTAAATTCATCCCTAATTTAATTAACAATTAACAATTCACAATTAACAATTCACAATTTCAGGCTAAAGTTTTTCGGAGAAAAACTTTTGCCTGAAACACAATTCACAATTCACCATTCATCATTCACCATTCATACTTATTTTGCTAAAAATCCGATGCCTTTAAGACATCGGATTTTTTTAAAAGGCTTTGCGTGATCCTTTATTCAGAGGGGTTAACGCCCATCCGTACACGACTTTTTTAAATGATACCGTACCGGCAATAAAATTGCTAAGCCTGTATCTCATTGATTTTAAAGACTAAAATTCCTAATGCGCTGTTAGTGTTGGAAATTTTTAGGGCCGATTTTTCCGCTTTTATTAGCATAAAAAATATAAGGGAAAAGCGGTTAGACAGTCATGTCGTCATTTTTCAGTGAGGGGCTGGAGCTGGGAAATTGATTGATATGGGTAGATATAAAATTTGAGTTGATGGGGTCATTGAAAAGGGGGAAATGAAATCGGGGAAAGTAGTTAGGGGACAGGAAATTGGGAAAATGGAAAAGAACAATTCGCTATTGCCAATTCGCTATAGATATTCAGATAATTATTTAGTCCCCTTTAGGGGACTTGAGCTTTCAGGCTGTTTTTAAATTATTGTTCTTAAAATCTATATTCCCAATTCCCAATTCTTCAGTCTGCCGGGGCTGGCTCGGTGTTGTCAGGGGCCGGTTGCTGGGGCAGTATCACCAAGGGCTGTTTTTCAGGGACTGATTGGTGGGTTAACATAGTTAATAAGGAAACAATCCGTTTACGCATATCACGGCGATCCACTATCATGTCGATAGCGCCATGCTGAAGCAAAAATTCGCTACGTTGAAAGCCTTCAGGCAAAGTTTCACGCACCGTTTGTTCGATAACACGCGGCCCGGCAAAGCCAATGAGGGCGTTAGGTTCGGCAATATTAATGTCCCCCAACATGCCAAGACTGGCCGAAACGCCGCCCATCGTCGGATCGGTTAATACCGATATAAATGGTAGGCCTTTTTGGTTGAGGCGATTGAGGATAGCACTGGTTTTGCCCATTTGCATGAGCGAAAACAGGGCCTCTTGCATACGCGCACCGCCACTGGCCGAAAAACAGACAAGGGGGATATGATCTTCAATGGCGGCTTTCGCACCGCGCACAAAGCGTTCACCCACGACGCTACCCATTGAGCCGCCCATAAACTTAAATTCAAAAGCACAGGCAACCAATGGTACACCGAGGACTTGACCTTTCATAACCAATAGCGCCTCTTTTTCACCGGTGGCCTTTTGCCCTAGCGCGAGGCGATCCTTATACTTTTTGCTGTCACGAAATTTGAGCGGATCGGAGGAAGATAACTCAACACCAATCTCTTCGCGTGGATCAGAGTCGAGAAAACTTTCTAACCGTTTACGTGCGTTAATGCGTAAATGATGACTACATTTTGGGCAGACATTCTGTAAACGCTCCAATTCTGGGGTGTATAATACTGCTTGACAGACGGGGCATTTGCTCCAAACGCCTTCTGGGACAGTGTGTTTACTTTTTTTGCCTTCGGTGCGGATGCGCGTTGGCAATAATTTTTCAAACCAACTCATATGTTTTTTTATCATTGTTATCAGTGATCAGTTTTTTTCAGTTATCAGTTATCCGTTTTCAGTGATTAGTACCCCTTCGATTCGGCTAATCTTGGCACACAAGTAAGTATGTTATTGAAAATAATCAAGCCAGCCTCGTTAATGAATGACTCACTTAGAGTTATTTAATAATTAGCTTATGTAACAATTAATTATTAATTATCAAGACTTGTGTGCTTATGGTAGCCCTTGAGGGGAGTCGGGGGGGCATACGCACCATGAACAGTGATCCGTGAAAACTGAAAACATTACAGTGATCACTGATAAATTGACAAAACCAATAGGAGACATTATGTCTGACGATTTACCAACAACCGAAAAACCAACCCCCGAAGCACCAACCCCCGAAGCACCAACCACTGAAGAGCCATTGGAGCGTTTTATCCCCATTGGCAGACAGGAAATTGTGGCCGATTTGTTAGCCGCGCCCCATTGGAGTGCTGAAGATAAAAAACAATTTGAGGAATTTTGCCAAATTTTTACGGCCCTTTATCATTACAAATTTCAGGTTCACTTGGAAGAGTGTGGCAGCCTCGTCGAGGAAATGCGTCGGTTGATCAACAATGCCAACTATGAAGAACTGACGAATGAGGCTCTCGATGACGCTATGAACACCGAGTCATTCTATGGGGTTAGTGTCGCCGTCGATTTGGAAGATTTTGAGAAACTGATCGTCTATTATCGCGGCTCTCGCACGCAGGTTAAACACAAACGCGACTGGAAAACCCTCTTTCTGACCAAAATTCCGATTGAAATCCCTATCTACCAACGCATGTTTATGCTACTGAAGTTTAAACCCGAAGACGAGCTGGCACAAGAGCGCGTTGAAAAATGGTTGGCAGCAGAGAAGGAAAGTGAAGGCGAAGCACAGCCCGAAGCGTCCGAAGAAGAGCGTCTTAAAGCTCAAGAAAAGGCCGCAAAGCGGAAATTAAAGCTTGAAAAGAAGGCCAGAAAGCAGATACGGAAATCTCGGCAAAACTTGCCTGATGACATCACCGAAGATCATGTCTTTCTGAAGTTGTTCAAAAATATTCCTCGCACTGATTTGGACATGCTTTTCCCTAACCAGAATGTGCGATTCAGGTTGGTTGATAAAATCAAGCTGGGACTATCGGGGGGAAGCGGTGGTATTTTTGGTATTTTCTCCATCCTTAGCAAGATTTTGTTGACTGCTGCTATTAGTCCGCTTGTCCTAATAGGTGCTTTTTTTGGTTTTATAGGAATGATCGTCCGTCAGGTTATGAATGTCTTCACACAGCGTACCAAGTACATGATGACGTTATCACGCAATCTGTACTTTCATAATCTGGACAACAACTTTGGCGTGATGAACTATCTCGTTGATTTGGCTGAAGAAGAAGAAGGCAAAGAAGCCATTTTGGCCTACTATTTTCTTCACATCAATCGCGACAAGAACTACAACCAAGAAGAACTGGACAAAGAAATTGAAAGCTATATCAAGGAGAAATATGATATATCCATGGATTTTGAAGTGGAGGACGGGCTGCGTAAATTGCGTGAAGAAGGCATTTTGACAGAGAATGAGGGTATATTGAAAGTCCTTGATTTACAAGAAGCCAGTGTTTGCTTGGATAAACAATGGGACAATTTTTTCAATCCGGATAAGAGAACATGAAGAAACGCGAAAAGGGAGAATCTGCCAATGTTTTAGATGAGCTGCCAACACGAGGAATCGATGCTTTAGCAGAGTTGCCGATACGAACAAGCGACACTTTGTCGAAGTTGCCGATACGAACAAGCGACACTTTATCGAGGTTGCCGAAACGGGGAAATGACGTTTTAGCGAGGTTGCCGAAACTGGGAATTGACGTTTTAGCGGGGCTACCTAACCACAGAAGACGACCAGAAAAACAGCGTCGACGTCGATACGCTAGATGGTAACGCCGGAGTCCAAGCTGGAGTCCAAGATTTATCTTGGACAAGGATTCGTTATAAAAAAGGATAAAACAACTACAGGAGTCCAAGATTTATCTTGGCAGGAATCCAAGATTTATCTTGACAGGAGTCCAATCTTCTCGTGCGTTTTCCACAGCTATCATCCCTTTCTGGGATGGTATCTGTATTCTCGTGTGTTTTCCACATTTCGGTGCGCGTTTTCCACAGAGACAGTTCCAGTTTCCAAAAAAGAGGGTGTCAAAAAAAACTTGAACATCGAGTACAACAGTTTGCAGTATCTCTAACTCAAAGAGGATAACAGATGGAACTAGTTGCGAAAGCTATTGAAACAACGGGCATCGTAGAGGCACACCGTCGATTATTATTAGATGAGTCACTTCCAGTGGCTAAGAAAACTCGTGTGCGCGTGATTGTGTTGGTAACCGCGGACAATGAGCATACAACACCACTTTCTCACGAATCCTTAGAACCCTTAACTCCAGCCATGCGGTTGGCAGCCGCTATTTATGGATATCAACGCAGTGAAATTTCTCAAGAAAAAGCTGCTGAACTTGCGGGATTAAACCGCCGATATTTTCTGTTGGCTCTTGCCCGTGAAAAATACGATGTATTTGCGGTAGATTTTAACGATTTAAAAAAGGAGTTGACTCGTGGTTGAATCCCGTTATTGATGCTTCTCCTTTGATATTTTTGAGTAAGGCTGGCAAACTTGATTTGTTACAACAAGTAGCCGCTGGCATGGATGTTATGGTACCGGTTGCAGTAGAAACGGAGATTCAACAATATGGGGAGGAAGATGTCACCGTGCAGGCACTTGCACATTGGTTAGTTGTTGTTGACACCCCGCCGATACCAAAAGTTATTCAATCTTATCATTTAGGTGCTGGCGAGTCAGCGGTTTTAACCGGGGCTTATCTCAATCCAAACACAGAAGCGATTATAGTACGATTTAGCAGCACGTCGCTGTGCCGCGGCTTTGGATATTCCAGTACGCGGTACCCTTGGATTAGTACTGACGGCTAAACAACGGGGCATTATTCCAGCGGCAAAGCCAATTATAGAACAATTGCACCAAGCAGGAATGTACCTTTCTGGCAACGTGATGAATCAAGCACTGGCATTAATTGGGGAATAGACTCAAACGACTTAGCACCGTTTGACACACCCCCTCTCAAGACTAATCTTTACCCACAAGTCGGTATGTTATTGAAAATAAGTCAGTGAGTGGTTAATGAATCTTAAGGTGGGAACAAATTTTCAGGACTTTTTAAGAAACAAAAATAACCCAGTGTACCTATCTGGCAAGCCCCTTTGGTACGACATTAATAAAGCCAGGGGCAACGCCCTTGGCTTTTAGCCCCTTTGGTACGACATTGATAAAAATACGCCTTATATATTAACCCGTCATAAAAAAAATCCAAGTTATGACCACGTTGAGTATATGCATACCTACTTATAGGTTAACCAAAATGAAAAACGACATTTAAGAACCTATTGAAATGAATGAAAATCCTCTAATAACGTTGAAAAACGCATTGGCTTCTTATAATGAAACTATCAATATCATAAATCAATTGTCTTTGGATGAGGAAAATCGTAAAACCTTAGCTGATGCTTATATCAATCGCGGTGATGTCTTGCAAGCTTTGGGAAAATTGCAAAGTGAAGCCTTAGAAAAGGCATTGGTATCCTACGATAAAGCGATTCAGTTGGCAAAAGCATTACCTTTAGCGGTTGCTGAAAACCAAAAAATACTGGCACAAGCTTATATGAAGCGTGGTAATGTGTTACGTGTCACCGGCACGCAAGCACTCGATACAGTAGAAGAATTAGCACAGCGGCGCCAGCGTTATTCTGAATTAGCTTTTCTGTTACAAGAACGGTTATAAAATGGAGACGCTGAATACGATGAACGTGTGGGCAGTTTATTAGAACAAAAATTGGAAAGGCCGTTATGATACGACTACTGTTGCTGGATACTAATATATGAAATTGCTTTGCTGGGCAAAGTTGAAGGCGTTCCGATAGGTTCATGGCCCTAAAATAACGACTACTCTGTTATACGTGGTGGGTGGGTCAATGCCATTAAGTTAAGAAATAAACGAGAAAGAGCCAAAGCTAAAGTCCCCTAAAGGGGACTGGTAAATTCCTGATTTTTTCATAAGCACACGATATGGAGACAAGCACCTGAGCGTGACGAGAAAAAATTTCTTTTTCGACATGCCTTTGGAAATCTAAAAGGCGCTCATGCCACAAACCAATCAAAATGCCATCTGGAGTCACAAACAATGCCTGTTGCCGAATCATTACCTAAAAAATATCCACTCACAATAACCCATTTCAACAAAATGATTGAAATCGGGATTTTAGACGAAGAGGAACATATTGAACTCATTGAAGGAGAATTGATACTGATGGCACCCATTGGCCCGATACATGCTGGTAAAACCAACCGACTCAATCGACTATTCTCTCTGTCAGTCGGCGATTCGGCTATCGTTGAAATTCAAGGGCCTATTGTTCTTGATGCTCATTCTGAACCAGAACCTGATCTGGCCCTATTGCGCCCACGCCAAGATTTTTATGAAACCGCAAATCCAACCGTCGATGACGTATTATTGCTCGTTGAGATTGCTGATAGCTCATTAAATCATGACAAAAATACCAAAATTCCGATCTATGCGCGTCATCGCATCCCGGAAGTTTGGCTCATCAATCTACCAAAGCAACAAGTTGAAATTTATTTAAAACCCTCTCCCGAAGGCTATCGACACATTTGGCTCCCCGAAAAACATGAATGTATTTCTCCCACGTTGTTGCCAGAGGTATCCGTTAAAATATCAGATATTTTTAGTTAAAAAAACTTTTTTATTAAAAAAAAACCTGACAGGTTTCAAAAACTTGTCAGGTTTATACCACGGTTATAGACTGATAGTACAACGGATACACGAAATAAACGAATAACAATCCGTGGGTTTAACTACTTCTCTCCTTGAGAAACCTTTTTAATACTTTCCAAATCGAGTTCAAACACGAAAGAAGGGGCTTGTTGGTTTAACTCTACTTCATAAACAGTCACTTTGCCAAACGCATCTGGCACATTCACAAACGGAAGGTAAAGTTTCCCCTTATTAGGATCGAAAGAGGCATTTTTCCCTTCTGAGGAAACGATATCGCATGAGGCTGGATTGGCTAAACACTCTTGTCTACCGGCTTCTTTCCCTTTATCATAATCAGTTAACGGTTGTGGATTACTGAACGGAATATGACGAAACCCAAATCTTCCATCCATGTCAAGCAATGTGATATGAGAGGCTTGTGAAAAAACACCATTAAAAATAATTTTGAACTCGGCTGGAACACCAGTAGTCAGTTGTTTCTTGACACTTCCGTTTGAGGTAAATTGTTTTTCTGAAGCTTGAAACTCATTACCAAGATTGTCAAATAATCTTTTCCTACCGTAGTAGTGATTCAGTTCTCTATTTTGAACGCGGTTCGTTATGGTGAGCAAGCATGTAATCGTCGTGTCAACCTTATTACAACCCCGAAGTTCATAAAAATAATTGTCATAAACAGTCTTTTGTGTCGTTTGGGGCTGCAATTCGGAAAAGGGCAAATTACTGAACTCTACTCTACCCAGAGAAAGTATGGCTATACTGGATGCTTGGGGAGATATACCATCGAACACAAACTCAACCTCTGCTGGAACACCACTGATGAGTTCTTTTTTGATCAAACCGTTTGATGTGAACTTTTTTTCTGAAGTGGGAACCTCATTACCCATGTTATCAAACAGTTTTACCACGCCGTAATAAAAACTGAGTTCTCTCCTCTGTTTTTGGTTTGTAACCATAACAGAACAGGTTATCGTCGTTTTTATTCGGTAACAATTTTGAAATTGATACAGAAAGTCATCATAGGTAGCTTCTTGTGCAAAAGCACTGGCTACCAAACAATGAAAAACCAATATCACACCTAAAACAAAATTATTGTGCATTCATCATTTCTCCCTATCTATTCAACATAACAGCGCGTCGCAAAATATTAAATGTGCTTTTTAAAAAAACAGCACCTTAACATTTTCACGATAAACGCCTTATGGCTATGTACCTAATCGCATGCTATCCTACCCAACCAATTTAATAACCACAACTAACGAACATTATCAATTATGTTATACTGATAGTACAACGGATACGCGAAATAAACGGATAATTAAAAAAGGTAGGCGGACAAACTGTTAGTCTAGAAATTCTTTGAGCCAAGTCCCAACGGTGCGGCGCATTCTACGCGACCAAATCGCTAAAAAAAACTAACGCCGATTATCAATCACGTTATCAAGTCGTTAGCCAATTGAAGTAACGAGAAATCAACTAACAACTACAAGGATTGGGTATAATCAAGGATAAGCGCGATAGCTTATTATAGATTTTCAGATAGACTCAAGATGGCAACAAATTGGACTTTTTGAGAAATAAAAATTCTAGGGGCGTTGCCCCTAGCAAGCCCCAACGGGGCGATATTAATATAGCCAGGAAGCCTGGGGCGATGCCCCAGGCTTTAATAACACTTACCGAAGGGGCTAACAAAAAAGCCCCAACGGGGCGACATTAATATAGCCAGGGGCATCGCCCCTGGCTACCTGGCAAGCCCTGTTGGCTGCCAAAAAAAAATTCCCATTTCTGAACTAGAGTCAAAGGCAACCCAACTTATCAAAAAGGCACAAACCACCAAACGTCCACTGATTATCACCGAAGGAGGCCGAAGTGCTGTGGCTATCATTGATATTGGTGAATTTCAATCATTAACAGAACAAGTCAACTTGATGTTGGACATTTTAGATATAACTTATGCCGAGCAGGGCCATTTTACCGATCATGAAATCGTTAAAAAACGCTATGCTTGGTTATTCGAGAGTCTCCCCAATGCCAATACCACGACAGATTGAATGGGCCGCACCGGCCCTCAAACAATTTTACAAAATTGTCACTTATTTACAATAAACGTAAGTTCTGCGTTATTTTTAAATAATTTATATAAATATTATGCAAATAAATTAGTTGATTGCAATTAAGTGATTAAAAACACATTTTTATTATATGAAATACCCTTAGCATTAATACGTGAATAACCCTTATTTGTGGGCCATCAACTGGAATGAACCAGTACAGCTTATGTGTGTTTTTTTAAACTGATTGATGTTTGTTGTCGCCAAATGCTCAAGTTTTTTTCACCATACATATGTCATTTCAAACCCAGCGAAAAATCTTCATGTCATTTCAAACTCTTCATGTCATTTCGAGCTCAGCCAGAAATCTTTTTCCACTTGTCACCTGTCAGATTTCTTTAGATTTCTCACTAAGTCGAAATGACAATCGAAACCTAAATGGACAAACTTAGCGTCGAAACCTAAATGACAATATTTCTTTAGATTTCTCACTAAGTCGAAATGACATTTTCATTTTTCATTTTTCATTAGTATAAAGAGCCATGATGATACCCACCCAAGAACCAGCGCCGTTTTCCGAAGCCGAAGCCGATTGGGATTTAAAACGTCTCTACCTAGACTTAACCGCCGTTAAAGGCAAAACTCTGTCACCGATTGAAAAACTACACTTGCGCGGCTTACTGTGTGGTTGCAGCCCAACTGATATTGCTTCAACGCGTCACAAAACGCCCAGAGCGATTAACGTCAATTTATGTAAAACCGTCTATCACTACGTCAAAATATTAGTCAATAGAGGTGATGAAAAAGTGGACAATTGGAGAAATATTCGTGAATGGCTTGAAGAAGCCGGTTATAAAATCCCATCGACTGAGCAATCTGTTACGACTCAATCTATACCTATGGATGCTACAATTCACGTATCAAATACCAGTATAAAGACGCTCAATGTTGAAAAAAATACGATAACAGTGAATAGAGACAAAAATACGATAACCATTGACATCAATATCCAATTAGTCGCCCCATTACCTACAGACTCATCAAAAGAAGACTAGATAAAACGTACAACGAATTGGTGAACCGAAGATCAACGACGTTAAATAAACAGTAGTCCTAAACAAATCGTGATATAAACCTGACGGTTTTTGAAACCTGTCAGGTTTTTTCAGAAACGACTGTTTTACCACTACCAACTAAACAACGAATTACTGAAACAAACGAATTTGTCCTATTTGACTCAATAATGACTGCTTTCAGTTTATCACCGAAGGAGGACGAAGTGCTGTGGCTATCATTGATATTGGTGAGTTTCAATTTTTATTAGCATGGGGATAAATCCCCATGCTAAAAGCTCAAGTCTGCTAAAGCAGACTAAACCCTCAAGTTGAGTTTTCGCAGTGCCCTTTAGGTACCCCCGCTTTGAGCCATGAAGTTCAGCGCATGGCAGCGGTGATAAAACTTGATCATCGAGTATGATAACCGGTACCAAAGGCTAACAATCGCCTACGACTAACCGGCCCACAAAAGGCGAGCAATCACCTACGACTAACTGGCCCACACGAACAATCGCCTACGACTAAGCGGCCCACACGAACAATCGCCTACGACTAACCTGCCCACAAAAGGCGAACAATCGCCTACGACTAACTGGCCCACAAAAGGCGAACAATCGCCTACGACTAACTGGCCCACACGAACAATCGCCTACGACTAACTGGCCCACAAAAGGCGAACAATCGCCTACGACTAACTGGCCCACAAAAGGCTAACAATCGCCTATGACTAACCGGCCCCATAAAGGCGAGCAATCGCCTACGACTAACTGGCCCACAAAAGGAGGAAATCCAAGTTATGACCATGTTGAGTATAACAATCACCTACGACTAACTGGCCCACACGAGCAATCGCCTACGACTAACTGGCCCACAAAAGGCTATACTCAAGAAGGGAACAAACGGGACTTTTTGAGAAACAAAAATAACTTTGAAAAGCCCCAACGGGACAGCCTGGGGCAGCGCCCCAGGAAATCCAAGTTATGACCATGTTGAGTATAACAATCACCTACGACTAACTGGCCCACAAAAGGCTAACAATCACCTACGACTAACTGGCCCACAAGGCGAGCAATTATTTTTAGCCTCATTCTCAACGACTGAAATTGTCACTTATTTCTGTGCTAGTCTATCTAACACACAACTTAATAACCAGGAAAAAGACAATGCCACCCATTGCAACCACAACTGAACACCTTTCAACACCACTTTCAAGCCAACTGCATAAAGTCTTACAACAGGCCGCCGATCTTGTAGGAACAACACTCAATCAATTTATGATTCAAGCCTCGCTTGAAAAGGCTCAAACGATTATAGAACAGGAACAAATCCTGCGCTTGAGTCAGCAAGATGCTGAAGTCAATGCCCTTGATAACACTCCTCACCAAACGAAAAATTTCAACGACTGAGCGTAGAAAAGTCATGATTAAAAAACCTTTTCTTATTGATGCTTTCGAGCCGTTATGGTTAACGGTAGAAAATCTAGGCCCCTTTCGAGGATCACCCTATCAAGTGGATTTTACCGATGCCAATAATCAACCCTGCAACCTCTTTCTATTAATGTCCAAAAACGGGCAAGGAAAAACGACCCTATTGGAAATCATGCGTGCTCTAATGCAACTGATTGCAGAAGCACATCCCACCCAATTCGGGCATGAAGATTTGGATTCTGGTGAAGGGCGCGCACAATGGGACATACGTGTCCAATTAGACAGGCAAGGGCAAAAGCACTGCATCGTCTTATCACTGTTAGCCGGCCACTTCGAGAATGGGCACCTCAAACATTGGACAGACGCCGATATCAACCAATATGAAGCCACCGCTTGGCACCAGTTCGGCTACCAACGCCACGCCTTGGGCCACTTAGAGCGTATCAACAAAGCGGATGATTTAGTAAACGAATTACTAGAAAATATACGCGCCAAAATATCGACTTCCCCAGAAGGCTTTCAAGCACCTACCCTTTCTTTACCAACCTTGCTTTACTTTTCCGCCTATCGGAACATTGAACGCATAACCCATCATGAGCGCACGATTACCAAACCAAAATGGTGGGGTTACTCCCCAGTGCATGACATCAGTGTAGACGGTGGTACATGGAACAGTTCCTTGGACAATCTTCTCGTTTGGCTCAAATGGCTAGATGATGGCCGGTTTGAACGGGCACTGACGCTTATCAATGAGCGCGTCTTCAACGGCGATTCCAAATTTATCAAAGACATACGTCGTGATCCGCCAGAAGCCATTGTCATTAATGAAGGCCATCAACATCGTTTAGATCAATTAAGCAGCGGAGAAAAAAACCTTGTGCAAATGTTTCTTCGTCTCAGTACACATCTAACCAATAATACCCTGATTCTGATTGATGATTTGGAAGGACATCTGCATTCTATCTGGCAACATGGCGTACTACGTCTCTTAAAAGAACTGGTGACAGAACATCCAGGCATCACGGTGATTGCCAGTACCCATTCGAGGGAAATACTAGAAGCGTTTCCGATGGATATTCCAGAACCCGGCATACGCAAAGGCGGTGATATTATAATGAAAAATGAAAAATGAAAAATGAAGAGATTAATTCTAAGTAAGTCAATAATTTGACTAATAATTTTATAAGCCTGTTGCAGTACCGGACATTTTGGCTCTTGTCATTTCTCCTGATGGATAAATCTGTTGGTTTCAACAGGTTAAGATTTTCCCATTGGTCGAAATGAGGCACTGGGGCCCTTGACTGGGAACGCTATAAAATCAATAGGTTACAATGAGATTGGAACAGGTTCTAAGTCATTGATTACTTATTTATTGACGAATAACTTTTGTAAGGATTATCCCATTGAACGGCCCCAGTGCCCGAAATGACAATCAATCATTTTTGATCTTGTCATTTCTCCTTGAGGAGAAATCTTTTGAATTTATACTAAAGATGGGAACAAATTGGACTTTTTGATAAAAACTCGTAATTCTTTGAATTAAAAACAGCCAATAGCGCAAAGCAGTAATCGAACCTAATTTATTGATTTTTCGTGATGAAAAGCGGCCTTTATGCCGAATTTTGCGGTATTGCAAAAAAAGAAATGTTTGTAGTAGTCTAGTAGTCGCTTTAGCGACTTAATCTAATGTTTGTAGTAATGTTTGTAGTAGTCATTTTAGCGACTTAATCTAATGTTTGTAGTAATGTTTGTAGTAGTCGCTTTAGCGACTTAATCTAATGTTTGTAGTAATGTTTGTAGTAGTCGCTTTAGAGCGTGTTTGAAAAGTCCAAGAATCAATCACTTATAAAATAGTTGATTGCTTATAAAACAATGAGTTAAGTCTAGTTTTAAAACACGCTCTTAGGCGCTAAAGCACCTACTACAAACTTAGGCGCTAAAGCGTCTATTACAAACTTAGGCGCTAAAGCGCCTACTACAAACTTGGGCGCTAAAGCGCCTACTACAAACTTAGGCGCTAAAGCGTCTATTACAAACTTAGGCGCTAAAGCGCCTACTACAAACTTGGGCGCTAAAGCACCTACTACAAACGCACGCAAGAAAGCGCCTACTTAGCTTTCAACCTTATTATAATTAACAATGAGGCTTACATATGCGAGAAGTCAACAAGGAGAAAGATTTATGCAAGAGCATCCATACCGAGTCTTAATCATAGATAGTGACAACGACATTCTTACCACTTATCAAAACTACCTCACTCAACAAGGTTTTGAAGTTGATACAGCGCAAGATGGTATTGAAGGAATTGAAAAACTCCGAAAAGATGAACCTGACGTAGCACTGGTAGAAATCAAACTACCGAAAATGAGTGGTATTGAAATCATTCGTCTGGTTAACGAAGAAGAGTTAGACACGGAAATAATTGTCTTAACTGAACATGGAAACAAAGAAGATGCTGTCACAGTACTCAACCTTGGCGTGGGTGCTTGGTTTGAAAAATCGAATATCGATAAAACTCAATTCTTGGAAAAAGTCCAAGATTTGTGCCAATTAATACCTACTGCTCAGATGAGACGCTACTTATCGGCGAGGCCCGGCTAGGATTAGAGATTGCTAGGGTGGGTGGTTTTGTATTTGGAGCGAAACCCATCACATCCCTATAAATGGAACACCATGAAAAACCGCGAAAAATGAACCAATCAATTGGCTTTTTTTTTAACGCCCAATTCATAGCTGTCGCTAGGGAATCATAACAAAAGTATGTATACTATCCGTTGAAAACAGATTTGATATTTTGATAAGAGGGTGTTTTAAATTACCATTATTTTTTTATGGGTATTGGCACTGGTTTGAGGGCCATAAAACCATTTGGAAGTTTTCAAACTTTTTGTGAAAGGTTTAGACAAAGCTTGGACTCCAAACTGAAAGGTTTATAGCGTGTTTGAAAAGTCCAAGAATCAATCACTTATAAAATAGTCTATTACTTATAACCTAAAAATGGCAATTAACATTTCAACAAATTAACTTAACGCTTTAAATTTACTCTAAAAAAATTGGAGATTTCATTGAAATTTTGATCACCATTTGATGAGTAAAATTTCAACGGATTGAGTTGAAATAATCTTATTTATTCAATTTTTTAATATAAATTACGAACATTTGAATTGCCATTTTTAGGTATAAATAAAACAATGAGTTAAGTCGAGTTTTAAAACACGCTCTAATTGATATTGAGAGGATAATTATCTATGGAACGCAAATACCGAGTTTTAATCATAGACAATGACAACGACATTCTTACCACTTATCAAAATTACCTCACCCAACACGGGCTTGAGGTAGAGACAGCATCGGATGGTATCGCAGGACTTGAGAAACTTCGCACCGGTGAATTTGATGTTGCAATTGTAGAGGTACAACTGTCTAAAATAAATGGCATTGAAATCAGTCGTCATGCTAACGAAGAAGGTATAGAGACCGAAATGATCATTTTCACCAAGGGTGGCGAAAAACAAGAGGTAGTCTCGGCGATAAACGCCGGTGTCAAAGCCTGGTTTGAAAAAACCAGTATTGAGAGGCCTCACTTCTTAAAAAAAGTCAAGGAATTGGCAGAGGGCGTATCGCTTGATGAAATTAGGCGCATCCTTTCTGTTGTTCCTAAACCTCAATTCAAATGGCAGTAGGGAATTGAATAGCTGGGCTACTCATCTCAATGAAAACACACGTTAAAACTCGATGATCAAGTCTTTCACCAGTGTAGCGCTCAAAGCGGGGGTACCCTAAAGGGTACTAACCCACGCACTGGGGTGAGTCTGCTTTAGCATACTTGAGCTTTTAGCCTGGGGATTGATCCCCAGGCTTGATCATCAACTAAAAGCCAATATCAATTCTTAATTCAAATTTTTATGATGGCATGAGTTATATTGAGAGCCATTGATAAAATGTGTTTTCATACAGTTCGTTGTAGAACAAATGCTATCCCATCAAGGGATAGTACCTGTTAGCGCAACACAATCATTTTGCAACGAATAATAGGCAATAGCGCAAAGCAGTAATCGAACCTAAGTTATTGATTTGTCGTTATGAAAAGCGGCCTTTCGGCCGAATGAAAGCGGTATTGCAATAATAGACGACTTTATTCAAAAACAAGTTTAGTAGGTTTTACCCTACTTAGCTTTCAGCCTTATAACTAATAATGAGGCTTACAGATGCGAAAAGTCAACAAGGAGAAAGATTCATGCAAGAGCATCCATACCGAGTCTTAATCATAGATAGTGATAATAACAGTCTCGCCACTTATCAAAACTACCTCACCCAACAAGGTTTTGAAGTTGATACAGCGCAAGATGGTATTGAAGGAATTGAAAAACTCCGAAAAGATGAACCAGACGTCGCACTGGTAGAAATAAAACTACCGAAAATGAGTGGTATTGAAATCATTCGTCTGGTTAACGAAGAAGAGTTAGACACGGAAATCATTGTCTTAACTGAACATGGAAACAAGGAAGATGCCGTCACGGTACTCAACCTTGGTGTGGGTGCTTGGTTTGAAAAAATCGGGATTGACATGGCTCAACTATTAAACAGAGTCAAGGAATTGTGTCAAGTGATACCACCTGAGCTGATGAGACGCTACTTATCGGCGATACCCGATTATCGACTTTCAGTCAAATAAATTCAGGAAAAGCCAAGTTTTTTCAATAAACTTGGTTTTTAGTCCTGAAAATGTCTTATCAACTATAGGATTGGTGAAATGAACAATAGTGTAGACTATCAATACTATTTCGACGCGAATGCGCTTTTCAAATATTATCAAGATGAGAAAGGCAGTCTGAATATAAGACGTTTGGTTTCAAATGTGTCCCACCCTATTTTGGTATCACCACTGACTTCGCTAGAATGTTTAGGTGTTGTGATGAAGTATTATCGCTCGAAGCTATTGAAAAAAAAGCAAGTCAATAAACTCTTTCAGCGGTTAAGAATGGATGTTGAACTGAATGGGAAAAATCGTCCATTTAAAATAATTCCGATACATGAAGAGGCATTTCGGTTGGCTGAGAGTCTATTATTACAATATGCCCTGAGCCTTGACATCAGTTCAAACGATGCTTTACATTTAGCCATTGTTGAAAAACTGCAATCACAATTTTCTGCTATCCTCGTCACCTCAGACAATTCGATGCAAAAGGTTTGTGAACGTCTTTCCATTCCGTTTTATGATCCAGAAACGGATGAAGAATGACAAGTTTCTTCAAAGTGGGCCATGTTGTCGAATTGATAGGCCCTCATTTTGGTTCCGCGTTTCGCTACAGTTCGTAGTCACTCGGGAAAACAGTCGCTAAAGCGACTACTACAAACTTAGGCGCTAAAGCGCCTACTACTAACTTAGGCGCTATAGTGATAATAACAGTCTCGCCACTTATCAAAATTACTTGACAAAACAAGGTTTTCTGGTTGAAGTATCCTTGTAGTTCCATTAGGATTTCTTTGGCATTGCGCCAATAATCCGCATCGTCTCAACACTGACGGTACACACTCGTTGCAGTAAGTCAATGACGTGTTCTTTGTAATTGGCAAAGCGATAGGTGTTGAATTGTTCGGCGATGGTTTTATCTTTGGGTTTCTTTTCTTTGTATTGATCGAGTATCCATTCTAACGCGCTGCGGTTGCCCAATTGATAATCCCAGGCCTCAACAGGTACGCGTTGCAACGTGGTGATGGCATCTAACTGAATTTCACCCTTCGCTTTGTCCGCTTTGAGTTTGGGTTTATTAAGCGCGTGAGCGGCTAATGGCTTACCCAGCCGTTTGAGTGGATATTTTTCTACCGTTTCGTAGTTTAAATGTAAATCCATCAATTGCTTGCCCCATGTTGCCCATTGATGAAAGTCGTCATAAAACGGCAGGCGCGGAAATTCGCGCTTTAAGTTCAGCGCGTATTTTTCCCGATAAGCGGGATGATGTAAAACTGCATAAGTATAATGAAAAATATCCGCCTTGGTAATACTTTCATCGAGATAATGGGTGCGGAATTTGTTTAAGCCCCAGTCGGTGAGGTTTTCTATTTTTTCTCCGTTTTCGTAGCGGTAAAAAGGGAGACATTGCGTTTTTTCTAAAAAATCAAGTCCATATAACCTATTTGTTGCTAAAACAGAAAATGGTTTATGAGAACTTGCTCCCGATAAAGTCATCAACAAATTTTGCTCACCACAGAAAATTTTGCCCATTTGATAATGGCTCCAGTTTAAAAACTTACAAAAGTAGAGCTTCTTTCTAACATAGGGCCTATAAATGGAATCACTGATGAGGGTTTCGTTAAATTGTAACTCAATATTTTTTCGTAAATATTTCTTTAAATCTTGTGTCCATTTAATATTATTCGTTAATTCCTCATCTTTAAATTCGTGTCCTTTTAATCGAACTTTTTCCAAATGATACTGTTCTAGCAAGTAATTGACCTTTTTTATGAGCGATAATTTGGAAAAATCATAAACCCAATCGTCTCTATTGGTAACTACGCCAAAAGAAAATAACTCAAAAACGGATTTTTCCGTATCAGTTTTCCCTAATTTTCTTCCTCTACCAGCAACTAATGCTAATAAATCATCAAAATCATTCTCAACGATGTTGAGCCAATGATGATTTTTATCCGGCATAATGCGCTCAAACTCAATTTCCTTAAATGGGGTGCTTCTCAAAAAAGCCAGTTTATCGGTGGCGATTTCCATTTCAGGGCGACGCACATAATAGATTTTGCACGAAGTGGCACCTTGCCGCTTCACCATAAATGAAATCGCTACGCCGGTTTGAATGCCAAACACATTATTTTTAGTACCGGAGAGTTTGGGATTTTTTCTAACATCGCCGCCTAAATCAACCAGATAAATCTCATTAAATTCTTCGGCAACGACTTTTCTAAACCCATCAAAAGTACGCGCATCCAAAAAAGAGGAATTAGTAACAAACGCTAAAATGCCATTTTCCGATAAACGATTACTCGCCCACCGAAAAAACCGCGCATACATATCATAAAGTTTAGTTTTATGCGCGGTGCTATTGGCAATATAAGTGCGCTTAATCGCTTCGTCTATTTCGGGATAGATACGATTTTTATTATTGTCATTCTCATTCTGTTGATTAGCATTGTAGGGCGGATTACCGATAATCACCGAAATCTTGTGCTTATTTTGCGCCCTAATACGCGCCGCGTTTTCTTCTCCCAACCCAAGAGATAAGGTTTTCTGTTGATTTTGATAACTATGCTCAAAACCCAAATTGTCCAACGTATCGACAAAGCAAATATGAGAAAAGGCTTCATATTCACCCATTTTTTGCTGGTAAGTGTACTCAATATTCAGGTTCGCAATATAATACGGCAAAATCGCCACTTCATTGCCATGAATTTCTTTGAGATACTTAGCGTGGAGGCCGTTTTTGGGTAAGTATTCAATCAACTCAGTGATAAATGTACCGGTGCCCGTCGCTGGATCGAGAATTTCCACTTGATCATCGGCTAACAACCGATTAAAGTGTTTGTCTAATAAATAATCTGTACTTTCAATCATAAAGCGGACGATTTCATTCGGTGTATAAACAATGCCAAGTCTATCAGCCGCTTTTGGGTTATAGGTTTTATAGAAATTTTCATAAATCACCTTCAAAAACTTTTGCTTTTCATGATGATTAGAAATATTCGCCGCTTCGCGCCGAATCACGGCATAGTAACTTTCAATGGATTTCAACGTATCGCGGCGGAGTTTGCCGGTAAAAAAAGTATTGACGACGGTTTCTAAATGACGCGCTACCACATTTTCTTGATGAAACTTGGCTTCATTGAAAACCGTTAAAAAGATATCTTCGGTGAGAATATGCTGGATAATCATCTCCCGAATATCAAACGCGTTAATTGTCGGGTTGATTGACTCTTGACACTGCGTCAATAATCCTTTAAAAGTTGCCCTAAACGGTTTATTGGTTTTTGCTTGAGTGGCAAGCGTGTTTCGTAATGTCTCAACTATGGTGGGCAAATCGGCTTTGAAATGCTCAATGGCTTGCCGAAAATCGCGCACTTCAACCCGTTCATAACTGGTAAAATGCGTCAGCAACGCCTCTAACTTATCCGCCTCTCGCATCGACACGCGCTGGATTTCTTGCCCACCTTGAATCAAGATGGCGGTTTGCGAATCTTCAAATAAAATATTGTCGGAAGGATAGCCTTTAGCCAATTTTGCCTGGATTTCTTTATCTAAATCATCCTCAATATCTTTACTTTCCCAATAGCCCCAAGGCAGACGCAACGCATCCTTCACCGTGCCATCAGGATAAACAGTGGTATTATATGGAGTGCGATATTCCAATTCCGGAATTAAAATAAAATGTTGGCTTTCGCAATAACCCTCTAAAAGCTTTTGGAAAGCCACCCGAATGGAGGTTTCTTTACGCGAACCACCGTATTGGATGATTTTTTCTACTTCAGTGTGATAATTTTGGATAAGTAATCGGGACATATTAGTTCATCATAAGTGATAATTTTAAAAAAAGTTGTTTCGGGAAAAAGCGACATTCAGTCGCTCGAAAATAAATTAATATATTTGTGGTAAAATAACCTGTTTGAGGCTAAAGTTTGGACTCCTTTTTTCTGAAATACTATATATCTTTCATCAAACCGCTAAATCAATGATTGGGGGAGCAAAAAGCGACAGTATGTCACCATGTTAGTCAAGTTATTTTTGAGTTTAATGTTCGTAGTAGCCACTTTAGCGGCTCGCTTTTGGTTGCTACGAAAACGATAAGTCGCTAAAGCGATTAATAGTTGTTATCCAGATAAATTTGGTGACTTGAAAAATCCGATTTTTCTAAAAAATAGGATTTTTACTAAAAACTTTTCTGGACAACTATACAAAACAACAACTACAAACAGTCGCTAAAGCGACTACTACAAACGACTACTGCAAACGCTCATTCAAGGCTTGCCCCACAACGCCCGAATAGCGGCCACACCTTGGCCCCCATGTGCCCACGCCTTCGGCACTTCTTCAACATTCATACCGCCCAACGCAAACACTGGACAATTGGCAAGTTCGGTCAACTGACAAAACTCAAACCATCCCAAAGGCGAGGCCTCAGAATGAGAAGGCGTGGCATGCACCGGCCCTAACACAATCAAATCAACGCCAATACGATTAGCGTGTTCAACTTCTTCCAACGAATGACAAGAAGCGGCTACCCATAAGTCATCACGTAACGGCCGCTCAACGGATGCCAACAATCGCTCACTCGTTAAATGGACACCATGCGTTCCCACCGATAAGGCCATTTCGGCCGTGGCATTAATCAATAATTGCGCCGCTTGGCGATCACATAACCTTAAAGCTTTTTCGGCGCAATAACAATAATCGCGCGCCGATAGATTTTTGGCGCGTAACTGTACCAAGGAAATATCCTGTTTATCCAAACACGCTTCTAAGCGATAAAAAAAGGCCTTGTCTTGAAATGAAACCGGCTCAGGAGTAATCAAATACAACGATGGCAATTGTACGGCCGTGATAATGGGATGATTGGCCGCTGGAAATTGCTTATTTTTCAAAGAGTTGGGCCTACACCATTGCACGGTTTGGCCCTCACGCCCATAAGCTTGGCCGCGCCATTGTTCAACATGCCACACATCCAACAGAACTTTTTTATCAGGATAAGCGTGACTAATACGGATAAGAGGCCGCGCTTGTTGCACGACTATACCTAACTCTTCTTCTAATTCTCGCGCCAACGCTTGCTCAACGGCCTCCCCCGTTTGACACTTGCCACCCGGAAACTCCCACAAGCCACCTTGATGAGTATGCACCGGGCGACGAGCCAATAAGATTTCGCCTTGCGAATTATAGACAACGCCAGCGACGACGTGTAACGGTTTGGTTTTATTCATTTTTGCTAGGCCGTTAACGAGGAATACAAGACTTATCTTGTAACGTGAGTTCGACATTAAAATTTAGTACAACTAATTACGCGGATAAACGAATTTAATCGCCGTCGTTATTAACAAAGTACCCTGAACAGGGGAATGCGCCCTAACAGATTGATTTAAAAGTCATTATAAATAACGAGTTGAAATAATTATCAAATAGTTAACTCATTGATATTTCAAGTAGAGCTCACGTTTGTACATTCGTGCAAGATAAATCTTGCACTCCTCGTCTATTCTTCAAGTACGATATTCCGCATTAATACGCACATAATCGTGAGATAAATCACTGGTAAAAACCGTTTCTTGATAGGTGCCACGTTTTTCCAACAGAACACGCACCTTTATTTCAGATTCACGCATCACCCTCTGCCCTTGTTCTTCGGTATAAGTTTCTGCAACGCCGCCGTTTTCCACGATACACACGTTGCCAAGATAAATCTTTACCGCCTTGATATCGAGATTCTCTATGCCAGCACGGCCCACCGCCGCTAAAATACGGCCCCAATTGGCATCGCTGGCAAAAAAGGCCGTTTTGACGAGAGGCGAATGGGCAATGGTATAAGCCACATCAAGACATTCTTTTTGAGAGCGGCCTTGTTCAACATCAATCGTGATAAATTTAGTCGCACCTTCAGCATCGCGCACGATTTTTTTGGCTAATTGTCTACAGACATGGCTTATTGCCTTACACAATGAACTGTAGCCCGAATCGCGTGTACTCTTGATAGGTGGCAAACTATTCTGAGCGGTAGCGATTAGTACACAAGCATCATTAGTCGAAGTATCACCGTCAACCGTAATACGATGAAAACTTTCGTCCATGGCGCGCGCCAAACAGGTTTGCAACACCGAGGCTTCCACCGCAACGTCTGTAGCAATAAACGCCAACATAGTTGCCATGTCAGGCTTAATCATCCCCGCTCCTTTAACAATGCCTGTCACTGTCACCGTATAATCGTCGATATAAGCTTGGATAGACTCACCTTTAGGCGCAGTATCGGTCGTCATAATGGCGTGGGCCGCCTTTTCCCAGCCTTGAGCATCAAGGGCCATCAAAGCGGCCGGCATAACAGCACCGATTTGTTCTACCGGTAAAGGCTCACCAATCACGCCAGTAGAAAAAGGCAAAACTTCATTGACGGCACAACCGGCTAATTCTGCCACCGCTTCGCAACAATAAAGGGCATCATTTAAGCCACGCTCTCCCATTCCTGCGTTAGCATTGCCCGAATTAATTAACAAATATCGGGGAGTCGTAGCGGCAAAATGTTGACGCGCCACAATAACCGGAGCCGCACAAAACGCATTGCGAGTAAATACAACAGCACAAGTACTTTTGGGCGACAATTCAAACAACGCCAAATCATCACGCTCAGTTTGTTTAATTTGAGCGCAAGCGGTGCCAACTTTAATGCCGGCAATGGGATAAAGAGGGAGTAAATCAGGTAAATTAACGGCCATTTTTTTTATGAGTAATTGATTTGTCAATTGGAATCCAAAGCTTTAGCTTTGGCAATGGAGTCCAAAGCTTCAGCTTTGGCAAGTCCAAACCTAAAGGTTTGAACTCCATTATACATCTACATACTATTTTGTGTGACACAAGAACAAACATTGCCCACCCAGTTGCAAAAACCATTTGAACACTTATAAGCCAAGTTTCTATTAAATGTTCCTTATGACTCCAAGATTTATCGATGACTAGGCCAACAGACAAATGGGTATCAATCCAGAATTGGTATTGGTTAGTTTAACCTTTAAATAATAAGTGCGGTTATTTTGGACTATCTTGTTTGGGGGCCATAAAGTATTTTGAATGTTTTCAAATTGAAGTCTGGCCCTAGATTTTGGTCGGGCAAAAAGTTGACACTAGCGTGGTTATTTTGGACGGTCTTGTTTGGGGGCCATAAAGTCATTTGAAGGTTTTCAAAATGAAGTCTGGCCCTCTATTTTTGTCGCGCCAAAAAGACACTTTTTGTATGCCATTAAAAGCACTCGACTCACAGTGAATTCAACAGATACTATCCCTTCAAGGAACAGTAGAAGTTCAAGCACCAATCTATTTAAAATTAGTGTGGTTATTTTGGACAGTCTGGTTTGGGGGCCATAAAGTCATTTGAAGGTTTTCAAATTGAAGTCTGGCCCTCTATTTTTGTCGCGCCAAAAAGACACTTTTATCGGACTTTAATGAATGGTACCAAATTATATCTTGCTAGAAATGTCTGGAAAGAGGATAATATCGCGCACTTGAAGAGTTAGTGAAGTGGACAAACTTGAACAAACTACCAGCGAGATAAAGGGAGACTTCGATCTAATCCCTTATTATATAGAATCCTTGTAGTTGATGAATGGTACCAAATTCTATCTTGCTAGAAATGTCTGGAAAGAGGATAATACCGCGCACTTGAAGCTTTGTTCGCTTTTTGATAGGAGG